>SFLA01000017.1 GCA_004553575.1 Clostridiales bacterium
TAAACTTCTTGTTACAGGTCATGGTATCTTGCACCTCCTTTCTTGTTACGCCTATATTATAGCGTTCCGGAAAGAAAAAGCAAGATTAAATTTGTTTAACATTCACAAATTAAAGCGAGAAAATTTGTGCAATATAACTATGAATCGGAGCCAAGCTCGAATATAACAATATCGAACCGGCGGGTATCCTCTGCGATTTCGCGCTGACCGCGTGATGTCCAGCAGGCGGTTCGGGCACCGAGCAGACGGCAGATGCGGTGCGGATAGAAGCGCGGATAATCACGCGAATACGAAATGAAATCCGGACGGCAGATAAAGTTCATAAGCAGCCGCGAGGAGAAAAAATACAACGGAAGGTTATTTTTTACACCGTCCCGCAGAAAATCGCTGGAAAGTATTCCCCGGGCTGTCCGGCGGTCGAGCCTGCCGTATTCTCTGAGCAGAAACGGATTGAAGGATTCAATACAGTAATCTCCGCCGTAGGATTTAAGCAGCTCGTACGCTGCACTGCACAGACGGGTGTCGCGCACGGTCTCGCCCTTAAGCTCAATCATAAGCGGCACTTTGCCGTTTACCGTTTCCAGCACCTCTGCGAGCAGTGGTATATGCTCCCCGGTGCCGGAAAGCCCGAGACGCAGCAGATCTGCGTAATCGCTTTTTTCAACGCTTCCAGCCGCTCCGCATACTCTGTCAAGGGTGGAATCGTGAAATACAACGACTTTTCCGTCTGCCGTGAGGCGTATATCCAGCTCGATTCCGTAGCCCGCCTCCGCAGCGGCGGAAAATGCGGGTACAGAGTTTTCGGGTATACCGTCGCCGTGAAGCCCCCGGTGTGCAAACGGGCGCAGAAACGGGCGCATATCCGCCTTGCGGATAACCCTCGGGAACAGCAGAAACAACCACGCCGACACCGAAAAAACGGCAATACAGAAGAAAACCATTTTGTCAATCGGCTTCGGGTATATACTCGGTTACGTCGGTTTTCTTTGCCGGTACCGAATCACCGTGCCGAACGAACAGCATTGTTACGAATGCCATTGCGACGAAAACCGTGGCATACGGGAACAGTGCCTTCATGCTGAACGAATCCATAAGGAAGCCCGACACTATCGGGGTAAGCGTTTGCGCCGCCATGCTCGCGGTGTAGTAGAATCCGGTGTACCGACCGACGTTTCCGCCGCGCGCAAGCTCGACAACCATAGGGAAGGAGTTTACGTTTATCGTAGCCCAGCCGATTCCGGCGAGTGCGAATATGCACATCATAACCGGGAGCGGAGTGCCGTTATCGAGAAACGAAGCCGTAAGGAAGGAAGCTCCGAGCATCAGAACTCCGGCCAGTATCGTCTTTTTGCGGCCGATCTTTGTCGCGATAAAACCGACCGGAAGATACGATATCAGCGCCGCAATGTTGGCGACCAGCAGCGTGCTGTTATAATCGAGATTGAGTACGTTTCCGGCATAGACCGAGTACTTGCTCGTTACTGCGTTATAACCGAAGAACCAGAACACGACCGAAGCGAGTATGAGCACAAGAGAGATCATCTCTGCCCTCGGAAGCTTTACGGCGGCGGGATTATCGTATTCCGTACCGTTTATCTCCTCGAGCCCGTATTTCTCGGTCGTCTCCTCCATCTCGCGCACGAACTTCTTTTCGCGCACGGTCAGCATGAATATAAACAGACATACAATCATTATTCCCGACACTATGCAGAAATAACCGGTATAACTCATAAACGTATTTGCGGTTTTGCCCGTCTTAAGCACAATTCCCAGTCCGAGTACCAGCGAACCTCCTATTGTGCCCATAAGGTTTATAACCGCATTCGCTTTGGACCTTAGCGGCTTTACGGTAACGTCCGGCATAAGCGCGACCGCCGGGGTGCGGAAGGTCGCCATCGAGACCAGCACTACGAGCAGAAGTGCAATAAAGAATATGAGTACCGACGGATTGTTTTCGGTTATCTCCTGCCGGATATACGCCTGCCTTGCAGGCACGACGTAATCGGTGTATTCATCCGTAGTGGCTCCGGTATCGTCTGCGGAGGGTATTGCCGCAAACTGCTCTGCGGTAAACTTTTCGGAAAGCACGAATTCTTCTCCGTCCGGGGTTACCAGCGCTCCGGCATAATCGTAATCGTAAAGAAGCCCGCGCACCCCGGCATCGTTAAGGTCGGTCACGGCTTCGATTTTTTTAAGCTGTACAGAGT
Source organism: Clostridiales bacterium (assembly GCA_004553575.1). GTDB lineage: Bacteria > Bacillota > Clostridia > Oscillospirales > CAG-382 > SFLA01. Next base: position 2,208 of record SFLA01000017.1, read on the forward strand.
CCACAAAGGAAAGCGCAATAAAAGCAATAACCGCCATAACCGTTCCGAACAGAATGTACGGCGTGCGCCTTCCCAGACGGCTGCGGCATCTGTCGGACAGCACTCCGAACAACGGAAGCATAAACAGCGCAAGAATGTTGTCCAGCGCCATTATTACGCCCGAAAGGGTCTGGGACATACCGAATCTGTCGGTCAGTATCTTCGGTATTATTGTGTCGTATGCCTGCCAGAAGGTGCAGATAAGGAAGAATGCGAATCCGACGCATATCGTGCGCTTGTAATTCAGTTTCATTCGTTGCCTCCGGTTTTTATTCTGTCTTCGTATATGTAGTCGCTCAGAGCCATTGAGCGCAGGCGTAAACGGGCGGCGCTCGTCTCCTGGGCCTCGGCTGATATATGCTCCGTTTCCCAGGATATAAGGAACGGAGCGATTGAACACAGCGCCGAAGCCCAGCTGTTCATGCCGATAATCGCAAGCACCAGCATCGGCCATATGAACAGCAGCTTGAATATCATATTATACAGCAGTGCGAACAGCACCGGGTGTTTATTGTTTCTGTTTATAATAAGCGCAAGTGCGCCGATACCCAGCCATATTCCGCCGATAAGCGGGTCTGCATACAGGGTAATAATGCAGTAGGCGGCGACGGACGAGATACGCTTAAGCAGGCGCCGGCGCGCTTCCGTGAGCTCCTCCGGCATCTTCGCGGCTCCGTAAATATCAGCCAGCTCCGACCCGAAGGCCTCTGCTCCGTCGGTGTCTTCGCCGCGTTTTGCCGCGGCTGCTGTTATCATACGGTGCGCCTCGCCGGTAATACCGCTCCCGATACATGCACTTATATAAGCGGTTATTTTTCCGCACGCAAGATATACGGCTGCGGCGGCAGCGGCGGCAACTGCAAACGGAACGACCGGGGGTATATCCACCGGCTCCGCTCTTACAATAAGAATGACGGAGTTTAAAGCAGTGCCCGCGCAGATAAATATACAAGGAAGGGCGATAAGCTGTGTCAGCGCTTCGATAAGCGCAACGGCGGCAAACTCCGCTTTATGCCGCGCCGAATATTCAGAAATAAACCTAATGTCCCTGCAGCGATATTGCCGAAGCATATGACATTCACCCCATACGCGTATTGTAGCATAAGAAATACCGGAATTCAACCGTTCCGCGCACTTGATTTTATCGGGTTTTCATAGTATAATAACTTCACAGTTATTCATGGAGGACTGAATGTATGAGAAATGCCATATTCGCCGCTTTGCTTTGCCTTGCGGTATGCCTTTGTTCCTGTGCGGGCGGAGACGAATCTTCCGCCGATGTTTCCGCAGAAAACAGCTGCGAAGTCAGCGCCGAGGAGAGCGATGAAATGAGCAACCTTATCGATTCCGCCGACAGCATTATATCCTCACTGGATTATACCAACACCGGCAAGATGGGCGACCAGGATGGTCCCGCTTTCGCAGTATATTCAAACACCGGTTTTTCCGGCGCCAAGTGCGATATCGACTTCAGGTCAATAAATATCAACACCCTGTATCCCGACGGAAGATTCATCAATGCGTATATGTTTCTCGGCATAGATGTTTACGAGGGCATATGGTGGCAGAACTGCGTCGATGCCGGCCTTGTCTGGTCCGGCACGAGAGGCGGCTGGCATTTGTTCTACAATATGTACGAGCCGTATAACGAGGGCACTCCGACCTGGTACGAGTCCTCGGTGATACTTCCCGCGAACGAGGTATACACACTTTCGTTTGAGCTTACGGACGATAATTACGCACTGCTTTCGGTTGTCGGAGCGTCCTCGGGAATTACCGACACCGCGGTAGTAGAGGTTAAGGGTGCGCTTGCCGACGGCAGCAACACGGCATTTCTGCTTAATGTCGCAGTCGATTACCCCGAGAACACCAAGCTCGATTCCGACGGTAAACACTCCGAGGATTTTGCCGCGATCACTCAGGCAAGCACCGACGTCGGTCTGTACTTCAAAAACTGCCATATCAGTTCGCTTTCGCTCCGCACCTCCGACGGATATTCCGCTTTTACGGACGGCGATATATCCGCACGCAGTATATGGCCGGATAAAACAAACGGCTTTGATTATGCACCTATTTCGGTAGGACTGTTCGGAGCGGACGAATACGTTATAGACATCGATATGAACAGGTAACGGCGGCTGTTTTTACGCGAAAGGAGAAAACATGAAAAAAACGCTTACGGCAATTCTTATTGCGGCACTAATGCTGTGTTCAGCCGGATGCATCGCCGATCCCGCGGATAATTCATCTGTCGGCGATACATCGGTGAATACGGTATCCGGTACGGTTTCCGATGAAGCTTCCGACATATCCGAAGCAGAAGAATCCGACCCGGCGGAGGAGTCGCGCCCCGTTGATACATCGGAAACGTCATACCCTGCAGAAACTTCAGAAGAATACGGCGATATCGGCAGCGTTGACGCCGCGGGACTGTTTGAATCCGATTACGGCTGCGGAGTGGATATGCTTGTCTGCTGGCTGCTCACCGGCGACGAAAGCGGCGATCTTACCTTCACCGCAGATATATATCTTGTGTCCTACGAGATGCGCTCGACCGCTCATTACGGCGACTGCAGGCTTGTTATAAACGGCGAGACCCATTATTTCAGTGCTCCCGAGGTAGATGTCGAAGCCACCAAGACGACCGTGACAACCCTGCTTTCGACCGAGACGGTTACGGTTCCCCGCAATTCCGACGGTACCGCTTCGCTGGATGTTACCGTCGTTTATCCGTTCAGAGGCACGTATAATTCGGTTTCGCTTCCGGTTATCGAAGCGGCGACGGTTATTACCGTATCCGCCGACGGAAGCGTGGATTTCAGATAATACGTTTTATAATAGTCCGAAGCGGCTCTCCGGGGTTACCCGGGGAGCCGCTTTCAGGTATAGGTAGTGTTAATTACTCGGTTACTGCTTCCGTCACCGTTACGGTGCCGTTTTCGTATACTGCAATATAGTCTCCGTACAGCGAACGGGATGTATTGTAGATATATCCGTTCCGATCAGATATTGCATTGTACAGCCCGACCGCAGACTCCGCATTTTCGTCACCTCCGTTGCGGAACACCAGAACAAATCCGCCGTCGGGGATATCGACCTTCTCGTTCCAGCCGTGTATGCTTCCGTCGTCGAGGTTATTCCCGTATTCGCTTATATAATACCCGTTTTCGGTCGGCGTGAACGCAAGGAAATAGGCATACCGCAGGCTGTAGCCGGCAGAGTCTATGGAATCGGTGCCGCTGACCATAACTACGCAGCGATCCCCGCTTACCGGTCTGCCGTATGTTTTGTCAACAGAGAAGGAATATACGGCTCCTCCGTCAAATGAATACGCCGGGGATTCTTCGTCCGCAATTCCGAACACGTTGTTTTCCATTCTGAAATTGGTTCCGTACATAAACCGCCATTCGTACCATTTTTCCGGGTGAAGAACAACGTTTTCATGAAAAAACGAATACATTGTGGGTATTCCGCGCTTTTTGTAGGGAAGGGTATCGGTCAGTATCGTGTTGGAGTATATATCGACGTAATCGCAGGCGGTTTCGGTACCGTCGCCGCGGTCGGCACCTCCGTGTGCGTCGAAGACATGATATATTGCCGTGCCCATGTGAATATTGTTCGATGCGGTATATCCGCTGCCCGCAGACCCGTCCGCCGCGACCGAATGCCGGTCGAAGTTGAACAGATTGTACTCAATAACCGCCGTAGATTTGCCGGAAATACATACTCCGTATCCGAATCCGTTGCGCTGGTTGTGGTGTATGTAGCAGTGATTGACGCTTAGGTTTTCGGCGTTTTCCGCAATAACGGCTCCTTCGGAGAAGCCCGAAATCTCGCAGTTGGTTATTTCCGCGCCGTCTCCGGTAATCACAAAGCCTCTGGTAAGAGCAAGCGAATAATAGTACGCCGTGTAATCCGCCCCGCCGGAATAGCCGCGTATGAGGTGGGACATATGCCTCTCGGTGTCCGCGCCGACCACGGTAAGCCCGCTCACGGTCGCACCGCTGCCGACAGTGAACATTGCGTTTTGTCTTCGGGTGCTGTAAAGCAGGGCGCCGGTCGAGACACTGCCGCTGTCGGAGGATGAGCCTCGGTCGGAGGCAAGCGTTACCCCGTCCGGGACAGACAGCGTATCACAGCCGGTCATATTTATTTTAATGCCTGACGGAATATATATAACGTCTCCGCTGCCGGCTGTCCCGAGCGCGCTTATAAGAGAATCGAGATCCGTCACCGTGTAATCGCCCGATGTGATAATATCCGCAGTTCCGTACCCGCCGCCTATGGGGGAATCGTCCGCCGAGGCGCCGCACAGTTTACCGTTAAGCTCCGCAGTCAGCGAATCGAGGTAATAGTAGTACTTGGAGGTTCCGGCGTATACCGAAAGCGCTTCCGTCACCGCACCGAGTGCGTCGGAAAGGCCTGCTTTTGCCGCCGATTTGACCAGCGCATACACTTCTGCGTTATCTGCCGCGAACACTGCGGTGGTTAAATCGGGAATGTGCCCGAAATCGGTGTGACCTTCCGGTACGCATTCCTCAAGCGCCGCGCAGTCGTCAGGGAGCTCGACGGTAACGTCTTTGGTTTTTATATCAATGCCGTTCGCAAAGAAGGCTATGCCGTCGTATGTCATCGACCCGGCGCGGTCGTTAAGCGCGGTGCCGCAGTTGTGTATAAAGCACTGCGATACCGTTACGCCGGAATTCCCGAATGTCATCACGCCCGAATTGGTAAAGCCCGATATTTCGCAGTTGGTGACCGTGATATTTTTGCCCATAACCGCAATTCCGTTGTCGGAGCAGGCGGAATCGCTCTGACCGCTTGCCGCGCTCACCCCCTGAAGGTTAAGGCCGGTGACCGTGTTTCTGCCGCGGCAGATCAGAAGCGATCCGGAGGGGTGTGAAAACCTTATCGTCCCGCCTTCGTTAACGCCGCGGTCGGATGCAATTATCACCCCTTTTGACAGGGTTGCCGTAAAACCCTCCGCTTCCGAGAGATCGGACAGATCAATGGTGACTCCGGAAGGGATGAATATAACTTCGCCGTCGTCGGCGGATTCTATTGCGGCTTTAAACGAATCGTCGCTGTCCGCGATGTAGTCGCCTGTCCGGTATATTGTCCCGGTATAGCCGTTCCCGCCGATATTTCCGTCGCCGTAATACTCCCAGCCGCGCATAAGTTCAAGTATATATCCGGTTTCGGATTCAAAGCTTTCATCGGTAAAGAGCCCGTTTTTAACGCCATGGTAAAGGTTGTCCAGCGCGTGATAAACCTCTTGTCCGTCGGGATAAAAGGAATGCTGAGCAATTTCGACCGCCTGCCGTTCGGGACGGCAGGAACAGCATATCGGTATTATCAGTGCTATAACCGTTAAAACGGATACCAGTTTCTTCATGTGTTCAGCTCCTTGCCCGTGCGTTTTTTGTTTATTCGATTATATATTATCGCCGCAATGTTGTCAACAACGGAATAACGGCTTGACATTCGGACCCGGGCGGTATAAACTGTAAACGGAGTTGATGCAGAATGATACAGCGTTTTTTTGAAGAGGCGGACAGATTGAATTCCGCCTATAAGCAGTTTCTGGTGGATATATGCGGAATATCCAGTAAATCCGACGATAAGCCCGGGGTTGACCGCGTGTGCGATTATTGCGAATCGTTTGCCGCCGGTATGGGCTACGCCGTGGTCAGAGAGAAGATTAAAGGCTCAGGCGACGTTATGTCCGCGACTCTTAACCCGAACGCGGAGGGTAAACCGGTTTGTCTTTCCGCGCATATGGATACGGTTCATCCGAAGGACAGCTTCGGGATTACCGAGCGCGGCGATATTCTCGTTGGCCCCGGCGTGTACGACTGCAAGGGCGGCATAGCCGTGAGCTTTCTTGTGCTCGAGACACTTCGCAATTGCGGATATACATCGCGCCCGGTTAAGGTGATACTTCAGAGCGACGAGGAGGTGCAGTCGCTTCCGTCGGATAAGAAAACGGTGGAATTCATGTGCCGCGAGGCGGCAGGCGCCCAGGCGTTTATCAACTGCGAGGGCAGGGTAAGCGGCAGTATAACCACCTCGCGCAAGGGAATACTCCGGTATATGTACGATATAACCGGAATACCCGTCCATGCCGGGACATATTTCGGCGGCGCGAGCGCCGTCCGTGAAGCCGCGTACAAGATAATCGAGCTCGAATCCCGGTCAAAGGAAGGCGGTATAACCTATAACTGCGGAATTGTCGAGGGCGGAACCGTAATGAATACCGTTCCGGCCGCCTGCCGGGTGTATATTGATATACGCGTACGCACGTCCGACGATGTTACCGAGGCAGAGAAAACTCTTTACGAGGTCGGGAATCGCGTTTTTGTCCCCGGAACCGTTACCCGTACCTTAAAGGTGTCGTCACGTCCGCCGATGGAGCGCACCCCTGCCAATGCGGATCTTTTTGCGCATATTTCGGCGGCGGCCGAAAAGCACGGGCTGGGCAGTTATACCGAGTTGTTCGCGTTCGGCGGCTCCGACGCGGCGTATACCACCATTGCCGGAATACCCACGGTGGACGATCTGGGCCCGCTCGGAGGCGATTACCATACCGAATCGGAGTGGATATCGGTGCGGTCGCTGTCCGAATCTGCGAAGATAATCATAGCATATCTGCTCGAGAACTGACGGAAAAACATACCGGCGGAAGCTGATGCTTCCGCCGGTTTTTATATCCGAAGATATTGGTTATTTTTTCTTTTTACGGCTCTTTACCGCGAATACCGCCGCTCCCGCAAGCACTATTCCGGCGCCTGCCAGCACGAGTATCTGCGGAAGAGAGAGTCCGCCGCTTTTTGCCGGAGCCGAAGCTTCGGTTGAGACATCTTCCTCAGCGCCGTTATCATCCTTTGACTCGTCTCTCACGGTTTCGGGACCGGAATAGATGTTAACCTTAACATTGTTGGGTACCGAGCCCGGCTCGACAACGCAGCGGGTGCGCTCGCTCACATTGCCGGAGCAATCGATAACCTCGATCTCGTAGGTCACCGTTTCTTTTGTGTTGAAATCGTAACTGCTGTCGAAGAATGCGTTCGGGTACAGATTTGTTGTCTTTGCCGAACCCATTTCCGCGACCCGGTAGGTAAAGAACTCACCGTTTTTATATACGTTCACCCGGGCTATACCAAAGTCGTCGTACATGCCTCCGAAGGTCACATACAGCACCGACTTTCCGTTTACCGTCGTTTTGGCGGTACGGAAGGTATCCGGAGCGGTCGGGGCGTTATGCTCGAGCTCGCCGTTTTCAAGGTAGTACATATATGAATTGTAAAAACCGTTTGCACAGTAGTAGGAGCTCAGGTAATGGGGATACGCAAAGGTGATTAACCGGTCGACGTATTTGCATACGATCTCAAACTGTTGGGTTATTCGGTCGAGAGTCGCGGTTCCCCACAGATCAAGCCCGTCTTCGTTATAAAGAAATTCGTTCGGCGGCTGCACGAACAGCTCGCAGTTGGACCACAGCTGTATGTCCTTGCCGCAGCCGTCAACCGCGTTTCTGTACGCCGCAGTCATTTGATCCAAGTATTCGAGACTCATTCCGCCTGCACCGCAGCTGTCCTGCGGGCTCAGAATGTCGCCGTCGCGGAATCCCGCCGTCGCCAGCGCCTCCGACCAGAAGGCGGATATCGCATCGAAATCCTTGCATACCCAGCTCCCGCCGAAGATATTGACATAAGGGCTGAAGATAAAGGGCAGGTCGGGGTTCAGTGAATTGAGCTTGTCGAATACTGCGCTCAGACCCTCCGCAAAGCCGTTAACAAACGCGGTACGGGTTCCGGCATTTGAAAACGCGGAGTTGTTGTAAAGCTCGGGCACAAAGTAAAATCCGGCAAAAATATCGCTGTGATCCTCGTAATAAATGTTGTAAATATCCTCCGCGACCGCCGCGAAAACGGCGCATACGCGCTTGAATACCTCGACGTCCTCTTCTTTGTCAAGGTCGATATACGGCCAACCGTTGGTTGTGTTGCCCATTCCGATAAAAAGCTTTATGTTGTGCTTGCTGCACATTTCGTACAGCTTTGTAAGATAATCGTTTCCGCGGGACGCGCCCTCGATATTTGTGGGGTAGGAAGCCGACATATGGGTTACGGCGTAACCGTTGTTCTCGTCAAGAGTAATCTCGAATGTATCGCCCACGATAAGGTATTCGATACCCATGAGTTTCCATTCCGCGATTTCCTGCTCCCATCTCGCGTCGCTCCAGCCTGAATAAAGCCACGGCTGGATAAAGGTTCCGGTCATGGGGGATATGCCGGAAGATCCCATTCTTTCTGCCATTTCCTCTGCAGTCTCCTTCGTTTCCGCGCCCGCCGCGCTCGGGCACACAGCCAGCACGAGCAGTACGGTAAGTATTATGCTTATAAGTTTCTTCACGTTGATTTCCTCCGATACTTTTACAAGTATATTCTATCATATAGTCGGGGCGCGTCAAATGGGCATTATACACAAAAAGCGCTTGCCGGAATTGTATGAATAGCCATATGTCTGGCGTCGCTTCCCTGCGGGCGCATATCGGCATATAATGTGAACGAAAGCAAATTTTCTCTTGCATACCGGAGCAAACTGTGATATTATGATAACATCCCGAAAGAGGACTTGATATAAAGTGTTGTTCAAACAAAGAAAAAAGGTTGCCAAATTCGGCGGCAGTTCGCTTGCCGATGCGGCACAGTTCAGAAAATGCGTTTCCATTATAAACGCCGACCAGGCGAGACGTTATGTAGTTCCGTCCGCGCCGGGTAAGCGTTTTGCCGGTGACACAAAAGTCACCGACCTTCTTATATCCTGCTGTTCGCTAAGCGGCGGCGGAGACTGGCAGCCCGTATGGAACGAGGTAAAAGCCAGATATAACGGCATAATAAATGAGCTCGGGCTTACTCTGTCGCTTGAAGACGAGTACGCCGTTATTGAGCGCGCCCTTTCCGAGGGAGCCGGCTACGATTACGTCGCGTCCCGCGGCGAATATCTGTGCGGTATAGTGCTCGCCGCATGCCTCGGATTCGATTTTGTCGATGCGGCGGAGATAGTGCGGTTCGATTCCGAAGGCAGGTTCGACCCGCACACCACCAATGCTCTTATGAGCAGCCGCCTTGCCAAGTCGTACCGCGCGGTAATACCCGGCTTTTACGGTGCAATGCCGGACGGCACGGTTAAGGTGTTCACCCGCGGCGGAAGCGATATCACCGGCGCGCTTGTTTCGCGTGCGGTAATGGCCGATGTATACGAGAACTGGACCGATGTAAGCGGATTTCTTATGTGCGACCCGCATATAGTCGATTCGCCCCGTCCGATAAAGACCATAACCTACCGTGAGCTGCGCGAGCTTGCGTATATGGGAGCCGGCGTGCTTCACGAGGAGGCAGTAATACCCGTAAAGCTTGCAGGTATTCCCATCAATATTAAAAATACAAACCGTCCTGAGGACAGCGGCACCATGATCGTTATAGATTCCGATGACCTTCCGTGCGACGAGCTTATAACTGGTATAGCCGGAAAGAAGGATTTTGCGGTAATACGGATAGAAAAAGATCTGATGAACACCGAGGTCGGCTTCGGCATGAAGGTACTTAAGGTGTTTTCCGACCGCGGCATATGTTTCGAGCATCTGCCTTCGGGAATAGACACCATGTGCGTGATTATCAGCCGCCGCGACATAGTGGGCAGAGAGAGCGAGATACTGAGCGAGATAACCCGCACAGTTTCCCCGGACAATATTGATATCGAAACCGGGGTAAGCCTTATCGCTGTCGTCGGCAGGGGAATGAAGAGCGCTAAGGGTACCGCTTCGAGGATATTCACCGTGCTTGCAAAGAGCGATATCAATATACGTATGATCGATCAGGGTTCGAGCGAGCTTAATATAATTATAGGCGTTAACGACGAGGATTTCGAAAAGGCGATACGCGCCATTTACGGCGAATTCGGGGCGCTATGAAAAGCTACCTGACCGTCGGGAGAAATGCGTCCTTCAGGTTCACCGAGCGGAAGAGCGTGTTCATCGGCAATATATTCCGTACCGAATCCGACGAGGCCGCGGCTGCGGCTATAGCCGGAGTAAGGGATATGTACCCCGACGCGAGGCATAACGTATATGCATATATTCTCAGGCAGGGCAACATGAGCAGATATACCGACGACGGCGAGCCGCACGGGACCGCCGGAATGCCTGTGCTTCAGGTTCTGCGAGGCAGACAGCTGACCGACTGTACCGTTGTTGTCACACGCTATTTCGGCGGAGTGCTTCTTGGTACCGGGGGTCTGGTGCGCGCATATACCGAGGCTGCCTCCGGCGCCTGCGACGCGGCCGGTACCGTCAGAATGACACCATGTGTTTTCGTGCGTATCAGGAGCGGCTATACCGATTATCAGAAGATACGCTCTATCGTTTCCCGCGCCGGTGGAACCGAGCGGGAAACCGAATACGGAGATTCCGTAACCGCGGAATATTCGATCGATTCAGAGCGAGCCGAAGCCGTGCTCGCCGCCGTGGCGGATCAGACTTCGGCACGTGCGACAGCGGAAACGGTCGGAAGCGGATACGCCGAGCTGGCGGAGTAAAAGCCGTTGACCGCCGGACAGGGAATGTAATGTCCCTGCCGGCGGTTTTTCAGTACCGAAAGCACGGCTGTATGCGTGGAAAAACGAAGACAGACATAAAAAACCGCCGGGAGCGACCGTAATAAGCCGCTTTTCGGCGGTATTGTGCTTTCATGAGTGTAAGACCCGTTTGCAAAAGCCGTAAGCTTAGCGGAATGCAGCCGAGCTTACTTCTGAATGTCTTTGGGAAATCCGGACGAAACCTCGACCGTTCCGTCGGGATATATCCACATCGCCGAATAGCCGTTCAGCGAATCGATAAGCCTTTCACCGTCCTCACGCGTCATATTGAACAGCGCTGTGGAAAGCGCGTCCGCAACCGCGGTGTTTTCTCCGTATATCGAAACCGAGGTATATTCGTTGCGCGGAAACAGGGTAGCTGGGTCGATGATATGATGATATCTCACTCCGTCAACCGTGTAATACCGCTGGTACGATCCGCTGGTGACAAGCGCGCCGTCCGTCATTTCTATTACGGCTGAATATGCGGAATCCGAATTTCTGTCCGGATTTTCGATTCCCGCCGTCCAGCTTTTTCCGTCGGGTTTCGCTCCGGTTACCCGTACGCTTCCCCCGACATTCAGGGTATATCCCTCCGCCCCGAGTGATATAAGCAGTGCCGCCGCCGCCTCGGTCGCAAGTCCCTTTCCGATTGCTCCGACATCGAGCGACATGTCCGGATCCGTAAGGAATACGGTGTTTTCCGATTCGTCAATTATTACCTTGTTGATATCGCAGTGAGCGGCAGCCGCTTCAAGCTCCTCCTTGGCAGGCAGGGATGCAGAATACGGGTCGAACGCCGCGTCTTCGCGATGATTGTGCCATATTCCGAGCACCGCTCCCATTGCAATATTCACACAGCCGTCCGTGAGAGTATACATTTCTTTTCCGAGCAGCAGCAGATCGATTATTTTACGGTCGACCTTAACCGGTTCTTTACCCGCGTTCCGGTTCACCGTGCGAAGATTGGCCGTTCCCGAATAGGTGTGATATATGTCATACAACCGGTTGTATTCCTCGAAGAGTCCGAAGACCTTTTCGCACACCGCTTCAAAGGCTTCTTCGTCCTCTTCGTATGCGGTAATAACCGTGACCGTGTCGAAATAATCGTATCTTACCTCGGTCCGTTTGTATTTGCTTATGTCATTAACGGTACAGCCGAAAAAACACGCCGTTACCGCGGCGCACAGTATAAGTGCGGCTGCTTTCTTTATTTTTTGAAGTACCATTGTATACGAATTTCCGCAGAGGGTGCGGCAAACGCGCCCTCTGCGGAATCCTTTGCTAATTTTTTGCTCAGTCGGCATTTGCCGCTGCAGCGGCGACTACCTTCACTAAATCGGAGGAGCCGATGGTGCAGGAGGCGGAAAGATCTGCGACTACCATGTTGCCCTCGGAATTCTCGGTAAGCTCGATAGCGGATATCTCAGCGGAGGTCTTGCCGACGCAGTAATCCGCGAAGGCGTCCACCTGTTCGTGCCAGTCCTTGCCGATGGGAGAGACGGATGACATTCCGTAATTCTTGCCCAGTTCACGCTTGGAGATAACGGTATAGTTTTCGTCGAGGGTTATCTCACCGGCGGTGTTGAAGGTGATCTTCGGCTGGATGGCGTCGATAATCCCGGCAAGGACCTTGCCGTCGGAATCGACCGCAACGGCAGAAAATTCGGTATTAAAAGAGACACTTCCGTCGGCTTCATCGGTTGCGCTTGCGGACGAGCCGCTTACGGAGGATATAGCCACGATTCCGACAGAAGCCTCTCCGGAGCAGGTGAAAGTCTTGCCGGCGTCGTTAACCGCTTTGACTACTGCTTCGAGGAATTCGGTGGAATCGACGGTGCAGGATGCGGACAGATCGGCAACGATCTTGTTGCCGTTTTCGCTTTCGGTAAGGGTGATCGCCTTGATCTCGTCGACGGTCTTACCGACACAGTAATCTGCGAAGGCGTTGGCCTGCTCGAACCATTCCTTGCCGATGGGCGAAATCGAGCCCATTCCGTATCCGGATCCAATCTCCTGCTTTGTCTTGAAGACGGTCTCGGTCGCATTGTCGGCGATAACGCCGTCGGTGATGTCAAGCTTGTTGTCTGCTTCGTCGATCTTACAAGCGACGACTCTTCCGTCCGAATCGGTAATAACCGCGGCAAACATGGCTGTTACGGCGGCGGAACCGGTCTTTGAGGACGAAACGGACGGTATAACTCCGAATCCGAGCGTGTAGCTGTTTTCGCCGGAAACATCGCTTTCGGTGGCGGACGAATCCTCGGCCTTGCTTACGTCTTCTGCGGTGCATGCCGCAAAGGACAGCATCAGCGCGAGCACGAGAATGATGGGTAAAAGCTTTTTCATTTTGTTCTCCTCATATAATATGTCATTGGGATATCAGATTAATCAGCGCTTCTATATCGGCGCTTCCGAGCGCACCGGTGCGCCGTTTTGCGACTGTGCCGTCGGGATATACGGCAACGGTCACGGGTATGGAATATATATTATACGCATCTGCGGCGGAAGACCCGGTGTCAAAGTATACCGGGAAGGTATAGCCGCTGTCCGAAACGAACTTCTTAACGCTCTCAACCGTGTCGCGTCTGCCGTCGGTGAGGTTAATCATCAAAAATACGACATCATCCGCGTATTCGGCGTAAAGTGAATCGAAATCGGGCAGCTCGATTTTGCAGGGGCCGCACCAGGTCGCCCAAAAGTTGATTATTACGGGTTTGCCGGCAAAATCGGAAAGCGAAACCTCGTTGCCGTCCGTGTCGATAACCGTGAAATCGGGCGCAGTCTCTCCTGCTTCGGAGGTCTGTCCTGATTTATCGGTATCTACGGAGCCTGCCGGGACATCCGAGAAATCGGCGCTCTCTCCGCCGTCAACAAAGTTTGCGGAAAGATAATTGTAAGCGAACACCGCACAGGCGATGACCGCCGCGAATGCAATTATATACAGTACTGTTCTTACGATTCTTCTGTTCATTTCGATTTCCTTATACGGTTGATATACGATACAGCCGCTGTTGCGGCAACGGCTCCGTCGGAAGCTGCGGTTACTATCTGCCTGAGTGTCTTTGTGCGGGTATCGCCCGCCGCCCATATGCCCGCAGCCGAAGTTGCGCAGTCCTCACCCGCGACTATATATCCGTTCTTGTCAAGCTCCACCGCGGATGCAAACGCCGCGTTGTCGCGGGTCTGACCGAGAGCGACGAATACCGCACTTACGGGAAGCAACACAGACTCTCCGTCTTTATCGGCTGCCGAAATCCCGGCCACCGAGCTCTCTCCGCGTATCTCTGCCGGATAAAAGCCCGGCATAAGAACGGCGTTGGGCTTGTCCCGTACGGCGGAGATCAGCTCCGGATCCGCCGTAAACGGCGTGCGCGACATCAGATATACTTTACTGCAAAGCGCCGTGAGATACAGCGCGTCCTCGAATGCGGTGTTTCCTCCGCCTACAACCGCCGCCTCTCTGCCCTTGAACAACTGACCGTCGCAGGTGGCACACCACGATACTCCGCGCCCCGAAAGCCTTTCTTCTCCGGCACAGCCGATACGCCTGCGTTTGGATCCGTTTGCGATAATAACGGCTTGGGCTGAGTATTCGCTTTTGCCTGCCGTTACCGTAATCGCGGCTCCGTCGGTGTTTATACCCGTTACCGTTTCGTAAACAAACTCCGCGCCGGCTGCTTCCGCCTGCTTATACATTTTCTGTGCAAGCTCCCAGCCCTCGACCGATTGATACGACGGATAATTGTCAATTCGCGGTGTGTTACCGACCTGTCCGCCGTACATTCCGCCCTCGAACACGACGGCGGCAATGCCGGCGCGACGTGCGTATACCGCAGCCGTAAGCCCGGCAGGACCTGCACCGATAATTATCAGATCTTTCATGTTGTCAGCCTCCGGTGTTCAAAGCAGGATGTCAAGCAGCCCCAGCGCCATAAGAACCCCCGTGATTATAAGGAGCGATCCGCAGACGATGTTGATAACTCCGTAATGCCGCTTTATGAAGTCAAAGCTTCGCTTCAGCGATCCTATGAGCAGAGCGCTTACCGCGAACGGAATTGCCATGCCGAGCGAATATGTCAGCAGCAGCAGTACTCCGAGCAGCGGATTTGTGCTGCCGGCGGCGAGCGCGAGTGCCGACCCTAGAAACGCCCCCACGCACGGCGTGAGACTTACGGAAAAAACAATTCCGAAAACAAACGCGGACAGTACGCTGTCCCTCGGGGAATATCCGGATGCTATGCCGGGAAGTTTAAGCTTAACTGCGCCGGTAAAGCTAAGCCCGAAGAATATCATAAGCGCGCCGCATACAATGTTAAGAGCCGTCCGATGTTCTGTCAGAATACTGCCGATACTTCCGGCAAAAAGCCCGAGCGCGCAAAAAATCAGCGTGAACCCCCCGGTAAAGGCAAGTGCTTTGCACAGCGTCCGTTTTGCACCGCCCTCGCCGGCGGCAAAGTAAGTGACGTATACCGGCAGCATAGGGAGCACGCACGGCGATATAAAAGATATTATTCCCTCAAGGAAGGTTATTATAAACCGCACGGCACTTCCCACCTTCCGTTTTATTTATTATATTCCCGAATCCTCACGTATTCAGTGACTTTGTTACATAAAGTTATACCTTTTTGTGATAATATTATATCACGATAATCCGTATAAATGTATCGAAAGGAATTAAGAAAATGGAAATAATCAAACTTACCAAAGACAATTTTGCTTCTCTTGCGGAGCAGAGCGACGTTCCGGTGCTTATAGATTTCTGGGCATCGTGGTGCGGTCCCTGCAAAATGCTTGCTCCGGTTATTGACGAGCTTGCCGCCGAAAGCGACGGCAGCTATAAAGTCGGAAAGGTAAATGTCGACGATGATCCGGAGCTCGCTTCGCGGTTCGGAGTGTTCAGTATCCCGACAGTAATCGTTATGAAGGATGGCAAGGTCGCGGCGACCTCCGTCGGAGTTCGTCCCAAGCAGGTTCTGGCTCAGCTTCTCGGAAAATAAAGCAAAGCATCCGGCGCACCCGTCAGCAATATGACGTTCGTGCGCCGGAATACCTTTTTATGCTTTTTCGCTGTGTTTCAGCACCGCTTTGCGGATACGGGATCCGATCGCTCCCGCTGCGACAAGTTTTATCGCGTCGGGAATAATAAAGGGTATCACGCAGACCGAAAGCGCGTATTTCAGGCTGCTTTCGGTTACGAACATGAACCATGCCGTTCCGAGTGTGTAGCAACAGAACAGCCCTCCGGCGTACAGCAGCACGCTTGCCGGGAGCTTGGCGTCGGAATCGGCGGCCGCGCCTATCATAAGCGCGAGAGGAATGTATCCTATGATATATCCTCCGGTTGCTCCCGTGATTACTCCCAGGCCTGCGGCGAATTTTGCGAACACGGGCAGTCCTGCCGCCCCGATAACTATGTACAGCAGTACGGATATACATGACTTTCTGCCGATAACCGCAGCAACGCAGGCGACCGCGAACACCGAGAGCGAAATCGGTACGGCGCCTATCGGTATGGAAAGGGGCGAAAGAATGCATATTACCGCAGCGAAAGCGGCTGTTAGGGCAAGAGCAATGATTTTTCTGTTTCTTTTCATACTAATGCTTCATATTATGTCGAACTCTCTGTTTATACAGCTTCTGACCATGTTCAGATTTTCCTCGGTATAGTGCAGGGAATCTGCGGTCATCATCTCGGCGGCGCCGATTATAAGCGCACGGACAATAAAGGTTTTGCGTTTTTCGGTTTCTTTGTCCATTCCCACCGATTCGCAGTATTCTCTGATAACCTGCCCGGTTTCGGGGGAGATAAGGGATTTGTTGCGCATTCTGTCGCGGCTCAGGAACTTCTCGTTCATAATCACCACGGTATAATATCCGGGATTCTCGTACAAAAACCGTATGTAAGCTATGGAAATATCCAGCAGCTTTTCACGCGTTGTACCGGTGTGACCGTCCAGAAGAGCGCATACCGTCTTCTTCCACTCGTCGGCAACGAAGTCTATTACCGCATCGATCAGCGCGTTCTTGCCGTCGAAATGCTTGTATGGTGCGGCACAGGAAACGCCGCAGTCGGCGGCGACCCTTCGTATCGAAAAGTCGGATATTCCGTGTTCCTGAAGCTCGACGAGCGCGGCAAAGATGAGTCGGTTTTTAATGTCGGGTATGGATTTTCCCATTACCGTTCCGCCTTTACAGTTCCAGGTCGATATCGTCGTCGCTCAGCAGTGCGGTCAGGGTGCGGCTGAAGTATACCGCGGCGGCGGTCATAAAGCCGGTCGCCAGCATTACCGCAATCAGCTTTGCAATTATTGAATTGACTTTGTTATCCGAGCCGTTCTTCATCTTCGTCTTTCCTTTCTTCGGCGTTCTCCGCCGCATTCCGCTTAATCTTTCCTGTGGTCGTCTTTATGAATTCGTTATCTCTGATAATGATCTCGAATATATGCTTGTACGAAGGGAAGCCTTTGTTAACTCCCGACACAACTTCGGAAAGCAGCTCGGACGCCGTCATGCCTCGCTTTTCGGATTCCGCCTGAATCGCCTCGGAGTTCGGATATATCGTAACGGCGAGCACCTTTTTGCCGTTACGCTCGGTCAGGTGGACCATGCACTCCTTTACCAGCGGACTGCGGGAGATAAATGTCTCCTGCTCCTCCGGGAACACCTTTTTTCCGTTCTGAAGAACGATCATGCTCTTTATGCGTCCGGTTATGCAGTAGGCACCGTTTTCGGTTTGCTTTGCAAGGTCTCCGGTATAGAACCATCCGTCGCGCATAACCTTTTCGGTTTCTTCGGGATTCTTATAATAGCCGAGCATAACGTTTGATCCCTTAACGGCAAGCTCGCCTATACCGTCTTCGTTGGGGTCGCATATGCGGCACTGAACTCCCACAAGAGGAAATCCCATGTCGTACGGGCACTGATAGAAATCATCGTGCATTATGCATACGGGTGAGGTCTCGGTTAAACCGTATCCGACCATAACCCTGAACCCGAACAACTGGAAATCCTCGAAAACGTCCGGGCGAAGCGCCGCGGCTCCGACGAGTATGCGCCTCAGCCTTCCGCCCATCGCCTCGGATACCGAATGGAATATCTTTCGTCTTGCCGCGTCTCCGGCAAGTCTTGCGGCTGCCTTCTGTGCGGCCAGCACGGCCTTGCCGCCTTTAATACGGGAGTAAGTGGATACAATGTTGTGATAAAGCATTTCAAGCACCAGCGGAACCGTAACAAGCACCGTCGGCTTGAACAGCACCAGATTCGCCTTAAGCCGGTTGATCGAATCGTTGTATGCTATGCTCGCGCCGGAATAGAAGAAGGCAAGAAAGCCCGCCACGCACTCGTAGGTGTGGTGCAGAGGAAGTATCGAAAGCGTGCGCTCCGTCTCGTCCAGCGATACACGGCGCATAACATGGACGATATTGGAGCAGATATTGTTCTGCGAAAGCATTACGCCCTTTGCGATTCCGGTTGTGCCGGAGGTATACAGAAGTATTCCGAGAGCGAATGGATCGACCTTGTGCCGGGCATAGCTCGTGTCTCCGCTTTCGATAAGGCTTTTGCCCTTCTCTATAAGCTCCGGCAGATCGGCCATATTGATCTTTATGCCCGAAAACTCGCATTCGTTGATTTTAGCTGCCGTCTCGGGCGAATAGACAATGGCGGACGCTTCCGAATCCGAAAGAATGAACGCGGTCTCGTCGGATCGCAGATCCTTGTCAACCGGAAGGATTATTCCGGTGCCGGCGCATACCGCAAGATAGGTTATTGCCCAGAAATAGGAGTTTTTGCCGGTGACCGCTATCTTCCTGCCCTCGAGTCCTATCGAGTTAAAGTAGGTAGCAAGCGCGCGTACATCGTTCCCCGCCTCTGTGTATGTGATCTCGCGGACGGAATCGCCGTCGCGGTAGAGGAACGCAATGTTGTTCGGGTACAGCTCGCAGCTTCCGTCGAACAGCTCGCGTATGCTGGATATTTCTCTTACATTGTATACCAGTTTGTTGTCGTATTTCATTTTCTTACCTTTCGGAACAGTTAGGTTAACATTGTTAACCTCACTTTACCATTCCGTCGTGTAAATGTCAATGAACAAATTGTTAACAATGGCCGCCGAATCTTGCGGTGAACCTGCGCATCGCTTCGGTAGAGACTTCGCGGGGGGAGAATGCGGAAAGACGTGCGTATCCCTCGCCGTTCTTGCCGAATCCCGCGCCGGGCGTGCAGATTATCTGTTCTTCGTTAAGCAGCAGATCGAAGAAATCCCAGGAACCCATTCCGTCCGGGCATTTGAGCCAGACATAGGGTGAGTTGCGCCCGCCCTCGCAGTGTATTCCGCAGGAGGTTACGGCATCGTATATCATTTTTGCATTCGCCTTGAACGCCGCAACCTGCGCTCCGGTCTGAGCCTGACCTGCGGGAGTGAACACGGCGGCGGCTCCGCGCTGTACAATATATGAAACACCGTTGAATTTGGTGGATTGACGGCGCAGCCACATGGCGTTAAGATTCACACCGTCACGCGTAAGCTCCTTCGGTATGACCGTCCAGCCGCAGCGTACTCCGGTAAAGCCGGCGGTTTTGGAAAGCGAGCAGAATTCGATCGCGCAGTCCCGCGCCCCGGGAATTTCGTAAACACTGCGCGGAAGATCGGGGTCGGTAACATAGGCTTCGTATGCGAAATCGCACAGCAGCAGCGCGCCGGTACGCGTTGCGAATTCCACCCACTGCGCCAGCTTATCACGGGTATACGCGGTGCCGCAGGGGTTGTTGGGCGTACAAAGATATATAACGTCCGCCCTCGTGCTTTCGTCGGGCATCGGCAGAAATCCGTTTTCCTCGTTCGCGTCGGCAAATATTATTTTGCGTCCGGACATCACGTTGGTGTCGTTGTAGACCGGATATACGGGGTCGGCTATCATTACCGTTGCACTCTCGGAAAACAGGTCGGTTATGTTTCCCGTGTCGCTCTTCGCGCCGTCGGAAACAAAAATGTCGTCCGGGGCAACCTGAGTGCCGCGTGCCGCGTAATAACCGCTTATCGCCTCCCGCAGGAATCCGTAGCCCTGATACGGACCGTATCCGCGGAAGCCGTCGGGCGTTCCCATTTCGGAGGACGCCTTTCTTAGCGCGTCCGTAACCGCCGGGCAGAGCGGTGCCGTCCAGTCGCCGATACCCATTTTCAGCAGTGTTTTATCTGGATTTGCCGCCCGGTACGCGGCAGAGCGCGATTCGATTTCGGCAAAGAGATAGTTTTCGACCAGATTCGAAAAATTTCTGTTTATCATAGGGCTTTCCTCCGTGTGCTGTTTTGGAATGAATCGGAATACATTATATCACCGCGGAATGCCGTTGTCCACTCTTTTTTCGTTGACAAACCCGGATATGCGTGTTATAATTCATAAAAATGCGGTATTTACGCATAAAAACACATCGTTTGCACGGTGATCCGGAAGGAATATGATTTATGGCGGAAAGGTATTGGCGCGGTGACATTGAAACGATGCCCCGCGAAAAAATGAAGGCGCTCCAGTCGGAGCGGCTGGTAAAGCAGGTAAGGCATGTTTGGAACAATGTACCTTATTATCGGGCACTCATGGAGAAAAAGGGCGTAACCCCGGACGACATACACGGCACGGAGGATCTTCATCTCCTTCCGTTTCTGTGCAAGGACGACCTGCGCGAGGCATATCCCTACGGTATGCTCGCCGTCCCGCTTTCGGATTGTGTTCGTATCCAGTCTACTTCCGGCACCACCGGTAAAAGAGTGGTTGCCTTCTATACGCAGGATGATATAGACCTTTGGGAGGATTGCTGCGCCCGGGCGATAGTCGCCGCGGGAGGCACCAGAGACGACGTGTGTCAGGTATGCTACGGCTACGGTCTTTTCACCGGCGGAGCGGGTCTTCACGGCGGGTCGCACAAGGTCGGATGTTTGACCCTTCCGATGTCATCCGGCAATACCGAGCGTCAGATACAGTTCATGATGGATCTCGGCGCAACCATTCTCTGCTGCACTCCGTCCTATGCCGCATATATAGGCGAGAGTCTGCGCGAGGCCGGGTACCGTCCGGAGGATAACAAGCTTAAGGCGGGAATCTTCGGCGCGGAGCCGTGGACCGAGGAGATGCGCCGCGAGATCGAATCACTGCTCGGCATAAAGGCTTACGACATTTACGGGCTTACCGAGACCAGCGGTCCGGGCGTCGCGTTCGAGTGCTTCGAGCAGCACGGAATGCATATTAACGAGGATCATTTTTACCCCGAGATAATCGACCCTTCCACGGGAGAGGTGCTCCCGGACGGTGAAAAGGGCGAGCTTGTGTTCACCTCTCTTACCAAGCAGGCTTTTCCGCTGCTTCGCTACCGTACCAAGGATATTTGCGTGCTTTCGCGCGGGGAATGCTCCTGCGGAAGAACCCTGGTAAAGATGTCCAAGCCTATGGGACGCAGCGACGATATGATGATAATCCGCGGCGTGAACGTGTTCCCGTCACAGATAGAGACCGTGCTCCTGCGCGAGGGATATTCTCCCAATTACCGCATAACCGTGGATCGTGTGAACCATACCGACACCCTGGATATTGACGTCGAATGTACGCCGGAGCAGTTTTCCGATACCGTCGGGGATCTGTACGCGCTCGAAAAGCAGCTTACCGCCGCGATATACAATATGCTCGGAATAACCCCGAAGGTTCACCTTGTCGCCCCTAAATCCATTACCCGCAGCGAAGGAAAGGCGGTAAGGGTTATAGACAAGAGAAAGAAATACGACTGAGGAGGCAGCAATGACTGAACAATTATCGGTTTTTCTCGATAACAGACCCGGTTCTCTCCGCGCTCTCGTAGCCACGCTTGCAGATAATAAAATCGACATGAAGGCGCTCAGTATAGCCGACGCGGCGGATTACGGTATTGCACGGATACTCGTGCGCGATCCGGAGGCGGTTTCCAAGCTGTTGCTTTCGCACGGGTATGTCTGCCGTATAAACCATGTACTTGCGGTTTCCGCCGACGATACGCCGGGCGGGCTTTCGAGGGTGGTGGACCTGCTCGGAGAGTATAATATCAACATTTCCTATATGTATGCGTTCGTGCTTCCCGAAACCCGTACAGCCTGCGCGGTAATACGGGTTAAGGACCATACCCGTGCCGAAAAGCTGCTCGGTTCCTCCGGTATACGCCTGGTGGGAGATTCCGAAATATTCGGCTGAAAAGCGTCGGGAGTGTATAAACGCCGGATGTTCAGGGCGTTGTTCATAAAACGGTTAATCCGACCTGTGAATTGTTCACAGGTCGGTTTTTGTATGTTGCGCCGGTGCATGAGGCCTCTGAGGCTTCCTTTGCACAAGGGAAGCTCCGGCGACGCAAAAGCGAACACCGCACAAACATCCGTCCGGAATGTACGGAAGCGGGCATTCGTATCTGTTCGGTAAACCGGGATTTTATAATTCTAAGCTTTCAAAGTATCTTTTCCTGTCTGTGATAAGCCTGTTTACGTCGGACAGAGCTTTATTAGTACCTGTATCCGAAGGCGTCGAAATCAATGACGGTTCGGTAATACCGGATTCAGCCTCTTTTCCGTAATATTCGTCTGTTGTTTGTCAGCATCTTCAGGTTTCCGGGTTAAATCCCGGTTTTCTGTTATATCGGTTCATTTAACGTGATGATAACAATATCCGAATCCGAATAATCACTGTTTGTTCCTCCCGCATAAGAGCCTGAAACATATCGCTCTTGTTACTCCCGGTTTGAAGGTTTGTCTGTCACATAACAGTAAAAATACAATAACAGCCACAGCAGTGCAAACTACTGTGACTGTTAGCTGTTTTACTGTCTCCGCCCGTTCCGGCTGGTGTTTTTTACATCATTTTCCGGTCGATTACCTTGTGTCGAAGGCGGGGTTGTAGGCGTAGAAATTTTTGTAATCAAGGCTGTCCTGAATTATCCGCATAGCGTCGCCGAAGCGCTGGAAGTGTACGATTTCACGCTCACGCAGGAACTTTATCGGGTCGCGGACGTCGGGGTCGTCGGCAAACCGAAGTATATTGTCGTAGGTCAGGCGAGCCTTCTGCTCGGCAGCGAGATCTTCGGAAATGTCCGCTATCGGGTCTCCGGTCGATTGCAGCGACCCGGCGTCAAACGGTACTCCCGCAGCGGAGACAGGGTATATGCCTACCGTGTGATCCACAAAATACGGTGCGAATCCGCCTGCCTGTATCTGCTCCGGCGTGAGGTTTCGTGTGAGCTGATGCACTATGGCGGACACCATTTCGATATGCGCCAATTCTTCGGTGCCTATATCCGTCAGTATGCCGATAACCTCTTTGTAGGGCATGGCGAAGCGCTGTGAAAGGTAACGTACGGAGGCGCCGAGCTCGCCGTCAGGCCCGCCGTACTGGGTTAAAATGAGCTTTGCGAGCGCGGGGTTGGGATTTTTTATATTTACGGGGTATTGAAGTTTTTTTTCATAGGTCCACATATATCACACCTCATTCTGCCAGGGCCACGGCTCGTCTATCCAGGTCCAGTATTCGCCGGCGGCGGTGCGTCTGCGGAAGGTCGTACAGGACATCTCGTATTTTTCGACGAGCGAGCGGTATTCCGATGCAAGGGATTTGTAGAAATCGAGCGCCTTCCGGTCGGTCGGATGACAGTCAAGGTAAAGAGCGGTTTCGTGCATTGCAAAATCCAGCTCGTTCAACCGGCGCTTCATCGTCGCGCAGGCGGCGGCGTTATTCTGTCCGTTCATTTCGTTCTCCTTCCGCCGAGGAACGGCAGGTCGAGCGCACGGAACAGGGTTCCTTTATCCAGCGCTTCCTCGGGCGTAAACAGATTCTCCCAGCGCTGCGCCGGGACATACAGCATGGCGAGAGACACCTGCTGCGGGAAAAGTCCTTCGGTTCCGTTTACCGAAGGATATATTTCAAGTTTATCCAAAACCGATTCTCCTTTGCGGGATTGTATACGGCGGATATACCGCCTTATCTCGTTAAACCAAAAACGGGTTCATTTTCAATATATGCAGTCTGCCGTAAAATCGCCCGCAGATAAAGCTGTGTAAGGCGCACGCGCTTAAGCACACACGGTGCGGCGCTGTATTCCTACGCGTTCCGGAGAAATACGAAACGGCACGGCCGAAGCCGTGCCGTTCATTGCGGAAACATGAGGGCGCCCCGGCTGTTCAACCGGGGCGAATATCGCGTTTTGTGTTTATTTCAGCGATGCTATGAATCGCTCGGTCTGTTCCTTAAGCGCGCCGAGACTTCCGAAGTTTACGATATATTCGTCGGCAAAGGCTATGGGTCCGCCTTTTTCGAGGTTTTCGATTTCGGCAATATCGCGCGACCGCGCCTGATCGGGGGTCAGGGGACGCACTTCACGCCCGGTAAGCCGCGAATACCTGTCGGCTTTGTTCGCAATGACCGCAAGCAGGGTGAGGTTACCGTCCAGACGGTCGTAAAGGTATTTGTACTCAGACCACGAATACAGTCCGTCGAGTACGACAGGCCCCTTTTCCGCTTTTTCGCGTATCTCGCTTTCGAGCGTTACCGCGTACGCCGCCATTCCGTATTTGCTTCTTAGCCGTTCGCGAACCGTTTTTTCGTTTTTCGGGGTCTTTTCAAGCCCTTCTTCGGCGAGTATTTTCATTGTCACTCCTCCGAAGTAGACCGTATCCCACCCGCGCCCGCGGAACACCTCGGTAACCACCGATTTTCCGCTGCCGCACATTCCGACTACCGCAACAATTCTGTTCATCTGCGTATCTCCTTGATTTTATATTCCTTCCGCATCGAACTGCGGGATAAAGCTCTCCTTCGCCGCGCCTCCGCTCTGCACGTAAGCCTGCGTTACCCCGATGCTCTTCGCATATTCCACGACTTTTCCGTATTCTTCTTCGGTGACCGTTCTGCTCAGCTCCGGGTATTCCGGTGTCTCGTTTACCGGGGTGTATTGGCTCATAATACTCAGAATAATACTGTCCCCGTATCTGCGGTACAGATATCCGATAACCTCGATGCTTTCGTCCGCGTGCCCCGGAAGGACGAGATGTCTCACCACCGTACCGCGCCGTATCGTTCCGCGGTTGATTATCGGCCTTCCGGTCTGGGACACCATCTCGTCTAAAGCCGCGGAGGCATATTCGAAGTAATCGGCGGCGCCGCTCAGCCGCGAGGCGGTTTCGGAACTGATATACTTCAGATCCGGCAGATATACGTCGACAAGCCCTATGAGACGGCGCAGTGTATCGGCTTTTTCGTATCCGCCGGAATTCCAGACTATCGGTATACCGATTCCGTTTTGCCGTGCTCTTTCCAGCACCGGGATAAGCTGCAGAGTGTAGTGGGTCGGAGTGACAAGATTTATATTGTGCGCGCCCCGGGCTTTAAGCTCGAAAAATATATTGTATAACCGCTCCGGGGTTACTTCTTTTCCGCTCTCCCCGCGCGAGATTTCGCGGTTCTGACAGTAGACACAGCGCAGTGAGCAGCCGGAAAAGAATACCGCTCCGCTTCCTCGTGTGCCGGAGATTATAGGTTCCTCCCAGAAGTGCAGTGCGGCACGGGCGGCAAATATTCTCCCGTCACAGCCGCAGAAGCCCCTTTCGCCGCCGCTTCGGTCTGCGCCGCAGTCACGGGGACAGATAAAACAATTCATGCTTCCGTATCGGCACACTGCACCGAAGCGGTTCGGCCGGACACGGAGGACGCCGCCGGAGCGTATGCATTATTGCCGTTCATTTGCCGTTACCCCCGTAATCTGTTTTTCGTTATGCTTTTCCCACATTGTTCTCGTAATATAATTAGCATGTACAGTTCTCGCTTCGCCGAGCAGCGGCACGGGAACTCCGAAGCCGGTGTGATGATGTACGAAGCCCAGCTTTTCCTGTACTCTTTTGGACTTGAAATTCCCTTCGTAATGGCAGCACCAGACGGTCGTCATTCCGAGCTCTTCGAATCCGCGCCGTATCAGCTCTGTCGCCGCCTCGGGAATATACCCTCTGCCCCAGAAGGGCTTTCCCAGCCAATAGCCGAGCTCGCATTCGTCGTCCCTGTCGGTTATATCGGTATTTCCTTTCAGAATCAATTCGATCGCACCGACAGCCCTGTCGGTGCCTTTTTCGCATACCGCATAGCATTCCGCTCCGCTAAGAACGCTTTCGATAACGGACCTGCTTTCTTCAATGCTTTTATGCGGCGGCCAGCCCGCAGCCGGGCCCACCTCCGGATCGCCGGCATATTCATACAGGCTCTCCGCGTCGGTAAGCCTCCACGGTCGGAGCAGAAGTCTTTTCGTTTGAAGTGTCATATACTTAAATCCTGTTTTATAAATCCGTCTTTTTTAGCGCGTCACTGTCCGTGTTTGCCGAATTGTCCCCAAAGCCGAACCGGTATTCACTTTCTTCCTTATCGTTTGCGGTTAATCCGAACCGCTTTATTACCGTATCCGCAACCTCGTCCGGACTCATGTATGTGTTATCGATCTTTATATGGTGCTCAAACCATAATAAAATACAGTATCATCAAGTTTTTGACCATATCGGACACATGGTTCCGTGAAGAAGACCGTCCGGCTGATTTCATAAAGATTCAATTACAGTATTCTCATAATATCCGATAAGTCAGAAACAATGTGGTCCGCCCACTTATAGTCGGAATCGCATTTCTTTCCCTTCGTATATAAACATGTTTTCATCCCGTAGTTTTTCCCTCCTGCAATATCCGAAGTCAGAGAATCGCCGATAATAATCGTTTCTTCCGGCACAAGTCCTTCGTTACCGTTGTTCCGAAGCTCAGTAAAACAATAATCAAAAAACGCTTTATCAGGCTTTTCTGCACCTATCGCAGAAGATATAAAAATATGTGCAAAATATGTATCTATACCACCGACTTTCAATCGGTTGTATTGCTGTTCGTACGGGCCGTTACTCGCTGCACACAAAACATATCCGGTTCTGAGATAATTAATAAGGTCTAACGCATGTGGCTCGAAAACGGCACTGTTTCGAAGCTCGGTGCAAAAATAGTTCTCAAATAGAACACCGTCAAACGTTATACCTAATTTTTTGAAGATCATATTCCAGCGTATATTACATAATTGCTGAAATGTCAGCTCATTCTGTTCGATACACTTCCACAATTCATTATTGGTTTTCTCAAAGATAGAAAACATCTCATCCGTGTAAGGCTTCAATCCGAATTTTTCGAAACCATCGTGCATCGTTTTCTTAACAAAACCCGAAAAGCTAAAGACGGTGTCATCCAGATCGATAAAAACGACTTTTATCACGCTTTACCTCCTCAGATTTGGTTATCGGTCTTTCAAGTCTAATGTGAATATTTCTTTAGCCGGAAACGTTAAACAGATCGCCGCGGCATTTACTGAAAATCATGCAAAATCGAATCGCTTGCATTTTTATCCTTTGAATCATTAACACACCTATTGAGCCTGTATAGGCAGGAATCACGTAATGATTTTCAGCATAGTTCTTCTTTTTCAATTCATCGATTAAACATGCCAATGCAATAAGCAGCTTTAAATTACTCAGATATAATATTCTCTTCGTATATGTTCAAATCAATATTGACATTCTACTCGGCATTATGCTTGGACAGAAGACATACCGTCTCCACATGCGATGTGCGGGGGAACAGATCGAACACCGCCGCCTTCTCCGGACGGTATCCGTGCCGTGCCAGTAATGCCGCGTCCCTTGCAAGAGTAGAAGGGCAGCAGGATATATATACCAGCTTTTGCGCGCCGCTGCCGGCTATATCCTCTATCACTTTTGCGGACATACCCCTGCGCGGAGGATCGGTCAGGATAACATCCGGGGTGCCGAAGGTACTGCGGCACATACGTATCCCCTCCGACGAATCGGCGCAGACGAAGCGTGTTTTGCCCGTTTCGCGCCCGGCGGCGTTTTTCTTCGCGTTTTCCACCGCATCGGGGACTATTTCAATTCCGAAAAGCTTATCCGTGTCATCCGTGACACACAGACCAACGGTGCCGGCGCCGCAGTATAGATCGCAGACCGTACTGCCCGGAGCTATGCCTGCCAATTCTCTGGCTTTGTACAGCAGCATTTCTGCGGCTGCGGTGTTGACCTGCCAGAAGGACAGAGGCGATATGCGGAATTCCCTGCCGCACAGAGTGTCGGTAAGGTATTCCTTTCCGCTTATGTGTACGCATTCACGTCCGAGTATCAGGTTGCTTCTTTCGCGGTTGATATTTACGAAGAAGGAGGTTACCTCCGGATTCCTTTTGCTCAGCTCCGCGGCGATACCGTAAAAACGTTTGTCCGGCTTTCCGTTGATAACCGGCATAACGCACACCTCTCCGCTGCGCGAAGCGCGGAGAAACAAATGCCTGAGCAAACCTTCACCCGTAGCTTCGTCGTACACGGTCATGTCCCCGAACAGCCCGAGCGCGTCCTGGGCGATCCGTCCGAAGCAGTCCGGCTGAAGAGGGCAGGAGGTGTGCGGTACGACCGTGTGTGAATGGCGTGCGTAATAACCGAGTCTTATCCGGTCACCGTCCCTTACGAGAGGGTACTGCGCCTTGTTGCGGTAGCCGTCGCACCCCGCGCTTACGGTGAATTCCGGCGTGAGGTCGAACCCGCCGATACGCTTAAGGCAATCGGTCACGTAAGCGTGCTTCAGCTTTTTTTCGGCCTCGTAGCTCATGTGTCTCAGCGAGCAGCCTCCGCACTGACGGTAAACCGCGCAGCCGGGATCCGTGCGGTCGGGCGACGGCTCGGTTATATTCATTATCCGTCCGATAAGCCGGTTCGAGGTCTCTTTTATTATTTTAACCTCAACCGTTTCTCCGCTGCAGGCGAGCGGTACAAATACCACCGCGCCGCTTTCCGTTCGGCCGATACCGTCACCCTCGGGCGTTACCGAAGTGATTTTTATTGTGTAAACCTTGTTTTTCTCTTTCATTCCGGCGTCCCTTGTGGTAAAATACTGCTGTGAGGTAGTGATATTATGAAAGAATCGTTATTCGCCGTTATTGCAGTTCTGCTTGTGCTCGCGGCGGCAGCGTATCTGGTGTACGCGGCGGTAAGCCTTCCGGAATACATACCCCCGGATACGTCGGAGCAGGCAGTTTCGGAAGTGACTGATGTATCGGATAAAACGCAGATACGGGCAGACGGCGTAACGGTCTATATGCTCGACGTCGGACAGGGCGACTGTCTTGTCGCGCTGACTCCGTCCGGACGGTGTATACTTGTGGACTGCGGAACGTATGCGTCGTACGGAACGATAAAGGGCTTTCTCGACGGGAAAGGAATAACCTCCGTAGATATTGCCGTTTTCACCCATCCGCACGCCGACCATATCGGCTGTGCGGACCTGGTTATCGAAAACTACCGGGTCGATACCGTGTATATGCCCGACTGTGCAAGTACCACAGCGACCTTTATGCGGTTGCTCGACGCGCTTGAGAACAGCCCCGAAACCGAGGTTATCGCCGCCTGCGCAGGCGTTACCGCCGAGCTCGACGGAGCCGTAATAAGCATTCTGTCACCGTTCGAAGGAGTCGAATACGACGAGATGAACGAATACAGCGTGGTATTTAAGCTTTCGTACGGCGAAAGCTCGATGCTGTTCACCGGAGACGCCGAGCGGATTAACGAGAACGAGATGCTCGCCTCCGGTACCGACCTTTCGGCAGATATTCTGAAGGTGGGGCATCACGGCTCGTCGTCCTCATCGTCCGCCGCGTTTCTGCGAGCGGTATCGCCCGGATACGCCCTTATCTCCTGCGGAGCGGACAACAGCTACGGACACCCGCATACCGCGGTGCTCGGAAGGCTTGCCGATGCCGGAGCCGCAGTTTACCGTACCGATATCAACGGAACGATTACGGCGTTTCTCGGTGCGGACGGGGTATCCGTCAAGCCGTCGCGATGACTGTAAGCAAAACACATGCAAGGCAAAACGCAAGAAAAAGCGTTTTGCCCCGTTTTTTTGCGCCTTGTTTTCCGTCCGTTCCGTCGGGGAACCGCCTTTTTGCCTCTGCTAAAACCGAAAGATGCAGTGCGCACGCAAACACCACTGCAGCGACCGAAGCCGTTCCCTCGAATACGAGGGCGGCTGCGGTTTCCGGCTGTGCGAACAGCGCTGCACAGAGCGAGGCGACAACGGGGTATAGCACAAGGGCGGGGATATAAACTCCGTTTATTCTTAACAGCTTTTTCGCGGCCGCTGCGCATATCAACGCTGAGACGGCGGTAAATCCGGTGCAGAACGCGGCACGCATGGCGGCATCGCCGAGCGCGTTGAAGGCGGTGCAGAGATAAGCCCCTGCAGCCGTTCCTGCCAACGACGAAACTGCGGTGCATCCCGCGAGTATAAGCGGATGACGTATTCCGTCGGAGAAAAAGCTGTCGTCACGCAGCATAAATCTGCAAAACAGACCTGTCGCCGCTGTAAGCAGCAGCGCGGTTATTAGGTAAATTTTCATTTCTGCCGACCTCCCTTAAGACCTACTCTGCCGTATGCGGCGGGTCGGGTAAGCCGGTCGATAAGCGGTGTCAGCAGACTCATAAGCACCGCGGCCGCATATACGCCGTCCGAGGCGGAGCCGTAATAGCGTATCAGCACCGTTATCACTCCGGCGCCGACTCCGAATACCGTCCGACCGAGATCGGTTATCGGAGTGATTGCCGGATCGGATGCGGCGGCTGTGCAGAACAGCATAATCCCTCCGGAAAACAGCGAGGAAAGCATAAAGAACTCCGCCTCACTGTCGCCCTGCGGCAGAAACACCGTGAGTAATGCTACCGTAAGAATCATTGCGGCGGGCGCGTGCGGGCGCACCCTGCGGCGCAGAATAAGGAATATAAGCCCCAGAATCAGCAGCAGAGCGGATATCTCGCCGATATTTCCTGCGATCAGTCCGTAAAACTGGTCCCAGAGCGTACCGGACGATACTTTTCCGTCCTTAAGTATCTGAAGCGGGGTATATACCCTAAGCGAATTTATCGCCCGTTCGGTCGGCGCAAATGTAAGCGCACTGATATACGAAAACGGCAGAGTGAACCTCGCGGTCATTGCCGGAAACAACATCCGCATCATTGCCGCAGAAAAGAATCCGCCGTCGATCAGCTTTTTTCCGGGGAGAGCCATTACGGCTGCGGCAACTGTCGCTCCGACAACGGGGACATAATACGGAACCGCGGCAGGAAGCGAAAACGCCGCAACCAGGCCGGCAACCGCCGCGTCGGTAAGAGCCGCGGGTCCTGTCTTTTTTTTGTGAAGCAGTCTGCGTATAACGGCGAAGACGGCACAGCAGACCGACGGTGTTATAAGCATTATCACCGCGGCTCGAGCGCCGTAAAGCCATATTCCCCAGACGGCGGCGGGCAGCAGGGCAATAAGCCTGTCCGCGCCGTAATAATACGATTTTTCCGCGGCGCCGGGAAGAATTACACGTTCAACGGCGTTCATATCCTGTTCTCCGTTCCGCACGACCTTATTGCATCGGTCAGAGATATACCGGCGGGGCATACCGTATCGCAGCAGCCGCAGCCGTCGCACAGCTTACGCTCGCTCTCGATAAAAAATCCGCCCGGCAGAAACTCCGTAGGCGAAAGGTGCATCGGGCAGACCTCGGCGCATCGTCCGCAGTGTATGCATTCTCCGGGTTGTACGGTTTTTGACGGCAGGGCAATATAAAGTCCTTCGCTCTTGCCGATACAGCCGTCCGGCTCCGAAAGCAGTCTGCCTGACAGCGTTCCTCCTACGGTAAGTACCCCTCCGCTTATACCGCCGCAGAATTCGGTTATAGCCTTAACGGAGGAACCTATCGGCGCTATTATGTTCTTCGGTCTGCCAAAGCAGCTTCCGCCGAAGGTGAGATATTTCTCGGTAACGGGTATCCCTTCGGCGCAGGCGTTATACACCCAAAGCACCGTTTCGGCCGAAAACACCGCATAACCTATGTCATGAGGCGCTCTTCCGGCGGGCACCTCGCGCCCGAACAGCGCCGAAAGCAGATTCCGTTCCTCCCCGAGCGGGTATCTGGGCTCGGGACGTATTATCGTTATAAGCGGATCGTCCTGTCCTATGGCGGCTGACAGGGCGTTTATTGCGCTCCGCTCGTTTTTTTCTATTGCGAATACGACCTTCTTTACGCCGATCGCCTTTGCAAGGATCCTCGCGCCCATGGTTATCTCTTCGGCGTGCGCCTTCACAACCTCCCGCACAAACGACCCGTACGGGTCGGACTGCACGCAGTTTACCACAAGGCAGAAGGCTTTTCCCGCAGCAGCGATTATCTTTATATGGGCAGGGAACCGGCTGAACGATCCGACCACGCCCATACGGCGTATTTTTTCGGTTATTGCCGCCGCGGACACGGTGTTAAGCGGACCGGTAAAAGGGTCGCGAGGGTATTCGTCGCCGCGGCCGTCGTTTTTTATAAGAATATATTGCTTTCCGCGGAGACGTGCCGTCTTTGCCACCTTCCCCGAAACCGGTGAATGCAGCCAGGCAAGACGGTCGCTTTTTGCAACCGGGGCGCCTTTTGTCACCGCGTCTCCGGCTTTTACGCAGGGGATAACCTCCCCGCCGGGCTGCTGGTCGAGACACAGAGCCACTGCCGGCGGTACAAATCTTACCGGTGCCGCGCCGTGCGTAGGACCGAGCCTGTTAAGTTTTAGACCGCCGTAAAAACCAGCCGACATTCTTACACTCCGACAGTAAAATAATCTGTGTGTACCGCAGACGGTACACATTATAACCATACAATGATAACACTAAAAAAAAGATATTGCAAGCATTAGTTTATCTATTGAATTTTCCGTAAAAATGGGCTAATATATACGCGAGGTGAAATCTTTGGAAATAACCGAAAAGTTCGAAATCAAGGTGTTTATACTGTTCCTTCTCAAAAACATAAAAGAGCCAATGGATTACAACACCGTAAGCGATATAGTCGTACAGGACGGCTTTGTCAATTTCTTCGATTTTGCGGAATGCTTCGGCGAGCTTGTCGAAGCCGGTCAGATCGAGGAGCATCAGGGCGGAGACTGTACCTATACCATATCGCCGTCGGGCGAGGAGGCGGTAAGCAACGTCGAACTGCGGCTGTTCAATTCCGTGCGCGAGCAGGCGTTGCGCAGCGCGCTGCGGCTGCTTGCCTTCCGCAAGAGCGGCAACAGGATACAGTCGTCTCTGGAACCGAAGTCAGGCGGGTATTCGCTGGTATGCTCCATAACCGACAACGAAAAGACCATAATGTCGGTGGAGCTGTATCTCACCGAGGAGCGTTACGCCGAGAAGCTCCGCGCAAACTTTGACGAAAACGCCGAAAATATGTACAAGGGAGTGCTGGCGATGTTTTCCGGCGACGTCAACTATATTTTCGATGAATGATACTGCCGTACGCGTGCTCGAAGCGCTGTATACCGTTTATCCCGAATCCGCATGCGGCCTTTCCTACGGGGGCGACCCGTTCCGTCTGTTCGTAATGGCGGTGCTTTCGGCACAGTGTACCGACGAGCGTGTCAACGCGGTTTCCGGTCCGTTGTTCGAAAGGTTCCCGGATGCGCGAAGCATGGCGGACAGCGCACCCGGCGAGCTTGAAAAATACATATATACCGTCGGGCTGTACAATTCAAAGGCGGAAGCGCTCCGCACGGCCTGCCGCCGTCTTGTCGATGTGTACGACGGTGTTTTGCCGTCCGATATGGATTCGCTGCTTTCGCTGCGGGGCGTCGGACGAAAGGTCGCAAATCTGCTGCGGGGCGATATCTTCGGGCTCGGCGGAATAGTTGCTGATACTCACTGCATACGGATTTCCCGCCGGATAGGGCTTACCTCGGCGGCAGACCCGCTGACCACCGAGCGCGAGCTTTCTGCGGTCATCCCGGTCGAATACCAGAGCGGCTTCTGCCACCGTATGGTAATGTTCGGACGCGAATACTGCATTGCCCGGTCTCCGCGCTGCGGCGAATGTCCGGTTTCCGCGCTCTGCGCAAAAAACGGCGTCAAAGCGTAAGACCGCAGTAAAAAGCCATGTTCAGTATTGTTATTTGCATATAATTGATGTATAATCCTACCGAAAGCCGGCGATGCCGGCAATGCCGCATACCAACGACCAAAGAAAGGAAAGCAACATGAAGAAAAAACTCATTGCACTGCTGCTTGTTCTTATGGTGGCAGTCCCCGCGATTGCGTCCTGCAACGGCGGCGATACCTCCGATGCTGTCTCATCCGATCAGTCGGGAACGGCAGATGCGGAATTTCCGCTTGAATACAGGAACTTCGAGGGCCAGACGGTAGTTTTTCTGACCGTGGCGGACAGCCGACATCCCTACGGAGTCAATCAGCTCGTCGCCATAGACGAGAAGACCGGAAGCGTTATCAACGACGCGGTTGCCGAGCGCAACAATTACATCGAAGAGAATTACGGTATTAAAATCGAAACCGCCACGGCGGATTACCCCGGCAACGAAGTTGCTAATTTCATCGCCGGAGGAGTGGAAACCTACGACGTAATAGTCGATTCGGTGTATACCACCGTCCCGCGGATAACCGAAAACCACTATTACTGTCTTGACGATCTTCTGAATCTCGAGGGAGACTGGTGGGACCGGAACGCGCTTGAATATCTTTCCGCAAACGGAAGCGCCTACCTTGTAGCCGGAGATATTCTTCTGTGTGACGATATGTACACATATCTCCTGCTTTACAACAAGGATATTTACAACGATTCCGGGCTTGCAGGCGAATACGGGACAATATACGATATCGTTGATGACGGCGAGTGGACCTACGATCTGCTCCATAAAATGGCAAAGAGCGTGTCCCAGCCCGACAGCGACGGCAACTGGACAAACGTCAACTGTACGTACGGATTTCTCGGCGATGCCTACGGTTCGTCAATGATGGTCGCCGGAAGCGGAGTAACCACCGTCGAGCTTGACGCCGACAATGAGTACAGGCTGGTGGTCGGAGAACAGAAGAGCATAGACGCCTTTTCCAAGGTGTACGAGCTTATGTCCGATACCACATCTTCCATATACGTAGAACAGATAACCGAGAGCTGGGGCGGAATATCCTCGATGTTTATGAACGATAAGGGTCTTTTCTACCTCTGCCAGGCGGCTTCCATATTCGGAATCAAGGCGTCCGATAACGAGAAGGTTGTTAACTTCGGGGTTGTACCGCTTCCCAAGTACGACGAGAACCAGGAAAAGTACTATTCCGGAATCAACGCTTACCAGTCCGAGGTGCTCGGAATACCCACCAGCAACATAAACAATCTCGAGGCTACCTGCTACGCGCTTGAGGCGATGGCATATTATGCGAAATATCCGTCTGCCGGCAAGTCCGTAACCGAGTCTTTTTACGAGACGACCCTTAAGCTGCAGGCCGTCGCTTCCGACGACGACGCACGCATGCTCGATCTTATTTTCGACAACCGCTTGTACGACCTCGGCGGAATCTATAACTGGGGCGGAAACCTTATCGGCGTTTACAGCGTGGTGCTCCGCTCAGGAAGCAACAACCTCGTTTCTTACTGGGACAGCATAAAGGGCGGATGCCAGGCGTCGATGGAAGAAACGATCGAGGATTACCGTGATATGACGGGAAATTGATGAATAGACGGTGAGATTCAATGAAAAGATTTGTTAGTCTGGTTTTATCCGCATTGTGCGTTTTCGGAGTTGCGGTGTTTGCTCCGACGGATATCGAAGCGTCCGCCGCATCCGGTTATGAGCCGGGAGATATTGCGGCCGTATATATAGAAACGGATAATACCGTGAACCCCGATTATTATGTCGGCTGTACGATACGGATTGTCGATAAAGAGGGCGGCGAGTACGCCGAGCTTTACGATTCCGCCGCTTCGATAAAAATCCGCGGAAATTCAACCTCATCTGGCGCCAAAAAGCCCTATAATTTCAAGTTCAGCTCAAAAACCAACGTGTTCGGAATGGGCAAGGCGAAAAAATGGTGCCTGCTCGCCAACTGCTACGAAAAGACTCTGATACGCAACGAGATGGTTTTCGATTTCGCACGGCAGACCGTGCTCAGATACACGCCGGACAGCGTGTTTGTGGACGTTTATTTCAACGGCGTGCTGAGCGGAAACTATATTCTCTGCGAGGCGGTCGAGGACGGGTCATCCCGGGTCGATATAAATACCGATGCCAACGAGTTCCTGCTCGAGCGCGACGTGCGTACCGACGAGGGCACATATTATCTTAATACCCCGTATTACGGAATCCGCTTCGGACTCAACGCCCCGGAGACTCCGACCTCCGGTCAGATCGAATGGCTTAACGGTTTTCTTTACGACGCGGAGATGGCTCTCCATTACCGCGATTTCAACAGTATAGACGATTATTTCGATATACCGTCGATGGTCGACTTCTATATTATTCTCGAGTATTTCAAGCAGGTTGACGTATCGGTGGGCTCCACCCGCTTTTATATAAAGGACGGGAAGATATACGGAGGTCCGGTTTGGGATTTCGATCTCACCATGGGCAACTGCCTGTCGAGCTATTATCAGGCGTACAACAATGTAGGCGGCAGCGGAAAATCCTGCGAGGGTATATATTGCGCGGTCGACTGGTATTCCAAACTGCTCGATGTCCCCGAATTCCTTTCGCGTGTAAAGGAGAGGTATCTCGAGCTTCAGAACATCATACTTAATCTTTACGCGGATACACTGTCCGGCACGAATTACATCGACAGCACGATAGCCGAGAATTCGGCTTCGTTCAGGCGCAATTATTCCGAGGCAGGCTGGAAGATAGGCGTGACCTACAGCGAACTCGAGCGTATACCCGAGAATACATACGAGGGCAATGTGGAGTATCTGCGCACCTGGCTGAGGGAGCGCAACGATTGGCTGCTCGGTCACTGGGGCATCACCTCACGTGCGTATCCGTCTCCCTCCGCGTCCTCCGGGTTAACCGTATCCGGCGGGTTTATCTACGGTCTGGACGCAAACCGTATCCCGTCCGAGGTATCCGCAATGTTCGGCAGCAATGCCGTAATCACCTGCGGAAAGTATGTGGGAACCGGTTCGACGGTAAGCGTCGGCGGAGCCGACTACGCCTTCGTGGTTATCGGCGACGTCAACGGCAACGGGTCGATAGATGCGGGCGACTATATTATGACAAAACGCGCTTTTGTCGGAACTTATTCACTCACCCCGGTTATGCTCGAAGCTGCCGACTGCGACGGCAGCGGCAGCATAAGCGCCGCCGATTATCTTATGATCAAGCGCCATTTCCTCGGTTCGTACAATCTTTACAACTGAACCCACGGTAATCACATTTATATGCACCCCGGAATTATGGGGTGCATATCTGTTTAACCGGGGGCGCGGCAAAACAAAGAGAGCGGCATTTATTTTTGCCGCTCTCCGTTTGTATTAACCTGTTTTGGATATTGCCGCGATGTGTAAGCAGTTTATTTCTTCTTGGTAACGATTACGATAATAACTGCGGCAACGATTATTACACCGGCGCAGACTCCGACGATTATCCAGGTGCTGTTTCCGTCGGTCTCTTCGGCTGCGGTATCGGAAGCCTGAGGAGCGTCCGAAATGCCTTCCTCGACGGAAACATCAATCTTCTCGCCCGAAACGTCGGCGGGCTCTCCGATGCTCTCGTCGTCGGAGGGGGTTCCTTCAACTCCGTATACGCTTATCTCGGACGACCAGCAGCCGATGCTGCCGCCTGTCGAATACATAACTTTTATATATCTTGCGTTGGTTTCGGTGTCTAACGTGACACTGAACAGGCGGGAGTCTCCCCCTTCGGGAAGCGATTTCATTTCTTCGGTGGTTTCGGTAACATCGGCGACTCCGCAGGTGGTGAAGGTAACGCCGTCAGAAGAGACAAGAAATTCGACAGAAGCGAGTTCGGTGGAGGCGAGACCCCAGAAGCCTCCGATAAGGTCGGTGGATATTTCGCGTATCTTGCTTACGGACCCGAGGTCGAGAACTATTGTCGTATCGCTGGAATAGCCTGCTATATCCGAGGTGGATCCGACGGCGGTCACACCGTTGGTCAGCTTGTAGAGACAGGTCGTGCCGTCCTCTGCATAATCGCCGTAACCGTCGGTTCTCATTGCGCCCTCCGTGGTATAGGTTTTGCCGATGGCGATATTATCGTACTCGGTGCCGTCTATCTCTTTTGCAAGAGCGGCCGTTCCGAGCAGCGCCGCGGTAAGTAAGAGCGCCGTAATGACGGAAAAGATTTTTTTCATACTCATTCCTCCGTTGTTTGTATTAAGTAACCGCTAACAATATATCATTTACCGGCGTTTTTGTCAATAATCATTGACAAAAACTGTCTTCAGGGGTAGAATGTATCGCAATCGGTGAGTTCGTGACCATCCTCACCTAAAACAAAACTACGGAGAATCAAAAATGAAAAAAAGGATCCTGTTTATCACTCAGGCCGCCGTTATCGGTGCCATGTACGTCGCGCTTACTCTGCTGTCTGCCGCATTCAGTCTTGACAAGGGGGCGATTCAGCTCAGGCTGTCGGAGGCGCTTTGCGTCCTTCCCGTTTTCACACCGGCCGCCGTACCGGGGCTGTTCGTGGGCTGTCTTATCGCCAATCTCGTTACCGGATGCATTCCGTGGGATATTGCAATAGGCTCGCTCGCAACGCTGATAGCTGCTGCGGGAACCCGGCTTGCAGGCAGAAGGAACATTTTTCTGGGCTTGCTTTGTCCGGTAGCCGCAAATACCGTAGCCGTGCCCATTGTATTGAAATACTTCTACGGGCTTGACGGAGCGATATGGTATTTTGCCGTTACTGTATTCGCCGGCGAGCTGATTTCCGCCGGTCTGCTCGGGTACTTTCTGTACCGTGCGCTTCGCCGGAGCGGATTGTTTCGGAACGGTGAATCCGCCTCCGCGCCGAACGGGTGAATTGTCAGTCGGTTTGTACGTTTTGACGTTGCCGCCGTTTTTGTTAAAACGGCGGCAATTTTTTTATCCCGGCTGTGAATTTTGTATAGTTTGTGCAAAAATAACTTGAACAAAACCTTTACAATATCGTAAATATGTGGTAAAATCTACAAATAAATATTTTTCATAAATAAAAACGAAAGGACAGACATAATGAACAGGAAACTGCTTTCGATTCTGCTTGCAGTCTGCATGGTCGTTTCTCTTTTCACTGCGTTCGCCGTCAGCGCCGACGACAGTGCAAACGGTCTCGAGTATGCGAAAAAGCTGAATCTGACCGAGGATCAGCTGCTTGCCATTTCCGGGCTTATGGAGGCTTCTGCCGCCGCGGAAAAGGCATATGCTCCCGATGACGATGTCGTCATCATGGTACAGCTTAAGGAGAAGGCGCTCAGCGATTACAATCGCGTCGGAACGCTCTCCGATTTTATCGTTTCCGCATCCGGTGTTTTGGCTGAAAACCGGATCGAAAACGCACAGAACAGGATGAGAGACCGGCTCTCCGCCCTGTCCTCCACAATAGACGTTTCCGAATCGGAAGGCTATTCCGTTTTGGTTAACGTTATTTCCGTAAACGCCAAGTACAGCGATCTCGAGCTTATCCGCGCTGCGGAAGGCGTTAAGAACGCTTATGTTTCCGGTTATTACGAGCTTCCGAAGACCGAGACTCCCGTTACAACGAATTCGATCCCGAGCAACGAAATGATCGGTTCGTATGACGCTGCGGATATCGGCTACACCGGAAAGGGAATACTCGTTGCTGTGCTCGACAGCGGCTGCGACGTCACTCACGAGGCGTTTGCCGTAGACCCCGAGAATCCCGCGCTTACCGAGGATGTCGTTCTGGAAATAGATCCCGACGCATATGTTTCCGGAAAGATTCCGTTTGCATACGATTTCGCGGATGAAGATTATGACGTTTATCCGTACCGCAGCGATCACGGAAACCATGTCGCCGGAACCGTTGCAGGAAACACCGGAGACGGCAAATTCGAGGGAGTCGCTCCCGACGCTCAGCTCGCCATAATGAAGGTGTTCTCCGACAGCGAAAACGGCGCGTCCGATTCCGACATTTACGAGGCGCTCGAGGCATGTATCCTTCTTGACGTCGACGTTATAAACATGAGCCTCGGCACCCCCTGCGGCTTTACCTCCGATTCGTCCGAGATCATGGCCGACATGTATGCCGCTCTCAATCAGTCCGGCGTATTTCTCTCAATCTCTGCCGGCAACGATTACTGGCAGGGTCTTTACAGCAATTACGGCACCGACCTGTATACCATAGCGTCCAACCAGGATTACGGCGTCACCGGCTCTCCGGCCAGCTATACACTCGGCGGTATGTCCGTAGCGTCGATAGACAACAATTTCACCTACGGTAACTGGCTGGTATCCAGCAACAGAGACGTTATATACTTCAGCGAGTCCAACGGCGAGGACATGTATTTCTTCGCTCAGCTTGAGGGCGAATATGAAATCGTGGACTGCGGCTACGGAGCTGCCGAAGACTTTAACGGGCTTGACCTTACCGGCAAGATCGCGCTTATCAAGAGAGGCGACATCAGCTTTGTCGATAAGCAGAGCAACGCCGAAAACGCCGGAGCCGAAGGCGTTATAATGTACAACAATGTTGCCGATACCATTCTGAGCAACTTCGCCACCACCGGAACCATCCCCTGCATCGGCATATCGATGGAGGACGGCGAAAAGCTCGTTGCCGCTCTGGCGGACGGTGCGGTTTATGTCACGGTAGACCCGGCGAACGAGGGCTTCGTCCCCAGCGCGTCGGCGGGCGAGCCGAGCATCTTTTCGGCATGGGGCGCTACCCCCGGTCTTACGCTTAAGCCCGAAATAGCCGCTCCCGGCGGAGATATCTGGTCCACTCTTCCGGACAACCGCTACGGACTTATGAGCGGTACCTCCATGGCTGCTCCGCATATCGCGGGCTCTGCCGCCGTGGTGCTTCAGTATGTTTATGAAAATAATCCCGATATTGATAAGTACGACGCCAAGGTTGTTGCTCAGGCTCTGCTTATGAACACGGCTGACCCGGTTATTTACGAATATTCCGGCGTGTCTTATTCCTATTATTCTCCGAGAAAGCAGGGTGCCGGTCTTGCCGACCTGCTCGGAGCCGTAACCACCGACTGCTACGTTACCGTAGCGGGAAGCGAAAAGCCGAAGATCGAGCTCGGCGACACCGTGGATTTCAACGATGAGCTCGTCGGCGCAGGCTCCGATATCGGAAGCGACGGAACCTTTACCTTTACTTTCACCGTACATAATATGTCCGATGAAACAAACACCTTCAATCTCGGAATGAATTTCCAGATAGACACCGTTGCATCGTCAATCAATACCGGTACCGAGCTTCAGTACCTTGTCGATCTCACTCCGACCGACCTCGGCGCCGATTTCGGCAATATCGCATTCAGCGTCTACGGCGCCGACAGCGAGACTGTTCAGACAACCGATGACGGCTTCTGCTATATCATCAACGATGACGGCGACGCGATAATAACCGGCTATGCCGCAGATGCAGTCAACCCCACCGCCTATACGAAAGACGGCATAAACATAACGGTTCCCTCCGAGATTGACGGACACACCGTTATCGCCATTTGGGAAAATGCCTTCGCTTATGTTGAGTACGATACCATTACCATCCCCGAGACGGTTATCTACATAGCCGATTATTCGGTCGGATATCTCTTCAACGGCGATACCGTTCTTACGGTTCTCGGCGGAGACGAGGTCACCGTTACCGTTATCGGAATGGTAAACACCGATCTGCTCGACATGTTCCGTAACTATTACTTCGAGAACGGTCTTTACATCGAGGGATATGTAACGCTCGATAATACCGACGCCGAAAAAGAGGATCTCAGCATTCCTTATCTCGGATACTGGGGCGACTGGGCGGCAATAGATATGTTCGATA
>SFLA01000018.1 GCA_004553575.1 Clostridiales bacterium
TACCGAGATATTCTTTCATTTCCTCACACAGAAACTTCGGCATTTTAATCGTGCGGTTGCTCTTTTTCGTTTTCGGAGAAGTAATCACATCCTGCCCTTTCAAACGCTGATAGGATTTATTGATTGTGACTGTTTCCTTATCAAAGTTGAAATCTGCCGGAGTCAAAGCTAACAGCTCGCCCTCTCGGATACCGCACCAGTAAAGCATTTCAAACGCATAAAAGGAAACAGGCTTGTCCATCATCTCAAAAGAGAATTTCTTGTATTCTTCCTTTGTCCAGAACAGCATTTCCTTGTGTTCCTCACGTCCCATATTTCCCACCTTTGCCGCAGGATTGGAACGCAGTTCATAGTAGCGGACAGCGTGATTGAAAATGGCGGACAACTGATTGTGCAGCGTTTTCAGATACGTCTGTGAATAAGGCTTTTTCTTCTCATCACGATAGGCAAGCATTTCATTCTGCCAAGTAATAATCTCCTTTGTGGAAATCTCGCTGATTTTCAGTTTCCCGAAATACGGAAGTATCTTTGTGCGTATGATATGCTCTTTGGTAAGCCACGTGTTTTCCTTCAAACGGTTCTTCACATCATTGATATAAAGCTCCGTAAAGGCTTCAAAACTCATATCAAGGTCTGAAGAAGTCTGCAATTTGAACATTCTTTCCCATTCCTGTGCTTCTCGTTTGGTAGCAAAGCCACGCTTGCATTTCTGCTTGCGTTCCCCTTTCCAGTTCACATACCTTGCCATCACATACCAAGTACCGTTATCTTCATTCTTAAATACCGGCATTTACATTTCCCCCTTTCCTGCTCCGTAGAGCCTTTCGTAAAAATACTGGCGATTTACACGCCCTGCAATCGTAATAAAGCCCTTTGCTTATTCCTCATTTAATTGTCTGATGAGTTTATATGCATAAGGTTTTGATACGTTTAGTTCCTGAGCCACATCTTCGGCTCGGATAAATCTGTTTTCCATATCCTTTTTCTTCCTTTCTTAAAATAATTTTTTGCTTGCCGCTTTCTCCGTGTT
Source organism: Clostridiales bacterium (assembly GCA_004553575.1). Classification (GTDB taxonomy): domain Bacteria; phylum Bacillota; class Clostridia; order Oscillospirales; family CAG-382; genus SFLA01. The sequence continues at coordinate 1,031 of SFLA01000018.1, forward strand.
AAAGTTCCAACAGGCACTCCTGCTTGTCGGCAGGCGCTGTGCTGTCCCAATGCACCGCAGTACATCAGGCGCTCGCTCGTATAGGGGTTCCCGAAAAGTCGGAGACTTTTGGGGAAGAGGAGGAGCAGTGCAGCGAATGAGCTTTTGTGCTTGCACACAAGCGAACGATACGGAACTTGCTCCGACGAGGTCTTGGCGGTTTGGCTTTTCGGACGGTCATTCAGTTGTCGCATTAAGCATATTTGTTTAATTCGTAATTTATTTTACTAAACATATTTGCTATTGTCAAGTGGTTGCAAAGAAAATATTAAACATTTTTGTTTCGGTTTTTCTTGACTTCCACTAAACATTTCTGCTATACTTATTTCACTAAATATAAAAGGAGCGTATCATTATGGCTATCAGCGAAAGAATACATTTTTTCAGACTAATGCGTGGTATGACACAAAAGTATCTCGGTACAGCAATCGGTTTTCCAGAAAAGAGTGCTGATGTGCGTTTGGCACAGTACGAAACTGGTACACGCAAACCGAAAGCAGACCTTACAAATGCATTGGCACAGGTGCTTGATGTTTCTCCACAGGCTCTTGATGTTCCTGACATAGACAGCTATATCGGTCTTATGCACACTCTGTTTACCCTTGAAGATATTTACGGTCTTACTGTCAGTGAAGCAGACGGAGAGGTATGCTTAAAGGTCAACAAGGACAAAGGCAGAGAAGCATATGAACTCCTCAAAATGCTGTATGCTTGGAAAGAACAGGCAGACAAGCTATCTTCCGAAGAAATCAACAGAGAAGAATACGATAACTGGCGTTACCATTATCCAGAGTTCGACACCACACAGCGTTGGGCAAAAGTTCCATCACAGGAATTAAGTGACGCTCTCGTGGAAGCATTCAAAGACCACTTGAAAGATAAATAAGCACCTACAGGACCTGCCACTGGCAGCTCCCTACAGATGCTTTGGCAACGACAAAAAAGCCCTTAACTATGGTTATTAACCACAGCTAAGGGCTTAGTTTATAATATGGAATTTGTTCAGAGCCAAGCTCCGAACTTTAGTCTGCAAGCCACCTGTTAATTGTTCCGTTACCCATAAACCACTGGATAACAAGAATAATGGCACTTGCTATGACTGTTATCAATTTGTTATCAAAAGACTAATCGAAATCGCTGAAACCCGCATAAACACTGGCTTTTTTAAGCAACTCGATTTATTCCCACTCGATGGTGGCAGGCGGTTTGGAGGTGATATCGTATACGACTCGGTTTATTCCGCGGACCTCGCTCGTTATACGCGACGATATCCGGGTGAGCAGTTCATAGGGAAGGCGTGCGTATTCGCAGGTCATGAAATCGTTGGTTGTCACCGCGCGAAGCGCCAGCGTGTAGTCGTAGGTACGGAAGTCTCCCATAACGCCGACGCTTCTCGTGTCCGTAAGCACGGCGAAATACTGGTCCGCTTTTTCCCCGGAGGCGATAATCTCGGCTCGCATTATCGCGTCCGCACGGCGCAGCAGATCGAGCTTCTCACGCGTTATCTCTCCGATAATGCGTATTGCGAGCCCGGGACCCGGGAACGGCTGGCGGTTTACCAGCGAATCCGGCAATCCGAGCATCGATCCGAGACGACGCACCTCATCCTTGAACAGTCCGGAGAGCGGCTCGACTACTCCGGTGAAGCCGAGATCCTTCGGAAGTCCGCCGACGTTGTGATGGCTCTTTATTACCGCAGATTTGTTGTTACCGGACTCCACTATGTCCGGGTATATCGTCCCTTGGGCGAGGAATTCCGGATTCCCGCAGCTTTTGGCGGCGTCCTCGAAGCACCGGGCGAACTCCCGGCCGATTATCTTGCGCTTGGTTTCGGGGTCGGTTACGCCGGCAAGCGCCGAAATGAATCTTTCGCTCGCATCGATAGGAACAAAATTCAGCTTTCTGCCTCCGAACGCTTTTTTAATCTCGTCGGTTTCGCCCTGCCGCATAAATCCGTGGTCTATGTATATGCAGGTAAGCCTGTCGCCGACCGCTTCGGACAAAAGCGCCGCGCAGACCGACGAATCGACTCCGCCGGAAAGGCCGAGCAGTATTCTGCCGTCGCCGACCGTTTTGCGTACCGACTGTATCTGTCGTGCGAGGTAGTCTTCCATGGAGTAATCGCCTTTTGCCGAGCATATTCCGTAGAGAAAATTGCGAAGCATCGCCGTTCCGCACACCGTGTTTTCCACCTCCGGGTGGAACTGAACGGCGTACAGGCGGCGGGACTGATCGTACATCGCAGCGATGCCGCAGAGATCGGTTCGCGCCGCTGCCGAAAAGCCCTCAGGCAGAACGGTGACCATATCGGTATGGCTCATAAGCACACGCTGCCCGCACTCCAGACCGGAGAACAGAGGGCAGTTTGTATCGATAACGGCATCGAGCGTGCCGTACTCGCTCTTGTCGCAGCTTCCCACACTTCCGCCGAGCCGTGCCGCCATATACTGCATTCCGTAGCAGATTCCGAGTACCGGCACACCGAGCGAAAACACCTCGTCGGTGCAGGACGGGTAGACGCTTCCGCGAACACTGTCCGGACCGCCGGTGAAGATTATTCCTATCGGCGAGAGCGAACGTATTTCGTCGGCCGTTATATCGCAGGGCTTGATAAGCGAATAAACTCCGCATTCCCTGACTCTCCGTGCGATCAGCTCCTTGTATTGCCCGCCGAAATCGATTATAAGTACCGTTTGATTATTCATATACTTCTCCCATTTTTACGGTATACGGCATTATAGCACAAATTGTGAGGTTTTCAAGAGTGTTGCGCCCCGTATTTCGTAAAAATACCTATATTTTTCACTTCTTAAGGATTCGCGGTTTTTCAAAATCTTCACATATGTTTGGATTAATAAGTTGTCTCTCCGTACCGAAAGCGGGAGAATGCCCGAGGAATACTTTACGGTTCACCCGGCCGGATAACGCTTTTCCGTTTGCGCAGAACGATTTTTACGTCGTTTTGCAGCTTATTTTATTGACTTTAACGGTATAATAAACTATAATTAAAAGGCTAATGCATACCAGTCCGCCGGCGCCGGTGTAAACCGGTGCCGAAAGCGGACGGAAACGGAGATAAATAAAATGGCTTTTCTGAAACTGCCCGGCGTAAGAGTGCCGCATCGGAAAAACACGGCGGATATGCCGGCAATACGAATGCCTGCGCCCGCAGAGGTCTGCATACCGATGTCCATGCATATAGGTGCGCCCGCCAAGCCGGTCGTTAAGCCCGGCGATACGGTTAAGGTCGGCCAGCTCATTGCCGAGGCGGGAGGATTCGTGTCCTCGCCGATCCATTCGAGCGTGTCCGGCACCGTAAAAAAGATCGAGGATGTACTGACTTCATCCGGCGGCTATGTTCCCGCAATATTTATTGCTTCCGACGGAAAGTCCGAAATAGCCGACGGCATAACTCCGCCGGTGATAACCGATTCCGATTCGTTTGCCGCCGCCGTAAGAAACTCCGGAATAGTCGGACTGGGTGGGGCAGGATTCCCGACTTCCGTTAAGCTGGCGGTAAAGGATCTTTCAAAGATCGAGCATGTGGTCGTAAACGGAGCCGAGTGTGAGCCGTATATAACCTCCGATACCCGCACTATGATCGACCGTACCTCGGACATTGTCGAGGGCGTGGCTCTGCTTGAAAAATGGCTCGGCGCAAAAAGCATTATTTTCGGGGTCGAAAGCAATAAGAAAAAGGCGATAGACGTATTGCGTGCCGCGTTTTCCGGCGACGACAGGGTAACGGTAAAATCGCTTCCGCCCATATATCCTCAGGGCGGAGAGAAGGTGCTGATATATAACACCGTCGGAAGAATAGTCCCGGAGGGTAAGCTCCCGCTGGACGTGGGAGTGGTAATACTCAACGTCACGACGCTTGCTTCGATAGCGGCGTACGTCCGCACCGGCATGCCGCTTGTCGAAAAGTGTATAACGGTCGACGGCAGCGCAGTTAAGGAGCCGAAAAACGTGATTGCTCCCATAGGCACCAGTCTTAAAGATGTCTTCGAATTTGCCGGCGGCTTCCGCTGCGAGCCGAAGAAGGTGCTGTACGGCGGGCCGATGATGGGAATATCGGTTCCGGATTTGGAGCAGCCGGTGCTTAAAATGACAAATGCGATTATCGCAATGGATTCGGCCGAATCGGAGGTGCCGGAGGAAAAGCCCTGCATACGCTGCGGAAGCTGTATAAACCATTGTCCTCTGCATCTCGATCCGCCCGCTATAGGCAAGGCCTATAAGCTGGGCGACACCGAGGCGCTCGAAAAGCTTAAGGTGAACCTTTGCATGGAATGCGGGGTTTGCTCGTACAGTTGTCCTGCGCGCAGACATATCGTTCAGCGCAACAAACTCGCAAAGGCGGAGCTCCGCCGGTTCCAGACCGAGCGTGCGGAGCGTAAAAAGAAGGAGGAGGAAAACAAAAATGGCTGATGAAAGATTTGTGGTTTCCCCCTCGCCTCATTTGCTGGGTGCGAGGAGCACCCGGGCGATAATGCTCGATGTAATTATCGCTCTGCTGCCGGCAGCGGCGGCTTCTGCCTTCATCTTCGGAATACGCACCGTCGCGGTGATTGCGATGTGTGTCGGAGTATCCGTAATGACCGAGTACCTGTTCACCCTTATCTGCCGGAAACCGGTAAGCGTGGACGATCTTTCCGCGTGCGTAACCGGGCTTCTGCTTGCGCTCAACCTGCCGTCCGGGATTCCTCTCTGGCAGGCGGCGGTAGGAAGCGTGTTTGCAATTGCGGTCGTTAAGTGTCTGTTCGGCGGTATCGGTCAGAACTTTGCCAACCCCGCGATAACGGCGCGTATAATGATGATAATTGCGTTCACCGGAAGCATGTCGACATTCGGACAGGCAATCGGAGTCGATACGGCGGCTTCGGCGACCCCGCTTCAGATAATAGCCTCCGGAGCTTCGGATGCGCTTCCGTCGATCGGCGATATGCTGCTCGGGCTTCGCTCCGGCTCGCTCGGTGAAACCTGTGCGGTCGCACTTATAGCCGGCGGAATATATCTCGTCTGCCGCAAGGTAATAAGCTGGGCTACGCCTGTCGCATTTATCGGCACGGTGTTCGTTTTCAGCCTTGTTATAAAGGGTGATCCGGTATCCGCGATATATCAGGTCCTGGGCGGCGGACTGCTTATAGGCGCGATATTCATGGCTACCGATTATTCCACCACTCCGACCGGCACGGCAGGGAAGCTGATATTCGGAATCGGGTGCGGGCTTATCACCTGCCTGATACGTTTTTGGGGCAGTTATCCCGAAGGAGTGTCGTTCTCGATACTTCTTATGAACATACTCACACCGTATATCGATAAATGGACCCGCAGAAAACCGGTAGGAGGTGCAAAGGCGTGAAAAACAATATTAAAAGCGTTGTTGTGCTTACCGTAATATGCGTCGTAGTCTCGCTGCTGCTCGCACTGACCAACAGTGTGACCGCCCCGATTATTGCCGCAAACCGTGCCGCGAGCGAGAACGCTTCGCTGATCGTGGTACTTCCCGGAGCCGCCGGATTCGAAGAGCTTGAGAAGCCCGGGGACTGCCCCGAGTCGGTACAGAAAATATACCGCGATACCGGCGGAAGCGGTTACGTTGCTACAGTATCCGTTACCTCGCAGTACAGCAAATCCGATATGTGTTTTACGGTCGGAGTACATGCCGACGGAACCATATCCGATATACTGATTACGTCCTACGGCGAAACCAAGGATTTCGGAACTGAGACCTATCCTAAGACATACGTCGGAAAGGATTCGGCGCTTACAGGCGTTGAGCTGTATTCCGGAGCCACCTATTCCTCCGCCGCATTCAAAAACGGAGTTTCCGATGTTTTCACGTCGCTCATCTCACTCGGACTTATCGGAGAGGGAGTGAAAACCGATGAACAGAAGGCGGCCGAGCTGCTCGACACCGTACTTCCGGGAGCCGCTTCCGATACCGGTAAAGGCTCGTTAACCGAGATCGAATGTTCTTTGCCCGGCGCGACCGCTTATAAGGCGACAAACGGCACGGGATACGCCGTAATCTTGGATATTGACGGAAGCCTGTATGTCTGTGCGGTGGATGCGTTCGGGTCGGTTAAGGTGCTCGATACCGACGGCAGTGACGTAACAGAGGGCTCCGGTTTAGCGGACACGCTTAAGGATGAGTTCGGTGTGCTTGCCGATGCCGCCTCGGAGAACGATATTTCAAGGCTTTCGCGCTATGTTCCCGAAGGCGCCGTAATAACTCCGCTGCATCCGGAAGGACTTTTCTCCACCGTGACGGGAGCGTATCTTATCGAATCCGAGGGCGATACTCTGTACGGCTTCGTCGCTCATCCGGTCGGATACAACAGCGGGACGATGACCGTATGGTACGTGCTCGACGGTTCCGGTGCGATAGTGACATTCCGTGTGAGCGAGTTTATACTGAACGCCGATTATTACGACGATTACGTTCTCGACAAGGACGCTTATGTCGGAAATATCGAGGGTAAAACCGCCGATACGCTTACCGACGGCGATACCGTGATATCCGGGGCGACAATAACCTCGAACGCACTGGGCAGGGCTTCCCGGGATGTTTTCGCGGCGTTTGATGCCGTGTCCGGAAACGGAGGTGCCGAATAATGAAAAACAAAAAGCTGTCGATATTGCTTAACGGCTTAATAAACGAAAACCCGGTTTTTGTGCTGGTACTCGGAACATGTCCGACTCTTGCCACGACGACGAGCGTCGTTTCCGCGCTGGCAATGGGTATTGCCGCACTTGCGGTGCTGGTCTGCTCGAATGCGGTAATTTCGATGCTGCGCAAGGTTATTCCGGATAAAGTTAGAATCCCTTCTTATATAGTCATTATTGCCGGTTTCGTAACGATAGTGCAGATGCTTATGCAGGCTTATCTTCCTTCGTTGTACGATATGCTCGGCGTGTATCTCGCGCTGATCGTCGTAAACTGTATAATACTCGGCCGTGCCGAGATGTTTGCAAGCAAGAACGGAGTGTTCGATTCCGTGCTGGACGGTATAGGAATGGGTATCGGATTTACGCTGGCACTGCTCTCGATGGCGACCGTCCGCGAGGTGTTCGGAAACGGAAGCTGGGCGGGCTTTGCCATACCGTTCCTTAAGAATTACACAATACCGATACTATCGGAATCGCCCGGCGGCTTCTTTGTCTTCGGTATAATGATAGCTCTGGTAAGCAAGCTCGGAAAAAAGCCGGTAAAGCAGGAGATCTCGTGCAAGGGATGTCCCAGCGCCGCGCTGTGCTATCCCGAAGCCTCGGTAAACAAGGAAAGCGAGGTCGCTGAATAATGTTAAAACAGCTTGTAGTTATAATGATGGCGTCGGTGCTGGTAAACAACTATGTGCTGAGCCGCTTTCTCGGGATATGTCCGTTCCTCGGAGTATCGAAAAAGCTGAATCAGGCTGCGGGAATGGGTATTGCGGTTATATTCGTTATGCTGGTTGCGACCGCAGCCACCTGGCCGATATACACCTACGTGCTTTATCCCGATTACACCTACCTTGAAACAATAGTGTTTATTCTCGTCATAGCGGCGCTCGTGCAGTTTGTGGAAATCGTGCTCAAACGGTTTATTCCGTCACTGCACCGTTCGCTTGGCGTGTATCTTCCGCTCATAACCACCAACTGCGCGGTGCTCGGCGTCGCTCTTAATAATATCAGCGACGGATACGGCTTTGCAGCTTCGATGGTGTCCTCGCTCGGCTGCGGGCTCGGCTTCCTGCTCGCAATGGTGCTGTTTGCCGGAGTCCGCGGAAGAATGGAGGGAGCGGATGTTCCGAAGCCGTTTAACGGAATACCGATAACACTCATCGCCGCGTCGATAGTGTCCATGTCGTTCTACGGCTTTGCCGGCGTCGTGGATAATCTCTTCGCCTGAGAAAAGAGAGGTCGAAGCAATGGATAAAATACTGATCGCGGTACTTACGGTCGGAGGTATCGGTCTTGTTGCCGCGGTGCTGCTGACCGTAGCCGCGCATTTCATGAGCGTTAAATCCGACGAAAAAGAAAAGAAGCTGCGGGAATGCCTGCCCGGAGCCAATTGCGGAGCCTGCGGATATACCGGCTGCGACGGTTATGCCAAGGCGCTTGCGTCCGGTAAAGAGAGCGCAACCAATCTCTGCGTTCCCGGAGCCGACTCTGTGTCCCGCAGGGTGTCGGATGTGCTCGGCGTCCCGTTCATGGACGTTATCGAGCAGGTCGCGTTCGTTCACTGCCACGGCGACTGCTTTCATAACAAAGATAAGGAAGTATATGAGGGTATAAACACCTGTTCCGCCGCCAATATGCTGTTCGGAGGACGCGGAGCCTGTACCCAGGGCTGTCTCGGCTACGGCGACTGCGCCGCCGTCTGCCCTGTCGGAGCCATATGTATCAAAAACGGTATTGCTCATGTCGATACCCGCCGCTGTATTGGCTGCGGAAAGTGCGCGAAGGTCTGTCCTAACCGTCTTATTTCGATGTTTGCGGATGTCCGGAAGGTGGTTGTCACCTGCTCCAACCGCGAAAAGGGCGCGATAGTCCGCAAGAAGTGCAGTAACGGCTGTATCGGCTGCATGAAATGCGAGAAAGGCTGTCCCGCCGACGCGGTACATGTTATAAATCACTGTGCGAAAATCGATTACGAAAAGTGTATAAGCTGCGGGAAATGCGCCTCGGAATGCCCGGTCGGGTGTATCGAATTCGCCGATTTCTCGGGCGCACACCGCACCGATGAAGAATAAAAAGCTTCGCAACGATATAATTCTCGTGCTGGCGCTTATCGCCGCCGCGGCGGCGGCGTGGGGTGTTATTGAGATATCAGGGAAGGAAGGCGCATATGCGATCGTCGAGATCGACGGCGCCGAGACTGCGAGGTATCCCCTGGATACCGATACGGAAACCGTTATCGGGAATCGCGGCGGGAGCTATAATCTGCTCGTGATCAAAGACGGAAAGGCGTCGGTTACCGAGGCTTCCTGTCCGGACGGGATATGCGTGAACCACCGCGCAATCTCCCGCACCGGAGAAACGATAGTCTGTCTGCCGAACAGGGTTGTGGTGCGAATAGTCGGAGCGGACGCTGAAGCGCCCGACGTGGTACAGTGAAGCCTGCACGAAGGGCGGCGACGCTTGGGATAGCGGTCGCGCTGGCGCTTATCCTATCCTATGTCGAATCGCTCATACCCATATCCGTCGGGGTGCCGGGGATAAAAATCGGTTTGCCGAACATAGTAATTGTTTTTATACTGTACCGTATAGGCGGGAAGGACGCGGCGGCAGTTTCGCTTATGCGTGTGCTTCTTGTAAGCCTGCTGTTCGGTAATTTCGCCGCGTTCATATACAGCGTGTCCGGCGCGGTGCTCAGCCTTGCCGGAATGATACTTCTTAAAAAAACAAACGCCTTCTCCTGCGTAGGAGTAAGCGTTGCCGGAGCCCTGCTTCATAATGCCGGTCAGATAGCCGCTGCCGCGCTGCTTATGCGTACTTCGGAGATAGCCTATTACATGCCGGTGCTTGCGGCGGCCGGTACCGTTTCCGGGATAGCCGTAGGTATAGCCGGCGGAATATTGCTTAAGCGGGTCAGACTGTGACGGCACGGCACCGGCAGAAAGGACTAATTAATGTTTACACTTACAACCGAACAGCTTCCCGATCTGCTTTCGGCGTTCGGAATAACCGAAACGCCCGGGGGATTCGAGGAGCTCGAGCGTTATCATTACGAAAAGCACGACCCAGCCTCCCGCGAGGTGAGGCTCATAGTAAAGGTAACCTTTGAAAAGGCACCGTCGGTCGTTCTTAAGTTCAAAAACGAATCCGGAGTTACCAAGGAGCTTATCGAAGCCCAGTGCGGCTTTTCCGAGCTGCTGCGCCGCGGAGGTATTACCGTGGCGAGATTCCGCCAGTGCGGCGGACAGTATGTTCTTAGCCGTAACATAGGCGGCTACGATCTTTTGATAACCGCCGAGGAATTCCGCAGCGGTCAGATAAAGACGGTGACCGCCAAACTGGCAGAGCGTACCGGAGCGATGCTCGCAAAAATGCACAATCTGTCGGAGCGCGGGGATTGCCATGTGGATTGTCCCGTAATATTCGATCCGTTTTCCGAAAACGACCTTTTCTCTTTCAAGGCGTTCACCGACCTTCGCGATAGCTTTACCGGCGCCGACGCAGAGCGATTCGAGCGTATATGCGAAGCGTACGAAAAGCATATGGAGGCGCTTGCGCCGCTTCGTTCCCGTCCGAAATACGCCGTTCAGGGCGATATAAGCGACTGCAATATGTTTCTCACAGCGGGCGGCGAGTTGGGTATATACGATTTTAACCGCTGCGGAGATAACGTTTTGTTTTGTGACGCGGTAATGCAGGGTGTGTTCGAATCGCGGCTTATGGAATACGGCCGCCAGGTTGACGAGGCGTTTTCGGCGCAGATGCTCGAACGCTTCTTCGCCGGTTATGAGAAGCTCCGCAGGTTTACTCCCGAAGAAAAGGAGATGCTTCCGCACCTCCTTTGTGTGATATCCGCTTTCTGGTATATGGATCTTGACGGTATCTCCGGGGTTATCGACGCGGGCGATACCGCCAAGGCGTCCCGCATGCTCGGCGAGATAGAACGCAAGATAACCGGGGCGCCCCAGCAGCGCGCGCCTCAGCAGCATCAGCGCCGCCCGTCAAGGCCCGTCAGGCGCGGATAAGAGCGGCTTCTATTTCCGCTATATACATAACGTGCATATTGCGGTCGGGGTACCACTTTGTGATTACATCGGGGATAACGATGCTGCTTTCCTCAACCGGCTGCGCGCATTGCTTGCGGCATATAAGCACCGTGTCGGATTCCGCGACATACGGTACTTCTCCGTAATACTCAGCGGTAAACGAGCATTCGGCGAGTTTGTCGCAGTCGCGGCCGGAAGCTTTGCCCATGAACGCAAGCTCCTTAGCGTATTTTTTGTGGTCGGGGAAGCAAAGCGAGAATCCGCGTTCCGATTCGATAAGCGTTTTTGTATACCGGCTCTCCCGCACGAATACGAACGCCGCGGGAGCTCCCCACATAACACCTATACCGCCCCACGACGCCGTCATGGCGTTCACCGGGGCGGTTTTTCCGTTTCCGGCAGTGATAAGCATCCAGTTGGTCCCGATATCGTGAAACGGGTTAATTCTGAGCTTGGACACCGGTATTTCTTTTAGCATATAACACACCTCCGAATGCAATTATATCATATCCGACGATAAAAAATCCGATTTTTTTGTAAATCAGCTATTGAAAAACCGTTAAAACAGGAATATAATAAAAAAGATTTTTTAACGAAAAGGGGCGCTTTGTATGACAAAATACGTATTCGTGACCGGAGGAGTCGTTTCGGGGTTAGGTAAGGGAATTACCGCAGCTTCGCTCGGGCGGTTGTTAAAAGCGCGCGGTCTGAAAGTCGCGGCGCAGAAATTGGACCCGTATATCAACGTCGACCCCGGCACCATGAGCCCCTATCAGCACGGAGAAGTGTATGTAACCGAGGACGGAGCCGAAACGGATCTCGATCTCGGTCATTACGAGCGGTTTATCGACGAGGATCTCAACCGCTTTTCCAATCTTACCACCGGAAAGGTGTTTTCGAACGTCCTTACGAAGGAGCGCCGCGGGGAGTATCTCGGAAGCACGGTGCAGATTATACCGCATATCACCAACGAAATCAAGGAATTCATCTACAGCGTCGGTAAAAAGGCAAACGCCGACATTGTTATAACCGAGATCGGAGGAACCACCGGCGATATCGAGTCACAGTCGTTCCTCGAGGCGATCCGGCAGGTCGGGCACGAGGTCGGAAGCGGGAATTCACTGTACATACACGTTACACTCGTGCCGTATCTCAGAGCATCGGGAGAGCATAAGTCCAAGCCGACACAGCATTCGGTCAAGGAGCTGCAGGGTATGGGTATCAATCCCGATATCATTGTGCTCCGCAGCGACGAGCCGATAACCGACCAGAGCATTTTCCGCAAGATATCCGGCTTCTGCAATGTAAAGCCGGACTGCGTTATCGAAAACCGCACGGTGCCGGTTCTTTACGAGGCTCCGCTTATGCTTGAGGAGGAGCATTTTTCCGACGTTGTCTGCCGCGAGCTGAATATAGACGCTCCCGCCCCCGATCTTTCCGAATGGCGTGAGATGACACGGCGCATCCGCGAATGCAAAAACACGGTAAACATTGCGCTGGTCGGAAAATACGTAAAACTGCACGACGCATATCTTTCGGTTGCCGAGGCACTTCGCCACGCGGGGTATGCGCACGGTACAAACGTGAAAATCGTATGGGTTGACAGCGAGGAGATAACTCCCGAAACCTGCGACAGTCTGTTCGACGGCGTTTCCGGAATAATCGTCCCGGGAGGATTCGGCGGCAGAGGTATAGACGGAATGGTCTGTGCCGCGAAGTATTCCCGTGAAAACGGGATACCGTATTTCGGGATATGCCTCGGAATGCAGATCGCCGTTATCGAGTTTGCGCGCGACGTTCTCGGCTGGGCCGACGCGGATTCACGCGAGTTCAACGAGCAGTCATCGCACCGGGTTATCGATTTCATGCCCGGACAGAGCGATACGGTTGCGAAGGGCGGCACGCTCAGGCTCGGAAGCTATCCGTGCAGGGTAGTCCCGGGAACGGCAATGGCGAGATGCTACGGCAGTGAGCTTATACACGAGCGTCACCGCCACCGTTACGAATTCAACGACGATTACGCGGACGAGCTGACGTCCGCCGGACTGGTAATAAGCGGAACCTCGCCCGACGGCAGAATAGTCGAAACTGTCGAGCTTCCCGGCGACGGATTTTATGTCGGGGTGCAGTTCCATCCCGAATTCCGCAGCCGTCCCAACAAGCCGCACCCCCTTTTCCTGGGCTTTGTTGCGGCAGCGATAGACAAACAGGACGGCAGGCATAACTGATTTCCCGCGGAGGGGAAAGCATTTTGAACAAGGATCTTTCGGTCGGCAGACCCGAGACGGTATTGTGCCGTTTTTGCCTGCCGCTGCTCGGGAGTATAATATTCCAGCAGCTATACAATATAGCGGACAGCTTTGTTGCCGGTAAATTTATCGGCGATGCGGCGCTTGCGGCGGTCGGAAACGGCTATGAGATTACACTCATATTCATCGCATTCGCCTTCGGCTGCAATATCGGCTGTTCGGTCATTACCGCTCAGCTTTTCGGGGCAAAGGATTATGCGCGACTAAAAACCGCGGTGTATACCACATTCATATCCGGAGGTATTCTGTGCGCCGCGCTGATGGTTATCGGTTTTTTGTTCTGCGGCGATTTGTTACGTATCATTAACACGCCGGAAGCCGTTATTGCGGATTCAAAGTTGTATCTTGACGTGTATATTTCCGGGCTTCCGTTTGTTTTCTATTACAACCTGTCAACCGGGATTTTCTCGGCGCTCGGAGATTCCAGGACACCGTTTTGCTTTCTCGCCGCATCGTCGGTCGGGAATATCGGAATGGACGTGCTGTTTGTCGCCGGCTTCGGAATGGGCGTATCCGGCGTGGCTTGGGCGACCTTGATATGTCAGGGTATAAGCTGTGCCCTGGCGACGCTGCTTATGTTCCGCAGGCTGCGCACTATTCCGGTCGATTCAAAGCCTTCGCTGTTCTCTCGTGAGCTTTTCGTAAAGGTGTCGGCGGTAGCCGTGCCGAGCATATTGCAGCAGAGCTTCGTATCGGTGGGGAATATTATCGTGCAGGGGGTTATAAATTCCTTCGGCTTAAGCGTTATGGCAGGGTATTCCGCTTCGGTAAAGCTTAACAATATGGTTATTACCGCATTCAACGCTCTCGGAAGCGGTGTATCAAACTTTACCGCACAGAATATAGGCGCAGGAAAATCGGAAAGGGTGCACCGGGGTCTTGTCGCCGGGCGAAAGCTTGCGTGGATTATATGTATACCGGTAATGATTCTGTATTTCTTCGCCGGCAAATGGCTTGTTTTCCTGTTTGTGGACGATCCGTCGGGCGGCGCCATGCAGACCGGCTTTACCATGCTGCGGATACTGTCGCCTTTTTATCCCGTCGTTGCCGCAAAAATCACCGCTGACGGGGTGCTGCGCGGCGTCGGCAGAATGAAGATGTTTATGACCGCGACCTTCACCGATCTGGTGCTCCGTGTTGTGCTCGCCCAAGTGCTTTCGTCGTATTTCGGATCGGTCGGTATCTGGTGCGCATGGCCGATAGGCTGGGTTATAGCGACCGTAATGTCCCTTCTGTTTTACAGGTCGTCGCGCAAAAAGATCGAGGCTGAGCCCCGGAGCGTTGTATAACGGAATAAAGATGCCCGCCGATAGGCGGGCATTTATATGTGAGAACAGTTTTTCGGCTCAGCACTTCCTGCCGAAGGTACGCAGCAGCCATTTTACCGCCATCTGCGTCCAACGGGCGACATACGGATCGTCGTAAAGCATTTCAGCGCCTCTCGGAGAAGTCTCTCCCGTGGCGACCGAAAGTCCGTGAGGGCCGTGGGGGAAGATATGCAGCTCGAACGGAACGCCGTTTGCGGAAAGCGCCTCGGCGAGCAGCAGTGAGTTTTGTACCGGAACACAGCCGTCATCGGCGGTGTGCCATATAAAAGCGGGCGGGGTATCGGGGGTTATCATGTGCTCTACCGAAAACTTCTCGAGCTCATTCCGCGGGGGATTATCGCTTCCGAGCAGAGTGCGGAAGGTGCCCAGATTTGGAGAAGTAACGCCCGAAACCACAGGATATCCGAGCAGCATTGCGTCGGGACGGCAGTCAAGACCTTCGAGATCAGGGTCGCCGGGGTTTGCGGATAGCCAGCCGGCAAGGTGTCCTCCGGCGGAAAAACCCGTAACGGCTACCTGATGAGGATTTATTCCGTATTCCTCCGCGTGTGAGCGGATATGATCCACGGCGCGCGCCGCGTCGATAAGCGGAGCCTTGAATTTTATCGGGCAGGAAGCAATATCCTTTCCGCAGCGGTAATAAAGCACAAAGGCATTGCAGCCTGCGGCACGGTAAAGATTGGCAACCGGCTCCGCCTCGCGGGCAGAGCAGTAGGAGTATCCTCCGCCCGGAAGCACCAGTACTGCAGGTCTGGGCGGCATAGTAAGCTCTGGTGAGGTTTTTGCGACGTAGGTATCGAGTACCGCTCCGTCGCCCAATTCGATTCTCATGTCTTTCGTTTGCTCCTTATCTTTTTATATACCGTTATTGACGCTCCGCACAGTATAACCGCGAAGCAGACATAAAGCCAGATATCTCCTATCAATGAATACAGCGTGACCGATTCGCAGGAGTAGACCGATCCGTACAGTATCGTTCGCTCCATAGCCCGGGTATCGCAAAGAACATTACCCTTTGTATCTGTAATACAGCTTATTCCGGTGTTAGCGGCGCGGACGACATACCTGCCGTTTTCGACGGCTCGGAGTACCGAAAAACTGCGGTGCTCATAAACTCCGCGGGTGTCCTTGTACCAGCTGTCGTTGGTGGCGACGAATATCGCGTCTGCTCCGTCGCGTACGGCTTCACGCGCACATTCGGAAAAAATCGAATCAAAGCAGACGAGCGGCGCGAAGGTAAAACCGGATACGGATATAAGACCCGTATCATCTCCCGCGGTAAGCACCGTATCGGAAAGATTAAGGTTTTCGAGCGACGGAAGAATCGTATACAGCAGCGATTCATACGGCACCGATTCGCCGAACGGCACCGGATGCCGCTTGTCGTAGCGACCGTTTATGCTCCCGTCCGGAAGTATACTTACTATCGAATTGTAATAGCAGCCGTCTTCGTATATAAGAACTCCGGTAAGGACGGTTATTTCTTTTTCCTTTGCGATCTCCGCAAGAGGGGTGAGCCGCTCGCAGTCGGTGCCGGAATAGCGCGGAATCGGAGATTCGGGCAGGAACACAAGCTCGGCGCCGTTGTCCGCCGCTTCCGCGGTCAGTTTTACATAGGTATCTACGATATTCCCGTAATAGTCTTCGCTCCATTTGTCGGCGGTAGTTATATTTCCCTGAACAATTGCTATATCGGCGGATTGAACGGTATCGGCCGGAAGCAGATACAGCACCGTTCCGGCGGTAATATTAAGAGCAATAATACCGCAGCCGAGCACGAGCATACGGCTGTCGCATTTAATAAGCCATTCGCCCATACAGAATGCGGAAGCCGACACCGCAAACGCAATAAAATAACTGCCGAAGAGCGAGGCGGTTTCGATCATCGGGAGAAACGACGCTTGTCCTATGGCGGTTTTACCCCATGAAAAACCGAGCTCGCTGAGCGACAGCACCCATTCGGCTGCCGTCCAGAGAGCGGCGCAGGCAAAAGGCAAAAAGAAGCGGCTCCGCGGCATAAACCTCGCGGCACTCAGTACGGCCGCCGTAGCAAATGAATGCAGCAGTGATATGCCGATACATGCGGCGGCGATTATCATTATTCCCTGCGCCGCAGTGAAGCCGAAGCCTTCGAACGGATACAGCGCACTGAACCAATAGTAAAGCGGGACGTAAAATCCCATGCCGAAACAGAAAGCTTTGCGGAAAAGCCTTCTGCCTCCGTCCGAAAACATTGAAAAGTAGAAAACCGCAAGTCCCGGGAACGCAAAAACGGCAGTATATTCCGACCAGAACTGTACCGAATAAATTATCCCCGCCGCAAGACAAACAGCGCAGGGATATTTTTGCATAAACCGGGCAAATGACGCTCTGCCGTTCGGAATCGGATTAGCTGCGGATTCCATTTATTATTTTTCTCAGTTCCTCCACCGCGAAGGCAAACGCCTCGTAGGAAGAAGAAAACGAGTATTTGTGCTTTATATCGTCCGTATCGGAAAGCGACGAAAGCCCGGTGAACATCATAAGATGAGGTTCGACCGTCAATATAAAATCGCCGTCGCGGTCCGCGTCTATCTTTGCAAGCGTGTCCGCAAGGCAGGCATTGCCCATTCCGGGAGGTACGATAATCCCGTCGGAGTCGCAATCCTTGATGTGCATGTATTCAACATAGTCCTTCAGAGTCTCGTAGGCGCCGGAGGCGTCCTCTCCGCAGAAGGGGAAGTTGCCGTTGTCGAGAACCGCTCTGAGCCTTCCGCCGAACATCTCAAGCAGCTCGCGCTCGCTCTCCGGGCTCTGACCGTAAATGCCTTTCTCGTTCTCGTGACACAGAGTGAATCCGCGCTTATCAGCCGCATCGAGCAGCTCGCTCAGCATACCGTACACGGCTTTGCGGAATTCGCCGCGGGGGATACCTGCGGCAGGGTAAAAGCTGAACACGCGCAGACGGCGGCATTCGAATATTTCGCCCAGCTCCATTATGCGCTCCAACAGCTTTTTGTGCGAAGCAAAGTCGCCGTCGGTGTGTATTTTTCCGATGGGCGTTCCGAGCGCAGACAGGCTTATTCCGCGGCTGCGCAGCAGGGAAGCGGCCTGCTCCGCCTCGCGGTCGGTAAGCTCGGTGAAGCTCTTTCCGTTTACCCCGCGAAGCTCGATCATATTTATCCCGAGTCTTTCGAGAGAATCGATCTGCTCGCCGAAATCCGGTGATATCTCGTCGGCGAATGCCGAAAGAATGAATTCTGCCATATGTTCAGCCTCCGATTACCACGCCCACGATCTGATTCTCAACGAAGTAACCGGTATACGAATGACCGTTCGGCCAGGTATAGGTTGCCTCGGCTATATGGACGTAGTCGTTTTTGTCGTCGTACCGGAAGGTCCCGTCTTCGTTGCGAAGGCGGGTATCCATGTAATTGTCTATAAAATATCCGGTATAGGTTTCGCCGTTTGCCCAGGTGTATACACCGTATCCGTTGCGCTTGTCGTTGGAATATTCTCCGACATATACGTCACCGTCGGCGGAAACAAAGGTGCCCTTCCCGTCTTTCAGGTCGTTTTTGAACTCACCCTCGTAGCTTGCACCGCTGGCCCATACATATTTGCCGGTTCCGTCCATCATATTGTCGGTAAAATGTCCCTGGTAGTAGCTTCCTCCGGACATCGTGTAGGTGCCGTTGCCGTGCTTTTTGCCGTTCATCAGCTCGCCGGTGTAGGTGTCGCCGTTGGCATATGTATAGGTTCCGGTGCCGGTTATCTCGTCGTTAAGGAAATCGCCTTCGTATACGTCTCCCGTAGCGGCATAGACCATTTTCCCGGTGCCGTTGCGGTATATACCGGTTATTCCGCCGGTATAAACGTCGCCGTTTTCAAAGGTTATCGTCCCTCCGGTGTAATCGAGCGTGGCAGTTTCGCCGCTCGGATACCGTATCGTACCGCTGATCTCCTGCCCTCCGGAAGCCTTTCCGAAAAAGCGGTAGTTCTGATCTGTAACCACATATCGGTACCCGAGGGCGTAAAACACTATCACCGTTGCTATTACGAGCAGTACGGCAAGCAGCATTATTTTGAGAAACGGACTTCTGAGAGCGGATCTGACTTCGCTGTTCAAAATACGTCACCAACCATATTTATAAGTTCCGGAATAAGGAGCGACGCGGCAAAGCCGAACAGGATTATTAACGCCACGAGGCCGATAAGCACCGGAACGGAGGTGGCGTCGCCGTACTTTTTGCGTGCAAGAGGAACTGCGTCTTCGGCGATATAAAAGCGTCCGTCCCCGGTCGCCGATATCATTCTGCGGAATCCGCTTCCGTCCTTAAGTGCGGTCTTCATCAGAGCCGGCGTTTTGCCTTTGCCCGATATATCGGCGGCGGAGAGCGCGGTGTCCTCGCTCAGACAGCCTGCCGCGATCATCTTTTCAAGGAATCCTCCGCATACGCGCTTTACGCAGAAGATATAAACGGCTCCGGCACACAGACCGGCGGTGATCCCCCAAATAATGTAAGACAGTTCGGGCATTTGTTTTCTCCTATCTGATCTCGGTGAGTCCGCCCATATAAGGACGGAGCGGCTCGGGTATCGCAACGCTGCCGTCTTCTCTGAGATTGTTCTCGAGCAGGGCGATAAGCATTCGCGGCGGCGCGACTACTGTGTTGTTGAGCGTATGTGCGAGATATTTTCCGCTCTTGCCGTTAACACGGATCTTCAGCCTGCGCGCCTGGGCGTCTCCGAGATTGGAGCAGGATCCTACCTCGAAGTATTTTTTCTGTCTCGGCGACCACGCTTCGACGTCTACCGATTTGACCTTCAGATCGGCAAGATCGCCGGAGCAGCACTCAAGTGTCCTTACCGGGATATCCATTGACCGGAACAGCTCGACGGTATAATTCCACATGCGGTCGAACCATACTGGGCTTTCCTCCGGTCTGCAGACGACGATCATCTCCTGCTTTTCAAACTGGTGTATACGGTATACTCCGCGTTCTTCAATTCCGTGAGCACCCTTTTCCTTTCGGAAGCAGGGCGAATAGCTCGTGAGCGTGAGGGGAAGGCTTTCCTCGGGTATTATCTGATCGATAAACCTTCCGATCATGGAATGCTCACTGGTGCCGATAAGATAAAGGTCCTCGCCCTCTATCTTGTACATCATCGAATCCATTTCCGCAAAGCTCATTACGCCGGTAACAACCGAAGACCGGATCATGAACGGCGGTACGCAGTAGGTAAAGCCCTTGTTTATCATGAAATCGCGGGCATAGGATATCACGGCGGAATGCAGACGCGCCAGATCTCCGGTCAGATAGTAGAATCCGTTTCCGGCTACCCGTCTGGCGGAGTCGAGGTCGAGCCCGTTAAGGCGCTCCATAATGTCGGTGTGATACGGCACCTCGAAATCCGGCACCTTGGGTTCGCCGAACCGCTCGCGCTCGACGTTTTCGCTGTCGTCCTTGCCTATCGGAACCGACGGGTCGATAATATTCGGGATAACCATCATTATCTTTTTAATCTTCTCGGAAAGCTCCTCTTCGAGCTTTTCAAGCTCGGCAAGCCGTTCCTGCCCGGCGGCAACCTGACGCTTTGCTTCCTCTGCTTCTTCGCGCTTTCCCTGAGCGTAGAGAGAGCCGACGAGCTTTGACAGACGGTTGCGGTCGGCGCGGAGGGAATCCGCCTCCTGCTGAGCCTCGCGCGATTTCGCGTCAAGCTCTATAACCTCGTCCACCAGCGGCAGCTTTGAATCCTGGAACTTGTTGCGTATGTTCTGTTTCACTGCTTCGGGATTGTTTCTTACAAATCTGATGTCAAGCATTTTATGTATTTACTCCTCAAAGAAAGTATTTCCGCAAAGTGATTTAATAAGCGCCTCGAGATCCTCGCTCCCGGAATAGGCGAGCGAAAGGCGGTTTCCGCTTATCGTAACTCTTCTGCCGATCTGCTCGCTTACACGGCTTTCGAGCGTTCTGTAATACGATTTTTCCGCTTTTGGCTTTTCGGCTCTTCCGCGGTTTTCAAGCACGGATTTTACTAATTTTTCGGTATCGCGCACCGAAAGACCGTTAGATATTATCCCGTTGGCGTGTGCGAGCAGAGCCTGCTCGGTAAGCAGCTCCGTAAGCGGAAGCAGTGCGCGGGCGTGACCGTATGAAAGCTTACCGTCCCTTACAAGCGAAAGCACGCAGTCCGGCAGCTTGAGCAGTCTGAGCACGTTCGATACCTCTGCGCGGGACTTTCCGACCTTTTTCGCCGCGTCCTCCTGCGTGAGACCGCAGCCTTCGATAAGATCGCGGTATCCGCACGCCTCTTCGACGGGGTTCAGATCCTCGCGCTGAAGGTTCTCGATCAGCGAAAGCACTGCCGCCTTTTCGTCGTCAGTATCTTTGATTATTACCGGTACCTCGGTCAGACCCGCCATTCGGGCGGCTCTCCAGCGGCGTTCTCCGGCTATAATACCGTAAAAACCGTTTCCGTTTTCACGGACGATTATCGGCTGAATAATTCCGTGTTCACGTATGGATTCCGCAAGCTCGGCGAGCGGCTCCGGGTCGAATTTTCTGCGCGCCTGCGCCGGATTCGGTTCTATATCGGATATGCGGAGCTGCGTTACCCCGCTTCCCGCGGCAGAGCCGTAATCGTTGTCGGCAAGCAGGGCGTCAAGCCCGCGGCCGAGTCCTCTTTTTACTGCCATTACCTGCACCTCTCTATAAACTCCTCCGTGACCGCCGAATACGCGGCGGCGCCCTTGGAGTTACGGTCGTAATCGATTATTGTCATTCCGTAGCTCGGGGCCTCGGAAAGCTTTACGTTGCGGGGAATAGGGGTTCGGAACAGCTTGTCCGCAAAGTATTTTTTAAGCTCGTTCATTACCTGTGCAGTAAGGTTCAGCCTTCCGTCGTACATATTTATAAGCACACCGAGCAGCTCCAGCCTGCCGTTATACAGCTTCTTTACGGATTTAACGGTGTTGGTAAGCTGCGAAAGCCCCTCGAGAGAATAATACTCGCAGAGCAGGGGTATTACCACCGCGTCGGACGCGGTCAGTGAATTAAGCGTTATAAGCCCGAGCGACGGAGGACAGTCGATAATAATGAAATCGAATTTATCCCGAATCGGGTTAAGCGCGTCTCTGAGCCTGCTCTCGCGCCGGGGGGTATCCACCAGCTCGAGCTCCGCCGCGACTAAGTCGATGCTCGACGGTATTAGCGAAAGGTTCTTCACCCCGGTGGCGCAGACCGCCTCCGCCGCGGATTTTCTCCCGATAACGAGATCGTATACCGTTCCGGCGGCGGTGCGTTTGTTAACTCCCAGACCGCTGGTCGCGTTGCCCTGCGGGTCGGCGTCCGTAAGCAGAACGGAAAAGCCCTTGGAGGCGAGACAGGCGGCTATATTCACCGAGCTCGTCGTTTTTCCGACGCCGCCCTTCTGGTTGGCGAAGCTGATTATCTTCCGTCTGTTCATCGCAAAATCCATACCCCGATCAGTTTCCTATTTATTCGTTTCAGTATAGCAATTTTTGCGCGTCTTGTCAATATTATATGCTCACGATACGCATGCTTCCGAAGCGCAGACGTACTTATCGGCGGTTAATGACCCGGATGCTTGTGTATAAGCCTATACCTCAATATCCTCTGCCATTTCCTCCAGAACGACCGGCGTAACACGGGCGGCGAACAGCATAAGCAGAAGCTTTTGAGCCTTTGTCTCGGGAAGCAGCGTTTCAACGGCGGACGAATCGGAAAGCACGCCGTTGATGTACTTTTCGACGGTTATTCTTCCGCAATCGAGAAGGTATCTCAGATAAAACGCTCCGCAGTCTGCGGTAAGGACATTCAGCCGTTCCATGTTATCACACTCCATTCTTTGGTTCAGCGTAATGATACCACTCTTGAAAACATATGTAAAGTACATGATTTTGTTAAGAAATGTCGCATAATTTGAATAAATAAGTACTTTTTTGTCGTAATAAGCCGTATTTGGAGTCGAAAACGGTAAAATTCGAAGAAAAAAACATTAAAAAATTTTTTTATTTCGGACGTTAATACCGCCGCAAAACATAAAAAACGCCGTTAAGGTTGCGTTCCGAAGGCAATAAGACCGGTTTATCGTACACATTGTCGGTTATACTTGCCGTGTGAAAAGGAGGTAACGCAAATGATATGGTTCATCGTGCTGGTTATGTATCTCTGCATGATATGTGCTCTGTTTTCGGCGAAAAGGATATAAACACTCCTCGTATTCCGCCGCAGAATAAGCAAGTGTCCCGCACGGAAGATTTCTGCGGGACATTTGCTTTTCGGTATTGACTGTTCGGCCGTCAATGATATGTGACGCTTTAATCAAAAATTACGATGAAGTATGCAGTCTGAACAAAATGGGGTGGTTTGAAGAGACGAAGGTGACGAAAAACACCTCAATTCGGCACAGCTCACATCACCGCCGAACAGTCCTACAATACCGCTTTCGGGTTTCTGAAATTCAAGCAGCACTTCGCAATATTTTCCGGACATTTTTACGTTCGTAGATTGTCTTACGGCTTGCGCTGTATCGTAACTTGCTTCTGCAGCTCCGTGTTTCTCTGCATACCGGATTACCCGTTGACGAAACCTCGATTTTTGTTGTACCGGTCACGAAAAACAACTCCCTTGTGTATGTGTTTTGTGCGGTTATTTAACATCAAACACAATCGCTTGCATGCCGTGCTTTCGGGGCGGGACGGTCGGATTCCTGCCGGAATGCAAAAGCCGTCCTGCGCCATACAGCAAACATAGCGGCGCCGGACGCAGGCCGGGCCGCTATGTTTTGTTCGTTATCGTTATGTCCGTATTTTGCTGCCGATTGCTTGGAATTCCCTGTGCCTCAGGCGTGACGCAGTCTGCGGTGATCGTTATCCGAGAATCTCGAATTCGGCGTACAGCGTTTTGCCGAGAACGGTTTTGGAAATCCGGTAGCGTCCGGCTTGGAAGGTGTAATCGTGGTTGTCGAGCGAAATTTCCAACTCGGTGCCGTCGGCGCCCAGATATGCGGCTGACAGGATTTCAAACCCGGGCGCAAAGGCGACGCTTTTCCATTCGCCGTCGTCATAATGCTCCAGCGTGTATTCCAGACCGTAGTAAAACTGCGTGTCTTCGGAATTGCGGAAGATCAGGCGAAAATCCCTGTCGGAAAGGGTTGCCTGTGACGGATTGATCTCTATCGTGAGCGAATCGGCGTTTTCTGCCAGCGATACATTTGAACTGCTTGTGTCCTGCGTATTCGAATCGCCGCCGGCGGATTCCGCGTGCTCCGCGCTCGTGCTGCCGTGACTTTGGGATTGCGCGCCGTCGACGCGCGATTCGGTATCGTCCGGGTTCGCGCTGCTTGCGTCCCCGCCGTCCGACAAAGCGCAGCCTACAAACAGCAGACACGAAAGAACGCATATGAGCATTGTGAGGAGGACTGCTTTTTTCAATTTTAACACGCTCCCTTTCACTAGATCTGTTATATGCAATATATGTAATCGGCGATAGCCGTAATTTTCAGATGCGGCGACTTTCACCGAGAATATTATTACCACTTAAAAGATAACATACGATCTGCTATAAGTCAATATGAAAAAAATTATTCGCAATATTGTCCGGACATTTTTCCGTTCGCAGATTGTCTTACGGCTTGCGATGCATCGTATCTTGCTTTTGCAGCTCCGTGTT
>SFLA01000065.1 GCA_004553575.1 Clostridiales bacterium
ATATTACCAGTGACACTGTCAACATACCAAGAAGTAACCGCATATCCGGTCTCTATTAGTTCGTCAGCAGTTTTATCGGCATATTCCTGCAGATCGTCCATAGACATTTCTGCATTTTTATAAACAATCACATCATCAAATGGAGCATGGCTGATAGTCAGGACATTCATCGTCCGCTTCACCAATAAAGATAACATCAGGACTTTGTTCGGATGTTATCTTTTTTCCGATTCAGCAATAATCCGAAGCAGCGCCTTATATAACAGACTTGTTAAATCACGGAAGGCTGTTTTGCCGCGTACAGAACTTATACTAAAAACACGTTGAATCATTATTGTAAAAAAACAGCATCCCGATTGTTTAGTTACACCGAATTGTGCAGAAGCATAAGTCGGGCAGTCGATTCGGGAGGCTGTTTTGCGTTATATTATATTCTTCATATTCTTCAGAATGCAGTTCATGCGAGTGCTCTATGCTTATTCGGCAGTCAGTATCTCACACACGCCGTCCGGCGGAGCGACCCTTACGGTCAGCTCGCCTCCGACGGTTATCCCCTGCCCCGCAAGTGTCCCGCGTGCTGCAGCGAGCGCGAGCGGCGGGCGGTTGTTCTCCTCCGAAAGATGAGCGAGCACGATATGCTTTGTCCCGGAACGAACGAGGCGGCAGATCAGCGACGCACAATCGCTGTTGGAAAGGTGCCCGTATTGCGATGCAATGCGTTTTTTCAGCACCGCGGGATAACAGCCGTCGCGCAGCATTCCGAGATCGTGATTTGCCTCCACCACCACCCCGTCGGCGCCGCACAGCGCAGCATAGACCTGATCGCTTACATATCCGATATCGGTAGCATAGCCGATAACCGCACAGGGAGTTTCGATTCGGAAGCAAACAGAAGAGCAACTGTCATGCGGGGTTGCAAAAGCGGTTACGCGGGTATCGCCGAATTCGAGCACACTGCCTGCGTCGTTCTCGCGCAGGTACGGAGCCGATTCGGGAAACTGTTTTCTTATGTAATTTACGCACAGGAACGGCGCGTAGACCGGTATCTCGTACCTGCGGCTTATCGTACCTATTCCTTTAATATGGTCGGTATGCTCGTGAGTGACGAGTATTGCGCGTATATTGGCAAGATCGGTGCCGAGCTCATGAAGCGATTCGTTGATACGCCGTGCGGACACACCGGCATCGATAAGCAGCTCATCGCGTCCGGAGCGTATATAAGCGCAGTTACCTCCGGATGAGGAAAAAAGGGTGCAGGCGTATACCATTATACCGCCCCGGATATCGTGTTACCGTCTATCATTACGGCGCCGCAGTCCCTGAGCGACAAAAACATACAGCAGCCCTCGCCGAAAACCCGTTCCATGGCGTTGCGGTATTCATCGGCACGGGACGGAGGCAGATAGGTCTGAATGGTTCCGGCAAAGCCCCCTCCGTGCACGCGGCAAACGAGGCCGAGACGCTCGGTGAGCGCGAGCGCGAGCGAAAGCCCCTGCTCGGTGACGTTTTTATTTGTATATACGTTCTGCAGAAAACGGAAGGACGAACTTCCGGAATCGTACACACAGCGCAGGAAGGTATCGGTATCGCCGTTACGGATAGCGGCGGCAGCCGTATCGACCCTTCTGTTCTCGGCAAAGAAATGCAGAGCGCGGAGCACCGCACGGTCACCGACATTTGCGCGTATGTACGGTATACGGGCGACAAAATCCTCCTCGTCCACCTCTTCGAGCACGGTCTGGCCGAGCAGTACGGCGCAGGAGCGCATTTCGGACGGGACGGACGCATAATCATCTGTAAGATCGGCGTGATTACCTCCGGTATTCACAATGCAAAGGAGGTTATCGCCGAGGCAGGGTGACATTTTGCGGAGGCAGGCATCTCCTCCGCCGAAATCTATATACGAGCAGCCGCCGGACGCACATGCTGTCTGATCCATAAGTCCGCAGGGCTTGCCGAACCAGACGTTCTCGGCGTACTTGCCGGCCTTGGCGAGAAACAATGGCGGGATCTCGCCGTCGTTATAGAGAAAGCTGAGCATTGCTCCGCACATAACCTCGAACGCGGCGGAGGAGGATATGCCGCTCCCGGTCAGAACATCGCTGGCAGTACAGGCGCGTATTCCGCCGACCTTGCGGCCGTCTGAAAGAAAGTATTCACACACGCCGCCTATTACGGCAGCCGAGCTGCCACGTCTCGCCCGGCAGGAATCGAGCGAAGCGACATCCACACAATCCTCGCGGTATCCCTCGGATTTTATGCGTATAAGCGTATCGTCGGAGCGCGCGGCAAAAGCGATAATATCAATGTCGACGGCGGCGGCGAGCACACGTCCGTTATTATGGTCCGTATGGTTGCCGAGCAGCTCGGTCCTCCCGGGAACCGACAGCGTAACCGCATCGATATCACCGTGCATGCCGATGAAAACCTCGCCGAGCCGGATCCATCTCGTACGCTGCTCCGTTATACGTGCATTGCCGTACAGCTTCTCAAACGCTGTATCACAGCCCCCCGAAGCTATTTGCTCCAGAATACGGCTCACTTTCATATCGGTTAATCCTCCGTGATATAATGACTGGGCGGAGCGAACTCCGCCGACGGTAAGCATTTTAACACAAAATATCGCAAATGGGTAGTATTTAATAAAAAAATATGATAAAATATGAAAAACGATTTTTCGGAGGAACAACATGAATATCAGTATAGAGCATTACAGAGATTCACTCCGCGCCGCAATGCTGGGCAGATTCGCCGGCTGCACGCTCGGAGCGCCTGTGGAAGGTTGGACGAGAGACCGCATACAGCAATACGCGGAGGAATGCGGAACCGGCTATCCTCCTGAGGATTACTGGCCCAGCATTCCCAACCCGGACGACAAACGGTACATATACAACACTTTTGCCGACTATACCCGCCCGCATCTGAACTCCGTACCCTGCGACGACGACGTAGGATTCACCATACTTGCCCTGCTCATAGCCGAAGAAGGGCACGGCAAGAACTTTACGCTCGAAGACGTTGCCGAGGCGTGGAAAAAATACATAACCGAAAGCTACACCGCCGAGTATGTGGCACTTTGCAACCTTAAAAACGGCGTTGCGCCCGAAAAGGCGGCAGAGACAGACAACCCTTATCAGGAGCTTATCGGTGCGGATATACGCTGCGACGGATACGGCTATATGTGCCCGGGCGACCCCAAGAGAGCTTCCGAGCTTGCCCGCACCGACGCAATGATATCTCACCGCGGAAACGGAGTATACGGAGCGATGTACTTCGCCGCGGTAATAGCCGCCGCATTCGAAACAGGCGACACCCGCAAGGCGCTTGAAAAGGGTCTTGAATTCATCCCTTCCGACTGCGAGCTGGCGGCAGCGCTCCGCTGGGCGCTCGATATTGCCCACACCGTAACCGGACCCAAGCATGCGCACGACCTTGTAACGGAACGCTTCCCCGGAATGCACACGGTGCATACGATAAACAACGCCTGTCTTACCGTGTTCGCGCTCGCGCTGGGCGGAGAAGATATCGGCAAATGCTTCTCGAACGCAGTCGCTATGGCTTATGACTGCGACTGTACGGCGGCTACCGCCGGTTCTATAGCCGGAGCCTGCTACGGAATGAAGGCTCTTGACAAAAAGTGGTACGAATGCTTCGGCGACAGGGTGTGCTCCTTCTACAACGGTCCGAGAGAATACAGCATATCCGACCTTCTGGCAAGATACGAAAAAATGGCGCTTTCCGACTGACGAAAGCACCGTACCAAAATAAAAAAGATCCTTCCCGGGAAGGATCTTTTTGTTTTTTGTTTACCGGCCCGCACGGCGTATGAGGTTTACCGCAAAACAGCACAGCGCATATACAATTCCGAATGCCACGGTCGTTATTACGATATACACGAGCTTCTGTGCCGCATTTGCATCCGAAGATATGAGCAGCAGCATGGAGCCGAGTACCGCAAGATAATTCACCGCAATGTGGATAAGACGCTTCGCCACGGAGCTGATATTCAAAGCGAAAATCAATAAAGAACCGCCGATAACCGCGCTGAGAACGAATACCACGGCGAGCTGTTTACCGAGCAGAGCGGTTACGAGAACTATCGCCTCGTCGGTAACCGTCGCCGATAAAACCGTGATGTAAAGCAGTGACAGCACCGCGTACAGCGCAAGCGCCGCAAGCAACGCGTTTTTAAGACGGCTTTTCATCATGCAATATACTTGGAAACGCTGTCGGGCAAATCCTCTGCCTTTACGGAAGCCGTAAGGAAGCAATGTACTCCCTCACGGGAAGTAAGCTCATCGAGCTTATTAAGGAAATCGGCGAAGGCGGAAATATCGTCGCCGCATATCTTAAGAGCACTGTCTATAAACAGATCGGTTACATCGTGATTGCTGGCAAGCAAGCCGCACACAAAGCCGTAAAACGCGCACGCATCTTTTATTCCGTAATCCTTGGCGTCCACGAGGCGGACGTCGTATCCGATATTGTAGGAAAGCTTTCTTCCGTACTCTACGCATACAACCGCGCCGGCGGAAGAAGCGGAAGCCCTGTTTACCTCGTCGATGAGAGTCTTGGTTTTGCCGGAGCCCTGAAGACCGACGACCATTTTTATCATAATAATCTGCCTCCTGTTCGTTACTGTTTGCTATCCTAAATCATTTTACTTGATACACACTTAAAAAGCAAGTGCTTTTTATAAATTCATTCTGTTTTTGAGCTCCGTACCGTATTCTTCGTAGCCGGGCTTGCCGAGAAGCGCGAACATATTGCGCTTATAGTCCTCCACCCC
>SFLA01000066.1 GCA_004553575.1 Clostridiales bacterium
GTACCTGAACGAATTCGGCAAAGCAAGGTCAAAGCTGATTCGCAGAAAGAATGCGACCGCAGAAGAAAAAGCGGCGTTTGTTGCTTCTTATGACTGGGACAGAATGACGGTTCAGGACGAAGCTGTCTGGGCTGCCGTTTTTGAACATTTGGATGAATAATCGGACGGCATTTTAATCTATCTCCGACCGGTCAATCCTTTTGTCCTTATAATAGTATTCGTTTATCTCCCTAAGTACGCGGCAGGGATTGCCCACCGCAACCACGTCCGACGGTATGTTCCCCGTAACCACGCTCCCTGCCCCGATTACGGAATTATCTCCGATACACACGCCGGGCAATATAACGGCTCCCGCTCCTATCCAGCAATTTCTGCCGATACGGACGGGAGCATTATACTGATATCCCTTTTCTCTGAGCTCCGGGAGAATGGGATGTCCCGCAGTCGCTACGGTAACGTTCGGGCCTATCATCGTATTGTCGCCGACATAAATATGTGTGTCGTCAACCATTGTAACACCGAAATTACAGTAAACATTATTTCCGAAATGCACGTGACCCGCGCCCATATTTGCATAAAACGGAGGCTCAATGTAACAGCCCTCACCGATTTCCGCAAACATCTCCTTCATGAGTGCCTGCCGCTTGCCTGCTTCGGTCGGACGTGTCCTGTTAAAGTCGTATAAGCGGTCAAGACGTCTTGTCTGATCGCGCAGTATCTCTTCATCGCCGGGGAGATACAGTTCTCCGGTATGCAGTTTGTCTTTCATTGACATTTTCCCGTCTCCTTCAGTAACATTTTATAAAACACCGTCTTTGTTTCGTAAACGATTCTGCCGGAATACGTTTTCCGTAAAACCTCTGCCTGAATGTGCGTATGTCACTTTCCCGCACGGAGTTCGGCAAAGACGGCGGGCAGAGCTTCGGTTCTGCGGACCGCAGTAACCACGGCGCAGACTTCTATCCCCTGCCTCAGCAGCGCAGACGGCAAAAGCGATGCCTCGCCTGTGAGCACACCTATCTCGTGTCCTTTACGAAAAAACGTCAACCCGCCGTTTCCGAACGCGGCATCAAGACGGTCACCGGGAGCAAGGTCTTTGCAGGACGATGGATAGTCCTCTATTGCATATCCGCCTTCGAGCTCGAATTCCTTAATTATAATCATTAGTTTGCCACCGCCTTTTATGTATTATATCATATTTTTTTGATATGCGCAATTCTATCACTTGACAAAGAGAAGCAAATGTAATAAACTTATAGAAACACGGAGGTACTTGACATGTTCAAAAAGATTTTATCTGTGATTACAGCCTGTGCGCTTCTCTGTTTGTGCTTTACGGTTTTCGTTTCCGCCGGTTCTTCAACCTGCTCTGCTTCCATGACCTACGAGCTCGATAACAGCGGCGTTCTGCTTGTAACTGTCACTTTTACCGATATAGACGACGAAAGCGGTGTTGTTGCCGTTTCCAGTAATGTACGGTTTGATTCCGAGATACTGGAATACGTCGGATTCGAACAGGATTACCCGAAGGAATGGGGCGATTACGGCGACAGCTGGACCTGTTTGGCAGAGAACGATCCTTCTCTCATAAAGTTAACCTACCTGTTTGACAGCGCAGAAGAAGGCCACGGCGCTCAAGGGGATTTTTCCACTGTTCTTAAGTTCAATGTACTCCGCACCGGAGTCGAAACCGTTATTACCGCAACCGAGAACAGCGTTACCAACGATCTGCTGATGATAATTCCCGCTCCCGACGTAACCTTAACCCTTTCGGTAAAGGACGGCGGAAACGTTGACGGCGATGTCAGCGTGGGCGAGGCTTCCGAGCCGGAGAGCGATGATACCAGCAAAAGCGAAGAAGAAAGCAAGTCCGAAACTTCCGGCGCACCGGAAGCGTCCGGCGACTCTTCCGTACAGGAGACATCCGGCAGCACAGAGCAAAACGGCAGAGCTGTGATCTGGATTGTTATCGGAATTGCGGCGGCTGTTCTGATTGCGGCGGTTGTAATCGTGACATTAAAAAAGAAGAAAGCCGATTAAAACCGAAAACACCCCGTATCAAGGGGTGTTTTTTCATACGCTTACCGATAAGAAAGGACAGGTCGGATGCTAACCCGAGAGTTTGAAGAAAAGATTGACGGAAAAACGACAAAAAAGCTGCGTATAATCAGAGTGGCCCGCGGTATCGAACCGGCGGATCTGGTTCTTAAGAACGCTGTATATGTTAATGTCTTTTCAAACGAGCTTTGCAAAGGCGACATAGCCGTAGCGGAAGGCCTTGTTGTGGGAATGGGTAGCTACGAGGGAACCGAAGAGTACGACGCGTCAGGAAAAATCGTTTGTCCCGGCTTTGTTGACGCACACATACATCTCGAATCTGCCGTAGTCACTCCCGACCGTTTCGCGGCTGCCGTGCTTCCGCACGGGACGACTACCGTAATAACCGACCCTCACGAGATAGCCAACGTAATGGGAGACGACGGTATCGAATACATGCTTCAGGCGACAGCGGGACTGCCGATAGACGTGCATTTCATGCTGCCGTCCTGCGTACCCTCGACGCCTGAAGACGAATCCGGCGCCGTACTGAGCTACCGTGATATAGACCGCTTTTACGGACATCCGAAGGTTCTCGGACTAGCCGAAATGATGGATTATGTCGGGGTTATCAACGGTGACCGCAGCGTAGTCGAAAAGATTATTGCTTCGCAGGCGCACCACAAAAAAATCGACGGACACGCGCCCGGGCTTTCGGGAAACGAACTTAACGCATATATATCGGCCGGCGTGTATTCGGACCACGAATGTTACGATCTTGACAACGCACTGGAAAAGCTCCGTAAAGGGCAATTCATTATGATACGCGACGGAACCGCGGCACATAATCTCGACGCACTGCTTCCGCTGCTTACGCCGCAGTACTGTTCTCGCTGTATGTTTGCGACCGACGACAAGCACCCGTCCGATCTGCTGGAAAACGGACATATCGATTATCTGGTCCGGCGGGCCGTAAAAGCGGGTGTTGATCCCATAATTGCCGTTAAAACTGCGAGCCATCATGCGGCAAGATACTTCCTGCTTAACAACAAAGGCGCTGTCGCTCCGGGTTATCTTGCCGACCTTACGGTCGTTGATAACCTGTATGATCTGAATACAGAGCGCGTATACAAGAAAGGAAGGCTTGTTTACGACGGAGAGGTAAAGCCGTTTAAGAAACCGCAGATATGGGAAAGTCTTATCGCACGGGCTCATTCTTCCTTTTTTGTAAAAACTCTTTCGGAAAGCGACTTTTCTTCAGATAGTCCTCTCGGAGTTGTCGGTATGATAAACGGCGAGATAGTGACGGAATCTCTCGGTACGGCAAACAAAACGGATATTGAAGCCGATATTTTAAAGGCTGCCGTAATAGAACGGCATCGCGGCACCGGCCATATCGGGCTCGGGTTTCTTAAGGGCTACGGTCTTAAAAAGGGAGCGGTTGCAACAAGCATTTCGCACGATTCACACAATATAATCGCAGTCGGTGCAAACGAAAACGACATGGCTACGGCTGTAAACCGTGTTGTGCGGAATGCCGGAGGTATTGTAGTAGCCGAGGGCGGAAAGATTATTGCCGAGCTTGAGCTGCCGGTAGCGGGACTTATGAGCGAACTGCCGCTTGAAGCGGTTAACACAAAGCTCGAGGCAGCCAAGGCGGCGGCATATTCGCTGGGAGTGAACCGCGGTATAGACCCCTTTATGACACTGTCGTTCATGAGCCTTACGGTGATACCTAAGGCAAGAATAACCACCTTCGGTGTTATAGATACCGAAACCGGTGAATATGTTTCGGGTATCGGCAGGTAACCGCTTTATAACAGTATAATGCCTCCGCATGTAAAACATACGGAGGCATCTTTCTTTCAGACAAGTTTGCCGCAGCTCGGAACCCATCAGCTCCCGCCGGAAAATTATGTCAACCTATATTCAGGGTAACGGTGGCAGGGGCGGAATCGCAGAGACACTCGTTATACACATATGTGAAGGTAACCGTGCCGGTATAGCCTTCCTCGGGATAATAGACGAAGCTGCCGTCTTCGTTGATTGTAACGGTTCCGTGTTCGGGTCCTACGCATATCGAATACTCGACGTATTCGGGAACATTCTCTGCAAGCGCAGCGGAAAGCACCGTGCCGGAGGAACAGTTGAAGGTAAGATCATCGGCGTCATCGGGATATACGTTGAGAGTGCCTTTTATAAACTGATAGGTGTAATCGTATATAAGGCGAAGCGACACATCGGTTGAAGTACAGGCTTTATAATAGCAAAGAAAATCCTGGTAATACATGTGAACACAGTCATTCATATATCCGTATATTTCGCCGCCCCCGAGATATTCCAGATACTTGCGGTAAAGAGTGGCGTCGGTAAAGCTCTTTTCGGATATCTCTATTTCTATCCCCATTCCGTACATCTCGGTAAGCTGTGCGGCGCTTTCGAGCCGTGAATACGGTACAGTGGCGTCAAAGACATAGTTGGGCTGCATGCAGGCTATATCGAAGCCGAGAGCATCCCAGGAGGTAAAGCCTGCGGCACAGTAATACGGTATCCAGAAGAAATCGTATCCGCGTTCGTGCACCTTATGCGAAAGGTCTGTAACGAGACTGTACACATCGTCTCCGGTATAAACCGATTCACAGTACCAGTAATAACCAACGAATTCGATATTCTTGAAATCATACTTCGCGAGGGTGTCCTCGAAAAACTGCATATACCATATCAACGCCTGAAGGCGGTTTTCGTA
>SFLA01000019.1 GCA_004553575.1 Clostridiales bacterium
GGATTCTGCCGCCTTGTTCAGAGACCCGAGCCGTGCGACCTCAACCGCGTATTTCATATGCAATAAGTTCAGACGGATCACCATCCTTAAATACTTGTTTCGCAGTAACGGATTTATTTTAACATTTTTTGCGGAATAAATCAACATAATCCGAAATCCGGATTCAGTTTTTGATTATCGGATGTGCGGCTTAAATGGTTTTCGCACGTTTTACGTACTCTTTTCTTCCTGCGGTTCGTCCTTAACCCCTTTTCCCGCCCGGAAAAAGCAAAAAAGACCGGAGCTTCCCGGTCTTTTGTTAAACACATGGGGGTCGGCTTATCCTATGCGGGTGCGCCTGTCTTTTATAAAACGTTATTGTTCAAAGTTATTCAGCATATCGTAAATGACCGGCTGCGAATAATCATCCTGGTATAGTACGATTTCGGTCGTACGGTTCCAAATCAGAGATATACGGAACCAGATACAGCTTTTCTCTCCGTTTTTCTTAACGCCGAACCGCCAGCCGTAATGGTCGGCAAGCAGGCGGGCAAGCATAAGGTCAAGATATTTGTCGCCGTATTCGCACAGCGTGAGCAGCCGGTCGGTATCGCTGCAGAGCGGAGCGAACATCTCGGCAATCTCGGTGCCGTCACAGGTAAAACTCACCGTGACTTCGGTTCCGCACAGCTCTTTGAATATCTTTATACAGCGCAGAGACTGCTTGCATTTCAGCATGCAGGACACTATCGCCGAAAGCAGCATGTAGAAATCGTGCAGGTTCAGGTCGGCGAATACACAGTCTCTTTCCGGGGTATAAAGAATCTCGGGCTTACCGAGCACATCGGTAGCTTGACGGGCAAACGAACCGAGTTGAGTTCCAACCTCGATTCGTCTCACCGTGTCGTCGCCTATCGTGTTGAAGATGCGAATCATCTCGTTGAAGTGCAGGCGGTAGCGCGATTTTTCGCTGTATATCTTCTTCACGTCGGGAGCGGATATCTGTGCGAAGGCGGCTTCGAGAAATTCGTTGTTCTTTTCGTTAAGCGAAATAATCCGATCGTACACGGCAGCGGAGAAGCTGTTTATCCTGATTATACAGCAGTCTTCCTCGCGCTTGGCGAATCCGGATACACCCGGAGAGAAGGTGAAGTTCACCCTCATCGCCTCGCCCGGATTCAAACGCGACAAAGCGAGAAATTCGGGTTTGAAAATATAGTAACGCAGCGACGATGCCTTTCTGAACGGCGTTGCCGGAGTGTCAGAAGCCTTGTTCCTCCAAATAATTCTCAGCCGCGTATCAGTTATCACGGAAGGAACGTCGGAATCACTGAGCGCGTTGATGTAACGATCGATGATGTTCATTATTTCCCTCTTATTCGAGGTAATTGTAGCAGAAATTTTGCAAATTGTCAATATAAAATAAAAATTTATACATATTTTGTTTTCAAAAATTTCAATTTTTGTTTTCCCTGTGAAAAAAACGTAAGGTTTGCGTTTTTATTGACAGAATAAAAACCTATATGTAAAAGTGCGTATAACCGTTTCCGGGGTTATAATCATCGGCAGGACGCGGTATACTCCTTTTTGTTTTACGTGATTAGCGGATATTGCCGGTGTCGCGGTGCTTGACTTGACGGCACTTAAGTGTTATTATACACGGGAAGGAGTGATAGTTATGAGCGACGGTTGCACTCACGACTGCTCAACCTGTTCTGAGAATTGCTCGGAGCGGGAGCGGCAGGAGGATATGAGCGCGCACCTTAATCAGTATTCAAGGGTCGGAAAAGTTATCGGAGTGGTAAGCGGAAAGGGCGGCGTAGGAAAGAGCCTCGTCACCTCGATGTTAGCCGTGTTCACACGCCGGCTCGGATACAAGACGGCGATACTCGATGCAGATCTTACCGGGCCTTCCATTCCGTCGGCGTTCGGCATACACGAAAAGGCGGCGGGCAGCGATCTGGGCATACTACCGGCGGTTTCAAAGACGGGAATAGAGATAATGTCCGTTAATCTTCTGCTCGAAAACGAAACCGATCCGGTCGTATGGCGCGGTCCGGTTATTGCCGGTGTGGTAAAACAGTTCTGGACGGACGTCGTATGGAACGATGTAGATTTCATGTTCGTCGATATGCCTCCCGGAACCGGCGATGTTCCGCTTACCGTCTTTCAGTCGCTTCCGGTGGACGGTATAGTCATCGTCACCTCGCCTCAGGAGCTGGTCGGGATGATAGTCGGCAAGGCGGTCAACATGGCAAAGCTGATGAATGTTCCGATACTCGGATTGGTCGAGAATTTCGGTTATTACCGTTGCCCTGACTGCGGAAGCATTCACCATCCGTTCGGTACCGGCAGGGTGGATTTCGCCGCGAAGGAATACGGAATCGGCACGGTGTGCAGGCTTCCGATAGACCCGGTGTTCGCCGCGTCCGCCGATAAAGGGACGATCGAGCTGTCCGAGGAAAACGAGCTTGCAGGTCTGGCAAAGAAGATAACCTCTGAGCTGAATTAAAAAGAGCCGGCACTTCCGATGAAGTGCCGGCTCTTTGTTTTTGTTTTCAGAACAGACCCTTAATAACTCCGTTGTCATCCACGTCGATACGCTCGGCGGCGGGCGATTTGGGCAGACCGGGCATTGTCATTATATCGCCGGTCAGAACGACTATGAAGCCCGCTCCGGCTGATACGCGCACATTCTTAACACTTACGGTAAAGCCCTCCGGAGCTCCGAGCAGTGCGGGGTTATCGGAAAAGCTGTACTGCGTTTTTGCAATACAGACGGGCAGTCCGCCGTATCCCAACGCCTCGAGCGAGGCAATCTGCTTTTTTGCGGCCGGCGTGACGGATATACCTTCTCCGCCGTAAACGCGGCGAACGACTGCGGTTATTTTGTTTTCGATGGTATCGTTTGAATCGTAGCAGAGCCTGAAATCGCTGTCGGTTTCGCACAGCCGTACCACTTCCTCGGCAAGATCGGTTCCGCCCTTGCCTCCGTCCGCCCATACGGTGGATATAATCGCCTTAACGCCGAGCTCGGCGCAGCGCTCCGTAACCATGCGAACCTCCGCATCGGTATCGTCCGGGAAACGGTTTACGGCTACGACGGCGGGCAGTCCGTACACGCCGGTGATGTTGGCTACATGACGCAGCAGATTCGGCAAGCCCTTTTCCAGTGCCTCAAGATTTTCGGTTTTAAGCTCGGTTTTTGCAAGACCTCCGTGCATTTTAAGCGCACGCACGGTAGCGACAATGACCGCGGCGTCCGGACGCAGGCCGGCACAGCGGCATTTGATATCAAGGAACTTCTCGGCTCCGAGATCGGCGCCGAAGCCCGCCTCCGTAACCGCGTAATCACCCAGTCTCATGGCCATTTTTGTTGCGGTTACCGAATTACAGCCGTGAGCGATGTTCGCAAACGGACCTCCGTGCACCAGTGCGGGGGTACCCTCGAGCGTTTGCACGAGGTTCGGCTTGAGCGCATCCTTAAGCAGGGCGGTCATCGCGCCCTCGGCTTTAAGCTGACCGGCGGTGACCGGCTTTTCGTCGTAGGTGTAGCCGATGACTATTCGCGCAAGTCTCGCTTTAAGATCGGCTATCGATTCAGACAGGCAAAGCACCGCCATTATTTCGGAAGCGACGGTTATATCGTAGGAATCCTCACGCGGGGTACCGTTCACCCGTCCGCCCAGACCGTCCACGACGAATCTGAGCTGCCGGTCGTTCATGTCCACACAGCGGTGCCAGGTTATGCGGCGGGGGTCGATTCCCAGTGAATTACCCTGATAGATGTGGTTATCTATCATTGCGGCGAGCAGGTTGTTTGCCGCGCCTATCGCGTGGAAATCTCCGGTGAAGTGGAGATTAATATCTTCCATCGGGACTACCTGCGCATATCCTCCGCCTGCGGCTCCGCCCTTTATGCCGAAAACCGGACCGAGCGACGGCTCGCGCAGAGCGACCACGACATTTTTGCCGATACGTGACAAACCGTCGGCGAGACCGATAGTGGTAGTCGTCTTGCCCTCGCCCGCCGGTGTCGGGGTCATGGCGGTAACAAGAATAAGCTTGCCTTTCTTGCCGGTCTGCTTTTTAAGCAGCGACAGGTCTATCTTCGCTTTGTACCGTCCGTATTGCTCAAGGTACTCTTCATCTATGCCCGCCCTGTATGCAATATCGGTTATGGGCTTCATTTTTACCGACTGAGCGATTTCGATATCACTAAGCATTTCGGATTCTCCTCGTTATATTCTGTAATAATTCACCGCGGCGCGGAACATTCCTATATCGTATATTCCGGGTACGTTGCGGCAAAGGTACTTTCCGGTACGCTCGGAATGACCCATTTTGCCGAACACCCTGCCGTCCGGAGAGGTTATACCCTCAACGGCGGCGGTGCTGTCGTTGGGATTGAACCGTACGTCACACGAAGGATTACCCGTATCGTCGACATATTGTGTGGCTATCTGTCCTGCCGCGGCGAGACGGCTTATCCATTCTTCTGAGGCGCGGAATCTGCCCTCGCCGTGCGAAACGGGAACCGTGAATATTTCACCGGGTTCGGTCTCGCTGAGGAACGGCGACAGATTCGAGCATACGCGGGTTCGTACCAGCCTTGACTGGTGCCGTCCTATGGTGTTGAAGGTAAGCGTGGGGGAATCGGGGTCGGGGTCGCGTATCTCGCCGTAAGGCAGAAGTCCGAGTTTTATCAGCGCCTGGAATCCGTTGCAGATACCGCACATAAGTCCGTCCCGCTCGTTGAGCAGTCGCATTACGCTGTCCTTAACCTCCGCTCCGCGGAAGAACGCCGTAATGAACTTGCCGCTTCCGTCCGGCTCGTCGCCTCCGGAAAACCCGCCGGGAATGAATATGATCTGTGACGAATCGGCTTTCTTTGCAAAAGACTCGGCGGATTCGGCGACGGAACGCGGCGACAGGTTGTTGATTATGAATATATCCGGCTCGGCGCCCGCGTCTTCAAGCACTCTTGCGGTGTCGTATTCGCAGTTGGTTCCGGGGAATACGGGTATAAGCACCTTCGGCCTGGAAATTCCGATCTTCGGAGCTACGCGGGTGACAGCTTTATGCGTAAACGCCGGAATATCGCGCTTCTCCTGCACTATATTGCAGGGATATACGCTTTCAAGCCTGCCCTCCCATACCGCTTGTACTTCATCAAGCGATACGGCTTCGTCGCCGCGCGTAAAGCTGCGGGTATCGGATACGGTGCCGACCGGAATTCCGACGGAGTCCGCTTCCGGAGAAAGCTCGAGCAGGAACGACCCGTACGAGGTACCGAAGAGCAAAAGGTCGGGATATGCGGGATCAAAGTCAAATCCGAATCCGTTGCCGACCGCCATTTTTATTACGGCTTCCGCGGTTCCGCCGCCTACCGGAGTCCAGGCTGATACAGCCTTTCCGGAGCGAAGCAGACCGGTCACCTGCGAATACAGCTTTTTAAGCGAATCCGCATTGGGAAGTCCGTCGGAGCCGTATTCCGGCATAAGATGAACGACTCTGTTTCCGGCGCGCTTGAACTCCGGAGATACCGCTTCGTCCGCTTTGCCGGTGGTTACCGCAAAGGATACAAGCGTCGGAGGAACATCGATATTCTCAAAGCTGCCGCTCATGGAGTCCTTTCCGCCGACAGCGGCCGTTCCGAGTTCTTTCTGTGCGCGCAGAGCGCCGAGCAGAGCGGAAAACGGCTTGCCCCAGCGGGAGGGATCCTTCATGGGTTTTTCAAAATATTCCTGGAAGGTAAGGTATACGTCGCTGAACTCCGCGCCGGAGGCAATAAGCTTCGATACCGATTCCACCACCGCGAGATATGCGCCGTGATACGGGCTCTGCTCGCTGATTACGGGGTTAAAGCCCCACGCCATATACGAGCAGGTGCTTGTGTGTCCGTGCTCGAGCGGAATCAGGTTAACCGTAGCCTGCGGAGGCGTAAGCTGGTTTTTGCCGCCGAACGGCATAAGCACCGTGCCCGAACCGATAGTTGAATCGAACCGCTCGGAGAGCCCGCGTCTTGAGCAGACGTTAAGATTTCCGGCGACCGAAACAAGGTTCTTAACGAAACCTTCTTCGGGTATATCGGCGGCGATATTTACGGCGGGGAAGGGGCGTACCGTAATATGCTTGGGCGCTCCGTTGGAATTAAGAAATTCACGCGGTATATCGACAACCGTGTTTCCGTTCCAGTACATGGTGAGTCTCGGCTCTTCGGTGACGGATGCAATAACGGTTGCTTCGAGATTTTCGGATCCGGCGAGTAAAATGAAGTCGTTAACGTCTTCTTTTGCGACAACGACCGCCATGCGCTCCTGCGATTCGGATATTGCGAGCTCGGTGCCGTCAAGTCCTTCGTACTTTTTGGGAACGGCGTCAAGATTAATCTTCAGACCGTCGGCAAGTTCGCCGACGGCGACCGAAACTCCGCCCGCTCCGAAATCGTTGCAGCGTTTTATCATAAGCGACGCCCGGGGGTTGCGGAACAGTCTCTGAAGCTTGCGCTCTTCGGGCGCATTGCCCTTCTGCACCTCGGCTCCGCAGGCGGAAAGCGATTTTTCCGTATGCGATTTTGAAGATCCGGTTGCACCGCCGCAGCCGTCGCGTCCGGTACGTCCGCCGATAAGTATTACGGCGTCGCCGGGGATCGGACGTTCGCGCCGCACGTTGCTCACCGGTACTGCGCCGATAACAGCGCCGATCTCCATGCGCTTTGCGACATAACCGGGATGATATATTTCGTCAACCTGACCGGTGGCAAGTCCTATCTGGTTTCCGTACGAGGAATATCCGGCTGCTGCCGCGGTAACGATTTTACGCTGAGGCAGCTTGCCGGGAAGGGTATCGGAAAGCGGCACCGTCGGGTCGCCGGCTCCGGTAACTCTCATGGCCGCATAAACATAAGCACGCCCGGACAGCGGGTCGCGTATAGCGCCGCCGATACAGGTCGCGGCT
The DNA here is from genome assembly GCA_004553575.1 of Clostridiales bacterium. Lineage (GTDB taxonomy): Bacteria > Bacillota > Clostridia > Oscillospirales > CAG-382 > SFLA01. The sequence continues at coordinate 6,940 of SFLA01000019.1, forward strand.
CCTCCGAACGGCTCGATTTCGGTCGGGTGGTTGTGAGTCTCGTTCTTGAACAGAAGCAGCCAATCCTCGTCTCCCCGTTCGGTCGTAACCTTTATCTTTACCGTGCAGGCGTTTATCTCTTCGGATTCGTCGAGCTTGTCCAACAGCCCCTTGGATTTAAGGTATTTCGCACCGATAGTGCCGATATCCATCAGCGTTACCGGTTTGGTACGTCCTAACTCTCTGCGTGTGGACAGATAATCCTCATATGCCGCTTTTATTACCGGGTCGTCTGTTACGACCGAATCTATTTCCGTCAGGAATGTGGTATGACGGCAGTGATCCGACCAGTAGGTATCGATCATTCTTAGCTCGGTAAGGGTGGGGTCCCTGCCCTCGGTGCGGAAGAAATCGCGGCAGAACCGCACATCATCGGCGTCCATCGCGAGCGAGTAATCCGAAAGCACCCGTGCGAGTCCGTCCTCGTCAAGGGCGGTAAAACCGGTAAGCACGGGCACCGAATGCGGAATATCGCAGGCAATATGCAGCGATTCCGGCTTTTCCTGCGCCGCTTCACGGCTTTCGACCGGGTTGATCACATAGTGCTTCACCGCGGCAAGTTCTTCTTCCGAAACGCTTCCGTACAGTGCATATACCTTCGCGGTGCGTATTACCGGCTTTTCTCCGCAGGAGATGAGCTGGATACACTGCGCGGCGCTCTCGGCTCGCATATCGAACTGACCGGGCAGATATTCGGCCGCAAACACAGCCGCGTCATCTCCCACGGGGAGCTCGTCGTACACCTCGTCGAGCTGAGGCTCGGAAAATACTGTTGCGACCGCTCTGCCGAACAGATCGGCGGATATGCCCTCGGCGTCGTAGCGGTTGAACAGGCGTACCGCCGTTACCGATTCAATACCGAGAAGACCGCGTATATCGGAAAGCAGCGCGTCCGCTTCCGGCGCAAGGCCGGGCTTTTTTTCTACGAAGATTCTGTATACCATCCGTTTATTACCTCACCGCTTTCAGCGCTTCCGCGCCGATATCTTTTCTGTAATACGCATTTTCGAATCCGGTCTTACCGGTTGCCGCATATGCGGTTTTTACCGCTTCGGCAAGGCTGTCCGCCACTGCGGTAATTCCGAGAACCCTTCCGCCGGAGGTGACCAGCTCTCCGCTGTCAGTTAGCTTTACACCCGCGTAGAATATCTCGGTTCCGGGATACGGTTCGGATTTTACCGGGAACCCGGACGCGTATTTTCCGGGATACCCGTCCGAAGCTTCTATCACACAGCAGGCGTGCTTATCTGAAAACACCGGACGGTTGGCGTCAAGCGTTCCGTCGGTAACCGCCAGCATTATGGTGAGCAGATCGTTTTCGAGCAGCGGCAGCACCACCTGAGTTTCGGGGTCGCCGAACCGGCAGTTATATTCTATCACCTTCGGACCGTCCGTCGTGAGCATAAGCCCGAAGTACAGGCAGCCCTTGAACGGACAGCCCTCGGCAGCCATTGCACGCACGGTGGGCAGGAAGATGGTTTTCATACATTCGTCGGCAACGCTGTCGGTATAGTACGGGTTGGGAGCGACGGTGCCCATGCCGCCGGTGTTGGGACCCTCATTACCGTCATGAGCGCGTTTATGATCCATGGAAGAGATCATCGGACAGACGGTAACGCCGTCGGTGAAGGCAAGCACCGACACTTCGGGACCTGTAAGGCACTGCTCGATAAGTATCTGCCTTCCGCTATCGCCGAATCTGCCGGAAATCATCATTTCGCGGACGGCAGTCTCGGCTTCCCCGCGGGTTTTTGCAATAATAACTCCCTTGCCGAGCGCAAGCCCGTCCGCTTTTATTACCGTAGGAAGCGGACAGGTGGCGACATATTCAAGCGCATCCCCGGGATCGGTGAAAACCCTGAATTCCGCAGTGGGTATGCCGTATTTTTTCATTAACTGTTTTGCGAATATCTTGCTTCCCTCGATACGGGCCGCCGCCGCCGTCGGACCGAAGCAGGGTATCCCTTCGGCGTTCAGCCTGTCAACCGTGCCGAGCACCAGCGGGTCGTCAGGTGCGACCACCGCATAATCGATACCGTTTTCTACGGCGAAGCGGACGATTCCGTCGGTATCCTTTGCACCTATAGGCACGCACACCGCGTCTGCGGCGATACCACCGTTTCCGGGCAGACAGTACAGTTCGGTTATACCGGCGTTTTTCTTAAGGCTTTTAACTATCGCATGCTCGCGGCCTCCGCCGCCTACTACCATTACCTTCATACGGGCTGTGCCGGTCCTTTCTCGAATTTATTTATCAATGATGGAAAAGTCTTATTCCGGTGAAGCACATCACCATTCCGAATCTGTCGCAGGCGGAGATGACCTGGTCGTCGCGCACCGAACCGCCGGGCTGAGCGACATAGCTGACTCCGCTTCTGCGTCCGCGCTCGATATTGTCTCCGAACGGGAAGAAGGCGTCCGAACCGAGCGAAACGCCGGTGATTGTATCGAGATATGCTCTCTTTTCGCTCTTGGTAAACGGATCGGGACGGACGGTAAAGAAGTTCTGCCAGCATCCGTCCGCCAGCACCTCGTCCGGCTCGTCGGAAAGATAAACATCTATGCAGTTGTCGCGCTCAGGGCGTCCGAGCGCAGGAAGAAACGGAAGCTGCAGCACCTTTTCGTGCTGACGGAGATGCCAAAGGTCGGCCTTGCTGCCGGCAAGACGCGTGCAGAGTATGCGGGACTGCTGTCCCGCGCCGACACCGATAGCCTGGCCGTCGTATGCGAAGCATACCGAATTCGACTGGGTATATTTAAGCGTTATGAGCGAGAGTATAAGGTCGCGCTTCGCTTCGTCCGGAAGCTGCTTGTTTGCGGTCACGATATTACCGAGGCAGGAGGCGTCAATCTTCGCATTGTTGCGCCCCTGCTCGAAGGTCACTCCGAATACCTGCTTGCGTTCTGTCTGCTCCGGCACATAATCCGGGTCGATACGCACTATATTGTAGCCGCCCTTGCGCTTGCTTTTTAATATCTCGAGTGCACCGTCGGTGTATCCCGGGGCGATAATACCGTCGGACACCTCGCGCTTGATTATAAGGGCAGTGGTTTCGTCGCATATGTCGGAAAGCGCAATCCAGTCTCCGAACGAGGACTGGCGGTCGGTGCCGCGTGCGCGTGCATAGGCGCAGGCGAGCGGGCTTTGATCAAGCCCGGGTATATCGTCAACAAAGAAGGCCTTTTTCTGGGCTTCGGACAGTGGCTTTCCGACTGCCGCAGAGGTCGGGCTGACATGCTTGAAGGAGGTAGCCGACGGCATTCCGGTCGCCTCCGAAAGCTCCCGGACCAGCTGCCATGAATTCAGCGCGTCGAGAAAGTTTATGTATCCCGGTCTCCCGTTTTCAATGGTTACGGGGAGCTCGCTTTCGTCGCTCATATATATACGGGCAGGCTTCTGGTTGGGGTTGCAGCCGTATTTCAGTTCAAATTCCTTCATTGGTAATATATCTCCTCTCACACCTTCAGCTCGGAGCCGCTTCCGGCAACGTAATACTTTTTGATAACGGGCAGTGCTACGTCATGCAGCAGTTCCTCTGTCTGCGATACGCACCGTCCGATATACTTTGACGGATCAAGCAGATCGTCAATGTCGTTTTTGGAAAGACGGAACGCGGGGTCGGCGAGGATGCGGTCGATAAGATCGTTCCGTCTGCCCTCCAGCTTGACCGCCGCCGCTGCCGCATGCGAGTGTACGCGCAGTCTTTCGTGAAGCTCCTGACGGTCTCCGCCCGCTTTCACGGCACGCATCATTACGTTTTCGGTCGCCATGAAGGGGAGCTTTTCCGCAACTCTGCGGGCAATTACCTTGTCGTACACGGTTATTCCGTCGGTGACGTTTATCCAGATATTAAGTATGGCGTCTACGGCGAGGAACGCCTCCGGCACCGAAATGCGTTTGTTCGCGCTGTCGTCGAGCGTGCGCTCGAACCACTGGGTAGCGGCGGTAACGGCAGGATTCATCGTATCCGCCATCACATATCTCGCCAGTGCGCACATACGCTCGCACCGCATCGGGTTGCGTTTGTACGGCATTGCCGAAGACCCCACCTGTCCGCGTTCAAACGGCTCCTCGAGCTCTTCGAAGGATTGGAGAATCCGCATGTCGTTTGCGAATTTCGATGCGCTTTGCGCGAACCCGGAAAGCGCGGAAAGAAAGAGAAAATCTATCTTGCGCGAATAGGTCTGACCCGATACCGGTACGCAGCCGTCGAATCCGTTGTCTGCGGCAATAAGTTCTTCCACCCGCTTTACTTTATCTTCGTCTCCTCCGAACAGCTCCTTAAAGCTTGCCTGAGTTCCGGTGGTGCCCTTGCTTCCGAGCATCTTTAATCCGGAAAGACGGTGCTCCAGCTCGGCTATGTCCAGCGAAAGCTCGTACAGCCAGAGCGAGGCGCGTTTGCCCACGGTGGTGAGCTGTGCCGGCTGGAGATGTGTGTACGCGAGGCAGGGGAGATCCTTGTATCTGTCTGCGAAATCGTACAGATTTTTAACGACTCCGGCAGCCTTTTTCAGCAGCAGCTTTGACGCGTCGCGCATAATGATAATATCGGTGTTGTCCCCGACATAACAGGAGGTCGCGCCGAGATGGATTATCGGCTCGGCTTTCGGACACTGCTTTCCGAAGGCGTAAATATGCGCCATTACGTCGTGCCGGACTTCTCTTTCGCGCGCGGCTGCCGTATCGTAGTCGATTTCGTCGCAGTGCGCGGTCATTTCGTCGATCTGCTCCTGGGTTATGTCCAGCCCGCATTCTTTTTCAGCTTTTGCCAGCGATATCCAAAGGCGGTGCCAGGTGCGGAATTTATTGTTTTCGGAAAAGATATACTGCATTTCGTCGTCCGCATAGCGCGTGGAAAGCGGAGAGATATATCTGTCGTGAGCGTCCATCAGTCGGTGCTCCTTACATTTTTATTTATTATTATCTGTTCGCTGTCGCCTCCGGCAATATCGGTAAACCTTACGACCAGCGAAATGCGGTTGTCGGCATTCAGCGCATTCCATATCTCCTGCGCAAACTCCTCGGCACTGCCGCTTACAGCTATTCGCTCCGGCTCGCCCCGGAAGGAGGGCAGAGGATTGCCGTCGCCCTCGTAGGTGTGTATGAAGTGACCGATTCCCGGCGCAGGCGCGGGTGCATAGGTACAGCGGTCGCAGTTTATACCGCTGCCGTCCGGGCATTTAAGCACGCTCATCTTGTAGGAATACCCGTTTTCAAAGCATTGAAGCGCCGATATTCTCGGGGTATAATTGGGCGCGTCCGGCTCGAAGCACCGCGAATCAAGCGATTCTTCAAAAGATATCCCGGCAGTCAGCCCATCGTATACGGTGTCGGTCTGATCTCCGTTGGTGGTTATAAGCCTGCCGCCGTGCTCACGCATTGCCGCATAGATTATAAGCGAAGGATCGGTTACCTTGCTCTCGTCGAAAGCCTTTGTAATCACCGCTCCGTCATCTCTTACCGCAAATACCCGGTTGCGGGAATTCACGCTTCTGCCCATTATGAAATACGCCGTTACCGCGTATTTACCGGTCGGGTCGGTTCCGGCGATAATCCCGCGTCCGACATAAGGGTTCGATCCGATAAGATCGGCAATTTTTACCGCATTGATGCTCATTTTGCTTCCTCCGATTTTTTATCCGCAATTTCTTCGGCGATTTTTTCTACCGCCATGGGAAGAATTATCCATTCCGCTTCGCGCATGACTCTCTGCTGGAGCGCTTCCGGTGTGTCTCCGTCTTGCACCTCGACCGCCTTCTGCATTATTATTCTTCCGCCGTCCGGTATGTCGTTTACGAAATGAACCGTCGCTCCGGTCAGCTTCACTCCGCGAGCCAGCGCCGCTTCGTGTACCTTAAGACCGTAATAGCCCTTCCCGCAGAAGGAAGGAATAAGCGACGGGTGTACGTTTATTATGCGTTCGGGATAGCTTTCGGTAAAATCCGCGCTGAGAATGCTCATGAATCCGGCAAGGACGATAAGCTCCGCGCCCGCTTGACGTATAATACGCCTGAGCTCCTGCTCGAAGCCCTGTCCGAGAGCCTTTCTGTCTGCGGTATAAGCCGGTATGCCCGCCGCCTCCGCTCTCTTAAGTGCGTAAGCGTCCGGCTTGCTCGATATAACCGCGGTTATTCTGCCGTGGTTGATTATCCCGCTGTTTTGCGCGTCTATGAGAGCCTGAAGATTGGTTCCTCCGCCTGATACCAGCACGGCAATACTCGTTTTTTCCATTCTGCGCGCTCTCCTTTTCCGTCAGCTTATCGTTATGCGTTCGTCTCCGTCGGCAATCTCGCCGATAGCATATGCGTCAACGCCGTTTGCCTTGAGCACCGATATTGCTGTGTCCGCCTCACGCGGCGATACCACCAGGCTCATTCCGACTCCCATGTTGTAGGTGTTGAACATGTCCCTCTCCGGAACGCCGCCTTCTTCTGCGATCATTTCAAACACCGGCAAAACCTTTACGCTGTCTCGGTCGATCCTTGCGCATTTGCCCTCGGGTATCGATCTCGGTATATTTTCGTAAAAACCGCCGCCGGTGATATGCGAAATGCCTTTTACGGAAACCTTCTTTATGGTTTCGAGCACCGGGCGGACATAAATGACGGTCGGCTCAAGCAGAGTCTCGCCGAGTGTACGCCCGTCCCCGAGCTTCTGCGAAAGATCGTGTCTGCCGTCAAGGAAAATCTTTCTTATAAGCGAATAACCGTTCGAATGCGCTCCCGAGGACGGCAGTGCGATTATTATGTCCCCTGCCTCCATGGCAGAGCTGTCAATAATTGCATCCCGGTCAACCGCTCCGGTGCAGTATCCAGCGAGATCGTATTCGTCTTCGGGATAAAAGCCCGGCATCTCGGCGGTTTCGCCGCCTATCAGCGCGCATCCGGCGCGGACGCAGCCCTCGGCGACGCCCGAAACGATTGACGCTATGCGCTCGGGATTGTTCCTGCCGCAGGCTATGTAATCGAGAAAGAACATGGGAGCCGCTCCGCAGCATATAACGTCGTTGACGCACATCGCCACGCAGTCGATTCCCACGGTGTCGTGCTTGTCGAGAAGGAAGGCTATCTTAAGCTTGGTTCCGACTCCGTCGGTGCCGCTTACCAGCACGGGATGCGACATTCCGGAAAAATCCGGCTCGTAAAGTCCGCCGAATCCGCCTATTCCCGAAAGCACGCCGGGTGTAACGGTGCGTGAGATATGCTTTTTCATAAGCTCAACCGACTTGTATCCGGCGGTAATGTCAACGCCTGCCGCGGCGTAGCTTGCACTGAAGCTCTTTTCTTTTTCGCTCATTGTTACTGCTCCTTGCGCTCGGATATTTTGTATTCGAACCGCTTCTTGCGCGGATTTGCCGGAACTTCCGTGGGATATTTACCGTCGAAGCAGGCAGTGCAGAAGCCTCCGCACTTGCCGAACGATGCAATCTTTTTCGCATCGGTTACCGTAAGGTATCCGAGACTGTCAACACCGATAATCTTTTCGATTTCTTCAAGCGAATACCGGCAGGCAATCAGCGAATCGCAGGAATCGATATCGGTTCCGTAATAGCAGGGATGAATGAAAGGGGGAGCAGATACTCTCATATGAACCTCGGTCGCTCCGGCGTCCCTAAGCAGTCCTACTATACGTGCGCAGGTGGTGCCGCGGACTATGGAATCGTCGATAAGCACGACCCGCTTTCCGCTTACCACCGATGATACCGCGTTGAGCTTAATGCGGACCCTGTCCTCGCGGGTTGCCTGACCCGGCGCAATAAAGGTGCGTCCGATATATTTGTTTTTTATAAGACCGATTCCGTAGGGAATACCGGACTGTCTGGAATATCCGACGGCGGCGTCAAGCCCGGAATCCGGAACGCCGATAACGACGTCTGCCTGCACCGGATGCTCCAGTGCGAGGTACGCGCCGGCGCGCATACGTGCCTCGTGTACCGAGCAGCCGTCAACGACCGAATCCGGACGGGCAAAATAAATGTATTCGAATACGCAGGTCTTCTGCTCGCATACACCGCAGTGATCGGTTATGGAGCGCGGACCGTTTTTGTCGAACACGATAATCTCACCGGGAACAAGATCCCGGACGAAGCTTGCGCCGACCGCGTCGAGCGCACAGCTTTCGGAGGCAACTACATAGCTGCCGTCTGCGCACACGCCGTAGCATATCGGACGGAAGCCGTACTTGTCGCGCACTGCAATAAGCTTCTGCGGTGACATTATCACCAGCGAATACGCGCCTTCGATAACATCCATGGCGCGGCTTACCGCTTCTTCGATAGACGTTGACTGAAGGCGTTTTTCGGTGATTATATAGGATATGACCTCGGTGTCCGAGGTGGTGTGGAAAATCGCTCCGGTAAGCTCAAGCTTTTCACGAAGCTCATACGAATTTGTAAGATTTCCGTTGTGCGCGAGCGCGATATGTCCCTTTATGTGGTTCACGACGATCGGCTGTGCGTTTAGTCTTCCGTCGGTTCCGGTAGTGCCGTAGCGGACGTGTCCTACCGCCATTCTTCCGTGTCCGAGCGAATCGAGCACGGAGCGGGTGAACACATCGTTCACGAGTCCGACATCCTTGTACGAGCTGAAAACGCCGTCGTCGTTAACGACTATGCCGCAGCTCTCCTGCCCGCGGTGCTGAAGAGCGAACAGACCGTAGTATGTGGTCTGTGCAACTCCGCTGCGCTCGGGACTGATTATGCCGAACACGCCGCATTCTTCGTGAATGTGGCTGCCGGGATGTACGCAGGTACCGTCTTTCATATTCATCCGAACACCCTCTTCATCATTTCGCCGTACGCTTCTTCGACTCCGCCGAGATCTCTGCGGAAGCGGTCCTTGTCGAGCTTTTCACGGGTAGCGCTGTCCCAGAAACGGCAGGTATCGGGCGATATCTCGTCGGCAAGTACTATCGTGCCGTCGTCGAGCGTGCCGAATTCCAGCTTGAAATCGACAAGAATAATCCCCCTTGCAAGGAAGAAATCGGAAAGATAGGAGTTTACACGGAAGGCGTAATCGGTAATGCTCCGAACCTGCTCGCGGGTCGCCCAGCCGCAGGCGTATATATGATATTCGTTTACCATCGGGTCGCCGAGCTCGTCGTTTTTATAGCAGAATTCAATAGTCGGACAAAGAAGGTCGGTGCCCTCCGGTACGCCGAAGCGCTTGGAAAACGAGCCTGCCGCCACATTTCGGACAATAACCTCGAGAGGGACGATGCGGACCCTTTTTACCAGCGTATCGCGGTCTGAAAGCTCTTTTACGAAGTGGGTGGGGATTCCGGCATCCTGCGAAAGCAGCTGCATAAGACGGTTGGACATCCTGTTGTTTACGACACCCTTGCCGGAAATCGTTCCCTTCTTAAGACCGTTGAAGGCGGTCGCATCATCCTTGTAAGATACGATACAGAGCGATGGATCGTCCGTCGCAAAAACCTTTTTCGCTTTTCCTTCGTAGATCTGTTCACGCTTTTCCATGTCTTTTTCTCCTCTTGTAAAATAGGTCGTTATTGATTACGCGCGCATAATGCGGCGTCTTTTTCAAGCACTGCCGTTTCGGCCTGCGCTCTGAATTCCTTTACCTTAGCGTTTATTTCCGGGTCGGACAGCGCAAGTATCTGCGCCGCCAGGTACGCGGCGTTGGCAGCGCCGTCGACGGCGACGGTCGCAACGGGAATTCCGGATGGCATTTGTACGGTGGAGAGCAGCGAATCCAGCCCGCCGAGCTTTCCGCTTACCGGTATACCGATCACCGGCAGCGTTGTCGCCGCAGCTACCGCACCGGCAAGATGAGCAGCCATTCCCGCGGCGCAGATTATAACTCCGTAGCCGTCTTTCTCGGCTCCGGCGGAAAAAAGTCTGACTTGCTCCGGCGTTCTGTGCGCGGAAAGCACTCGCATCGTGAAGGGTATCCCGAATTTTTTAAGGGTATCCGCCGCCTTGGACACGACCGGAAGGTCGCTGTCGCTTCCCATGATTATTGCAATTTTCTTCATTTAACAAACCTCCCGCGGCCGTTTCCGGCGGCAAAATATAAAAGGGCAGTCCTCGGCTTAATCGCTTCGGGCTGCCCAGACGGTCGGCATTATATCGCGTTTGCTCCCCTGCGTCGTTTCGCATTATCCGTCAGTCACAAAGCGATTCAAAATTCGTATAAATTCTATCACAAAACGCCGGTAAAGTAAATACAAAAAGCGTAAATTTTCCCGCCTTCTTTATGCCGTGCGATGTATATTTTGCCGGGATTTTGCAAAAGCGGCCGTTTTGTTTTTTGTTCACACGGCTATCCGGGGCACGGATGCAGTCACCATTGGGCCGTCCGCTCTTTCATTCCCTTTATATCGAGCACTCCGAAGGCAAAGCCCTTACGGACCAGCTCCTCGGGCAGGTATTCGTCGTATTTATCGAATACAGGGCATTCTCCGGGCCAAAGCAGAGATATGGGATCGATATCCTTTTCCGCGTGCGCCTTAACCGATTTGAAGAAATCGCTTTCGTTTACCTTCATCCGGAACTGCATGAAGAACGGACGTTTTGAAGAAAATGAGGACAAGCCTATCTCGTCTGCACAGTGCAGACGGATAAGCCGCTCGAGTGCGAGGAAGGAATAGCTGCCGAGCCAGGGAAACAGGCACCACATATCTCCGCCGAGATTGATCAGCGGCTTTTCGGTCATACCCGACATCGAGGCACTGCGTCTCGCCTCGGCAAGACGCGCCTTTGCGTTTTCGAGCAGATACGGGTATTCCGTGCTTCCGGACAGCACCGAACGCATCTTTTCGAGCACGGCGGTATGTATGTCGCCGGCGCATTCTCCGAAATATGCGGGCACCTGCCCTTTAACCTCATCGCAGAACACGAGTCTGCGTTTGCGGTCAAGCTCCTCGACCGTCCACACCTTGCCGGCTATTGCAATTTTTTCGCCTACGGGAGGCGGACGGACAATGGTTCCGAGCTCCTGTGAACGGCTTCGGACGGTGTATTCCTCGTTTTCGCGGAAGACCGCGTAAAACTTGTATGAATTTATTACCCGTTCTCCTGCGGTACCGACTATCAGGCCGCCGCGTTCGGTGCGCTCGATGTGCCCTGTGGATATCAGATGCCGCAGCAGAACACGGTAATCCTCACGGGTGATGTTACGGAACGGTGTGAGCGGCAGCACCTTTGAAGCGAGCGCCGCGGGAGAGGTCTCTCCGCCGGAAGCGAGAGTGCTCATGGTCTGGTGATACAGCAGGCTGAACGGAAGCCTTCCCATCCGCTGCGGTTCGACCCAGCGGTCGTCCGCGTAAAGCTGTATCAGGGATATCCCCTGTATGAGCGGCCACGGTACCGTAGCCGGGAGCATGGCGCGCGGCTCGGCGCGCTCCTCGCGCATGATAAACCACATTTCGGGCTTGTTGCCTCTCCGTCCGGTGCGCCCCATGCGCTGGAGAAAAGACGAAACCGTGTAGGGTGCATCTATCTGGAACGCCCGTTCCAGTCTGCCTATATCTATTCCGAGCTCAAGGGTAGCGGTGGTTACGGTGGTGAGAGCACGGTTTTCGTCCTTCATGCTGTCCTCCGCCGTTTCACGGAAGGACGCGGAAAGATTACCGTGGTGTATCATGAACCGGTCGGGCTCGTGACGCAGCTCGCACATGCGGCGAAGCGACGCCGTCACCTCCTCGCATTCCTCGCGCGAGTTTACGAACACCAGACATTTTTTGCCCCTTGTATGCTCGAAAATACAGGAAAGCCCCGGGTCGCAGCCCTCGGGCGCGGAATCGGTTTTTACGTCCGGAAACACGCTTGTTCCGTCGCCCGCCTGTTCGCCCTCGGTAAAGAAATGCTCCATCGCGAGCCGCCAGACAAGCTCCTTCTCGGCTATTCCGGGCACTGCGGTGCGCCTTCCCGAACCGCCGGACAGGAATTCACCTGCCGATTCCGGGTCGCCCAGAGTAGCGGAAAGCCCGATTCTGCGGGGAGACACTCCGGCTTTTGCGCAGAGCCGCTCGATAAGACATATTGTCTGACCTCCGCGGTCGCCGCGCATAAGCGAATGCACCTCGTCCACCACGATATACCGCAGATCTCCGAACAGCCTCGGAATATCCGTATTACGGCGCATGAGCAGCGCCTCGAGCGATTCTGGCGTTATCTGGAGTACACCGGAAGGATTCCTGAACATTTTTTCCCTGTGCGACTGCGAAACGTCGCCGTGCCGGTGCCATACGGGTATGCCTGCGTCGCGGCAAAGCTCCTCGAGTCGCAGGAACTGATCGTTTATCAGTGCTTTGAGCGGTCCGATATATATTGCTCCCACCGACGAGGGCGGATTCTCCCAGAGGTCGGTAAGTATCGGGAAGAAGACAGCCTCCGTCTTTCCGGAGGCGGTGGAGGCGCAGAGCAGCAGATTGTCGTCGGTATTGAACAGCACGTCGCCTGCCGCCGTCTGCACCGCCCGAAGCGACTGCCACGAACGGCTGTAAATGTATTCCCGTATGAACGGGGCATATCTGTCGTATATGCTCATTTTTGCTCCTTACAGCCTGAAATCGCCGAATTCCGGGCTTGCTTCGCCGCCGGGTGAATCCGGCGCGGAAAACTCGAACGACTGCGATTCAAACAGAGCCTTTACGTCGGTTTCCGGGTTCTGATACACTATGTCCAGAAGCTCTATATAGTCGCGTATCACCTCGCGCGGGGTTATGGAGGAATCCGCGCCTATCCTGCCGTATTCGATCTTTATGAACCCGACCCGGTCCTCCTGCGTAAGAGCCGGCTCGTATCCGTACAGACCCGCGTGTATCTCGGTCAGCTTCTCGGTAAGTATCAGCATTTCCTCTCCGGTAAGCGGGGACAGCCGTATTACCGGAGCGAGCAGGTCCCGCAGGCCGGCTTTTCCGAATCTTCCTTCGGCAAGACGCGACCGGAGCGCCTCGTAGCTGTATACTCCGCGGCGGGTATCCTCTATACACTGCGGCGTGCCGCCCATTATTATCCCTATATACTGCGCCTTTCCCTGCAGGGTGTCGTTATACATTGTCAGGATTTTCTCATAATTGTACTGCCGCGTTATGCTGTTGGGTATTTTGTAAATGTTGACCAGCTCGTCTATAAGCACCAGCAGTCCGCTGTAACCTGCCTGACGGAAGAATGCGGCAAACAGCTTTATATATTCGTACCAGTTGTCGTCGGATACCGTAATGTTAACGCCGAGCTCCGCTTTGGCCTCGGCTTTGCCGGAGTATTCGCCGCGGAACCATTTCAGCACCTTTGCGGCGGTTTCGTCATCGCCGGACACCGCGGCGCGGTAGTATACCGTAAGCAGCCGTGCGAAGTCAAACCCGTGCACCATGTCGCGCAGTGAGCTCACTGCGGCAAGAATAAGTTTTTCGGCTTCGGCTCCGACATCCGGATCGTCGATCCGCAGACCGGATTTCCCGGCTGCCTCACTGCGCACACCGCTTATCCATTTGTCGAGAATCAACGAAAGCGCGCCGCCCTCCGGACGGGTTTTTGTGGACAGATTCCGTATCAGCTCGCGGTAGGTGGCGAGCCCCTGACCGCCCGTTCCGTGCAGTCTGCGCTCGGGCGAAAGATCGGCGTCGCAAACGACGAATCCGCGTTCCATGGCATAGTTGCGGAGCATCTGCATAAGGAAGCTCTTTCCGCTTCCGTATTTGCCGACAATGAACCTGAACGACGCTCCGCCTGACGCGGTAATGTCTATATCGTGCAGCAGCGCGGTTATCTCGCGTTCTCTGCCGACCGCAACATACGGAAGACCGACCCGCGGCACGACGCCGCCTTTAAGTGAGTTTATCAGTGCCGTTGCAATTCTTTTCGGCGGGTTCATTATATCATTCCTTTCAGTATTTCGCGGTAGTCGTCCACCACCGCGTAAGCCTTGCCGTCGGGCTCGACGGCGCTGTCGCCGATAATGTCCATAAGCTTTTCGTTAATCGAATCCGCGGCGACCGACGGCAGCTCTGCTCCGGAATACGGCGTGCCTTCGATAAGCGAACGCAAAAACGCGGTCTCGTCCGGAGTCAAACCCACCGCTCCGGCGGGGTGATTCTTCGTCGGCGTTTTCTGCTTCGGCGGCTCCTCCTCTGCCTCATCGCCGATAAGAAGCATGTCACGGGTTATATCGGCGGATCGCCTGATATCACCCAGCGCGCTCAGGTCGATTTTCACATCGGCAAGACGCTTCCGCTTTTCATCTGCCTCGTACGCGTCGATACATTCGTTTATTATCTTCCTGCGCAGCTTACTTTCCGTCACGGAGGTCAGATACGGCTTAATTCCGTATCTTTCGCGCAGCATCGCATCCGTTTGTCTGAGAAGCAGCCCTACCTCACGGTTGCGCGGTCCGTTACCGAAAAATCGCTCTTCCGTCCATTTTCCGGACGAGCAGATAAGCCGGTGAACGGGATTTATACGGTAATCGCGCTGCTGCGGACGGTTTTTTGCGTAGAACACAGCCGAGGAAAACATGGGGTAGGGGGCTTTGCATATATGCCCGAAAAACCGTGCATATATGCTTTCGACCCGGTTTTCCGCACAGAAAACATACAGCGACCGGTATACCCGTGCCGTTATGTCGACGGTCCTTTCGGGGAAGGATCGGTAGGATCTCGACGCTTCCATGCGGTACGACGAAAGCAGACAGAGGGATTCGAACAGTTCATTGTCGGTGTACTTATCCGGTTCGGTCAACCGGTATATCGCGTTGTCCCTCCGGCATTCGTCGGTTTCGGAAAGCACCGAAGGGTCAAGGTTATACCACGCCGCGAAATCGCGAAGCCACATGTTGATGTAACGGACAACCGTCCTGTCTGTCTTTCCGTAGCCGTCGCGGAAGGCAACGAGTCCGGCAAACCCTTCCTCCGGGCTTTTTACTCCTATAAGATTCAGCAGCTCGTAAATGTAAACGAAGGCAAAGGGAAGTGCGGCGGGCTGCATATCTCCGGCACGCAGGCGGGTTCTCCACGTGAAGTATCCGCGAAGCTGTTCCGTGGTCATTTTATCGTAGGTCGGGTAATAGCATTGGAAATTCCCGCTGTATTCGCAGTTATCGGAAAAGTCCTTCATGTACATCCCCTGTTCGTAGAACACCCACGGGTCGGATGAGGTGAAGTAGCTTCGGCTGTGTATAAGCGACCGCATGCGCCGGTATTCCTGCGGCAGACCGGCGGATTCTGCGGGCGGGGCGGGAGAAATAGGCTCTTCTACGTACACCTTTCCGACGTCGCTCATCGTTTTTTGCCCTCCCGCGTCAAATATACGTTCAGTATATCATAAACCGCCGCGCAAAGCAATCCGCGAAAAAAAGAATTATAAAAAGTATTGACAAATGCTTTTCTGCATGATAGAATACCTAAAAATTTCAAAGGCTGTGACGAAGACGGCGGCGGTATAACTGCATTCAGAGAGTCGGTGGATGGTGCGAACCGACAGCAGTGGCCGGACAGCGCCCATCACTTCCGAGCCGGAGGGCCGAACGAATTCCCTTAAGTCCTCCCGTGATTGCCGCGTAAGAGCATACGGGTTGTCAGACCCTGAGTGGCGGCGGAAACGCCGCAATTTGAGTGGTACCGCGAGTGTGTACGAATTTCGTCCGCCCGTCTCAAAGTTATCTTTGAGGCGGTTTTTTTGTTTTTGTATCAATTTATTTTTACATACCGGAGGGAAATGAAATGTCAACGGAATCCGAAAACAAATTGCTCGAGGTGGCGTGCCGAATACGCGAAATGCGCGAGATTGACGGCATATCCGCCGAGCAGATGGCAATGAAAACGGGAGTAACTGCCGATGAGTACCGCGAGTACGAATCCGGCGAAAAGGATTTTCCGTTCTCGTTCATTCATAAATGCTCGCTCGTGTTCGGTATCGGTATAACCGATTTGCTCGAGGGTCAGAGCGCCCACCTGTCCTCATATACCGTAACCCGAAAGGGCGAGGGACAGGAGACGGCAAAGGAGGACGGTATCGAGATAAAAAGTCTTGCTCCGTTGTTCCGCAAAAAGATAGCCGAGCCGTACTGGGTTAAATACGATTACGACGAGAAGCTTCAGAACGAGCCGATTCACCTCGCCACCCATTCCGGCCAGGAATTCGACCTCATAATGAGCGGCAGACTTAAGGTACAGATAGGCGATCATATCGAGTATCTCAACGAGGGCGACAGTATCTACTACAACAGTTCCACGCCCCACGGTATGATAGCCGTTGACGGCAGGGATTGCCTGTTTGTGGCTGTCGTGCTTCCCGGCGAGGACGTGGCCGAGACTGTCGTCCGCGAAACGCTCCGTCCGGCCGGTGCGGCAAGGAATCTTGTAAGCGATAAGTTCTGCGTGCCTGTCGAGAACGCCGAAGGCGGTCTTGAAAGCATATCCTTCCGCAACGAGGACAGCTTCAACTTTGCGTTTGACGTCGTTGACGCGATTGCGAAAAAATCCCCCGATAAGCTTGCGATGCTTCATATCGATAAAAACGGAACAGAGCGCAGGTTCACCTTCCGCGATATGAAGCGGTATTCGAATATGTGCGCCAATTACTTCAAGTCGCTCGGCATCAAGAAGGGCGACCGCGTCATGCTCGTGCTCAAGCGCCATTATCAGTTCTGGTTCGCAATCATCGCGCTGCACAAGCTCGGTGCAATAGCGATTCCCGCTACCTGCCAACTGCTCGCACACGATTTCGAATACCGGTTCAATGCGGCGGGCGTAAGCACGATTATCTGTACTGCCGACGGCGATGCCGCGGAGCAGGCGGATATAGCCCAGAAGAGCTGTCCGTCCCTGAAAAATAAACTGATCGTCGGCGGCAAGCGTGACGGCTGGCGCGATTTCGACGAGGATTACGGGCTGTTCAGCGCGCATTTCTACCGCAGCGACGAAACTCCCTGCGGCGACGACCCTATGCTGATGTTCTTTACCTCGGGAACCACCGGATATCCCAAAATAGCAATGCACAGCTACAAGTATCCGCTGGGCCATTACATAACCGCGAAATACTGGCACGGCGTGTACGAGGACGGTCTTCACTTTACCATATCCGATACCGGCTGGGGCAAAGCGCTGTGGGGCAAGCTGTACGGTCAGTGGCTGTGCGAGGGTGCGGTGTTCACATATGATTTCGACCGTTTCCACGCTTCGGACATACTGCCGATGTTCGCAAAGTACAACATAACCACCTTCTGTGCGCCACCCACGATGCTGAGGATGATGGTCGCGACCGGACTCCGTATTATGGAAGGATTCGGTCAGACCGAGCTTACTCTGTGCATAGCGAATCTGGTGGGCACCGAGTGCAAGCCCGGATCAATGGGCAAAGCGGTTCCGCTGTATGATATCTCGCTTCTCGATTCGGACGGAAACCCCGTCGCGCCCGGAAAGCCCGGAGAGATAGTCGTAAAGACATCGGAAAAGGTGCCCTGCGGACTGTTCCTCGGCTATTACAACGATGCCGAAAAGACCGCGGAGGTATGGCACGACGGATATTACCACACCGGAGATATAGCCTGGCGCGACGAGGACGGCTTCTACTGGTATGTGGGCAGAGCCGACGACGTTATCAAATCGTCCGGCTACCGCATAGGTCCGTTCGAGATAGAGAGCGTAATAATGGAGCTTCCGTACGTTCTGGAATGCGGCGTGTCCGCCGCTCCGGACGAGGTGAGAGGGCAGGTGGTCAAGGCG
>SFLA01000067.1 GCA_004553575.1 Clostridiales bacterium
TCGGTGTTGTAACCGAAGGACTCGTTGGAAGCAGCCTTCATAGCAGCGTTGATGCCTTCGGGAGTGATATCCTTGCCCTTGACAACCGCCACAAGAATGGTGGTGGAACCGGTGCAGGTAGGAACTCTCTGAGCGGAGCCGATGAGCTTGCCGTTGAGCTCGGGAATAACAAGACCAATTGCCTTGGCGGCGCCGGTGCTGTTCGGAACAATATTCACGGCCGCGGCGCGTGCTCTGCGGAGGTCGCCCTTTCTGTGCGGGCCGTCAAGTACCATCTGGTCGCCGGTGTAGGCGTGAACGGTGGTCATGATGCCGCTTACGATGGGAGCGTAATCGTTAAGAGCCTTTGCCATGGGTGCGAGGCAGTTGGTGGTGCAGGAAGCGGCTGAAATGATCTTATCCTCTGCGGTGAGGGTATTCTCGTTAACACTGTAAACGATGGTGGGAAGATCCTTACCGGCGGGAGCGGAAATAACGACCTTCTTGGCGCCGGCGTTGATGTGAGCCTGAGACTTCTCTTTGCTGGTATAGAAACCGGTGCACTCGAGCACGACGTCAACCTTCAGCTTCTTCCACGGGCAGTTGTTGGCGTCCTTCTCGGCGTAGATGCGTATGGTCTTGCCGTCTACGGTGATGGTGCCTTCTTCGTCGTTTGCGGTGACTTCGTGATTGTATTTGCCCTGAGCGGAGTCGTACTTAAGGAGATGAGCAAGCATGGTCGGGCTGGTAAGATCGTTGATGGCGACTATCTGATAACCCTTTGCGCCGAACATCTGTCTGAAAGCAAGACGTCCGATACGGCCGAAACCGTTGATTGCAACTTTGACTGACATTTTTATACCTCCAAAAATTGTTTTCATGGATTTTTCAAAACCGCTTTATTGTATAACATTGAATCGGGAAAAACAAGACTGTTTTTGTAAATTTTGTAAATCTTACAATTATTATGTGCCGTTGCCTTCAGTTTTTTATCATTTTGCTATCCTGAACAGTCTGTAAGCGTTGTTCGCGGCTGCGGAAGCGATTTCTTCAAAGTTTTTACCGCGAATCTCAGCTAATCTCTGCACGGTGTGCTTCATAAGTCCGCTGTCGTTCCGGACGCCCCGGCAGGGAACCGGAGCCAGATACGGCGCGTCTGTTTCGGTAAGCAGACGGTCAATCGGAACCGCTGCGGCGGCCAGTACGGTTTTCTGAGCATTTTTAAAGGTTAACGAGCCGGAAAACGATATATACCACCCCAGAGAAACAAGTATCTCTGCGGTTTCGGCGCTTCCGGAAAAACTGTGCATCACTCCGCGGACGGAAGGGAATTCCCGTATAATTTCGAGCACGTCGGCGTGCGCCTCGCGGTCGTGTATTATCACCGGAATGTCCTTCTCGGCGGCAATTGCCATCTGCGTGCGGAACACTTCCTTCTGAACCTCACGGGGACTGAAATCATAGTGATAATCCAAACCGATCTCGCCCAGGGCTACGCATTTGTCTTCGTTCAGAAGGCTTTCAATACGGCGTTCCCAGCCGGAGGTAACATTTGAAGCCTCGTGCGGGTGCACACCGGCTGAGCAGAATGCGCCGCTCCGGTTGTGTACGATCTCCAATGCCGCTTCGGAGCTGCGCTCGTCGGAAGCCGAATTTAGAAACCCGGTTAATCCCTCCGCAAACAGCCTGTCCAGCAGCTCCTCACGATCGGGATTGAATTTTTCATCGTCGTAATGCGCGTGCGAATCGAACAACACGGCTATCTCACCTTAGTTCCGACAGGTACCGAATCGTCAACAAATACGACCTTGACGTCATCCTCGCCGGAAGCGAGAATCATTCCGTTGCTTTCGATACCGCGGATGTTTGCGGGGCGCAGGTTGGAAACGAGTATTACCTTTCTGCCTATAAGCTCCTCCGGCGAATAGAATCGGGCAATTCCCGATGCCACGGTGCGGATTTCGCCTATATCTACCGTAAGTTTGAGCAGTTTATCGGATTTTGCGACCTTTTCACAGGCAATTACCTTTCCTACGGTAAGATTCACTTTCGCAAAGTCGTCAATGCTGATGGTTTCGGCTTGTCCGGCTTTTTTCTCTGCGGAAGGCTTCTTTTCAGCCGCGGAAACAATCTCCTTTTCACGGGCTATGTCCGCCATGAACTTCTTCTCGTCAATCCGTTCGAACAGCTTCACGCTTTCCTGAGCGACGGTTTTGCCGGAAACGGGGAAGGAATAATCGGGAATGTCGTAATCAAGAGCTTCCTCACCGCAGCCGAATATCTCCGCGATTCTGCGCGAGGTGGACGGAATGAACGGGAACATCAACGATGCGCAAATACGTATGCTTTCCGTAAGGGTTGCCATTACATCGGCCAGCCGTACGCGTTTTTCGGGGTCTTTTGCAAGCAGCCAGGGAGCTGTCTCGTCAATATATTTGTTGCAGGCTTTAAGCGCATTCATAACCGCGGCTACGGCGTCTGCGACGCAGTACTCGTCCATTTTTGCAAACATGGTACGCTTCGCTTCGGAAACCGCATTTCTTAAGGTAGTGTCCTCGGGGGAAGTATTGCCGGAAAAATCGGGTATTCTTCCGCCGAAATACTGTTTTATCATGGCGGCGGTGCGGCTTACCAGGTTGCCGAGCACATTTGCGAGATCGGAATTTATCCGTGATATCAGGCTTTCGTAGGTAATGCTTCCGTCGTTGAGGAAGCCCATCTCGGAAAGCAGATAATATCTTACCGCGTCCACGCCGAACTGCTCGGCAAGACGGTCGCCGTACAGCACGTTGCCCTTGGACTTCGACATCTTGCTCTCGCCGAACAGCAGCCACGGGTGACCGAGTATTTTTTTAGGCAGCGGGAGACCGAGCGCCATAAGGATTATCGGCCAGTATATGGTGTGGAACCTTACAATATCCTTGCCGATGACATGAAGATCCGCAGGCCAGAGCTTTTTGAATTCTTCGGTCGGCTTGTCCGGATCGTAGCCGATGGCGGTGATATAATTGGAAAGTGCATCTATCCAGACATATGAAACGTGCTTTTTGTCAAAATCGAGAGGTATTCCCCAGGTGAAGGAACTGCGCGAAACACAAAGGTCCTGAAGCCCCGGCTTTATAAAGTTATTTATCATCTCGTTTTTACGGGATACGGGCATGATAAAATCAGGATGCTCCTCGTAATACTTTACAAGGCGGTCCGTGTAATTTGACAGCTTGAGGTAATACGCTTCTTCGCTCGCCTTTTTAACCTCGGCGCCGCAATCCGGACATCTTCCGTCTTTAAGCTGCGATTCGGTCCAGAAAGACTCGCACGGGGCGCAGTACATTCCTTCATAGCTGCCCTTATATATGTCGCCCTGCTCATAAAGACGGGTGTAGATTTTTTTCACGGTTTCCATGTGACGCTCGTCTGTGGTGCGAATGAATCTGTCATATTCGCATTCGTAAAGATCCCACAGCTTGCGGATTCCGCCGGCAATTTCGTCGACATATTCCTGCGGGCTTACTCCGCGCGCTTCCGCCTCGGCCTGTATTTTCTGACCGTGCTCATCGGTGCCGGTCAGAAAGAACACGTCATAGCCGCGCTTTTTCTTGTATCTGGCAATAGAATCGGTGAGTATAATCTCATATATGTTGCCGATATGCGGCAGCTTAGAAGTATAGGTTATCGCCGTCGTTATAAAAAACTTTTCTTTCATCGGTCTTGCCTCTCGTTTTTGTTTCTTAGATGTTTGAAAAAATCCGTAAGCAGCGCAGAGCATTGCTCCTGCATTATTCCGCCCTCGGCAGAGAATAAATGGTTGAAATTGAGTGCGCTGAGATCGGTCACGCTTCCGAGTGCACCCATTTTTTTGTCGTAAGCACCGAAGTACACTTTTTTTATCCTCGCGTTGATTATCGCTCCGGCACACATCGGACACGGCTCGAGTGTCACGTATATTTCGCAGTCCTCAAGCCGCCAGGAGTCCAGCTTTCGGCAGGCACGGTCTATAGCTACCGTCTCTGCGTGAAGAAGCGCATTCTGTTTTTCCTCACGTTTGTTGCGCCCGGTCGCTATCACTTTACCGTCTTTTACTATAACCGCTCCGACCGGTACTTCGCCCTTTTCGGCGGCGCTGCGTGCACAGCGCAGTGCTCTCTGCATAAACCGCGTATCCATTATGAGAAATACCTCTCTATCATGCTCGCGCCGACAAGCAGAAGAAATACATAGGGGAACGGAGAGGTGAGCAACGCGCGTGTTGCGGTGTATCCGCTCCCGGTAAGCAGTTTTTCCTGCCTCTCACGGACGAACAACGGCGTTTTTCGAGGATAGCGTATCGCGCGGATCAGATATATCACGGAATATATCATTGAACCGTACATTATTATCGATATTATTACCAGCACCGGTGTATTGCCGTATTCGGCGAGTACGGAAATTGCATTATTGAAGAAATGAATAATCACTCCGGTCCACACGGAGCCTGTCGAAACGTAAGCCGCTCCCGCAAGCAGGCCGAAAAGAAAAGCGAACAGACACTGTATCGGGCTTATGTGCATCAGACCGAATATTGCGGCCGATACCACCACGGCAAAACGCGTTCCGAGCGGACGCAGGCAGGTTATACAGACCCCGCGGAACGCGAATTCCTCGAATATCGCCGGGGTAAGCGCCACGAACAGAAAATACAGTACAATATCTATCGGTTCGGTGAATTCATAGGGTTCACTGCCGAATACTTCGTTGTACCACGGGAACAGAAGATTCAATACCAGCGTGACTATCATGCAAATGCCGATA
>SFLA01000020.1 GCA_004553575.1 Clostridiales bacterium
TCTTTTCGAACTGCTCGGTTCTTAGATTTATCTGCACTATGCGCTTATAGGACGGAAGCTCGGAGGTCGCCTTGCGAACGTCCTTTACTATACGCTCCTCGGGGTCGCGTATTTTCATACGCTCGACCGCATCGCTGTCAAGGAATATCTCGGCAGCCAGTGCGCGGTCCCCGCCCGATGCGTTTTTGAGCCCGAACACGACAACTTCCTTTACATACGGTATGCTCTGGATATACTCCTCGATCTCCTCGGGATATACGTTCTTGCCGTTACTGAGCACGATGATGTTCTTTTTGCGCCCGGTGACAATCAGTCTTCCGTACTCGTCGGTCTTGCCGAAATCTCCTGTATGGAACCAACCGTCAACTATTGCGGCAGCCGTCGCCTCGGGGTTCTTGTAATAACCCTTCATTACGACATCGCCTTTCACGCATATCTCGCCCACGCCGTCGGCGTCCACATCGTCGAACTTAAGCTCGAGACAGGGCAGCAGAACCCCGACGGTCGAAGGATCGTTGAAATCCTCGCGGTTTGCTGAAACGAGCGGAGAGCATTCGGTTATACCGTAACCGTTAATGAGCGGTATACCGATAGCTTCGAAGAACTGTCCCACCTCGGCGCGGATGGGAGCGCCGCCGCAGACAATTTTAACAAGCCTGCCTCCGAAAGTCTCGTGTATGGTACGGAAGAAGGTGGAACGCTTATCGACTCCGACTTTGCGAAGTCCGTTGCTGGTTGCTATAAGCGCCTTAAGAGCGGCCGCCTTGCCCGTTGACTCTGCATTCTCCCATATCTTTTTATAAAACACCTCGGCAAATGCGGGCACGAGATAAATGTATGACGGTTTATAAAGCTGAAGGTTGCGAAGCACCGCGCTCATACTGTCGTTTATGCAGATAGTGGCGCGCTTGTGGAGCGATACCAGCAATCCGCAAACCGATTCGTATGTGTGATGATACGGAAGCACCGAAAGACAGCAATCGTACACGGTTGAAACCTGAAGTCCGTAGTATACCCCGGACACAAGATTATGCTCGGTCAGCATTACTCCCTTGGCAAGCCCGGTGGTGCCGGAAGTGAAAACAAGCATCTTAAGCTCGTCCGGGTCACTGCGTAAAGCGTCATATGCATGGTTTCCGCCGGAATAGAGATTGCGTCCCTTCTCCAGAAGACGGTCGTACGAAAGGAATTCTCCGTCGTCTTCTTCGCGGTCAAATCCGATAAAAAACTTTACGTTCGGGAAGTCTGCACGGTTATCTCGAAAGGTCTGCTCGAACTTTTTGGCATAAAACACTATCTCAGAATCGCCCGAATTGATAACGGTGCGTATTCCGGAATACGGAAGCTCCTTATCGACCGGGCAGAACACGCTATCACTGCAGAGCACTGTGAGATAGGCGGTAACCCATTTGAAAGAATTCTCACCGATACAGGCGATATGCGTTTTGCCGACACCGAGGGATAATAAACCCGTTCCGAGAAAACGGATATCGTCCGCAAATTCGGAATAGGTGACATCACACACTCCGTCGCCCGTTTTGTACCTGAAGGCGATGTTTTCTCCGGACTCGGTCTCGGCAAGTGAAATGAGCTGTTTAACAGAAGAAAACGGCTGCACTTTGTAAAGCTCGTATTTTGATTCCATGCGCACCTCCGTCAACGTTAACGCTGTTAACCTTATTATTGTTGCTAGTATATAACAATTATATGCGTTTGTCAAGTTTTATCCTGCATGCTCAGGGTATACCGCCTGCCCGAATCTGCATTTAACCCTTGACAAACGGACACGGCCGGGATATAATTACTCTAAAGAAGGATCTGCGGGGCTGACGGATATGTGAATCAACACAGTGCGTCGCAGGTTAAGATATGCCGACCGTCTGGGCAGCTCTGTAAACGCCGTTTTTGCGTTTCCGGAGCCATTTTTGTTTCTGGAGGTATTTTAAACAAATGAAATTCGGCGAATGGAACGGCTTTAACGGCGGCGAATGGCAAAGCGGTATAAATGTACGCGATTTTATCGTGCGTAACTACACTCCGTATACCGGAAGCGAAGATTTTCTTTCCGGAGCGACCGCCCGCACCGAGGCAATGCGCAAAAGACTGCGCGATCTGCTGGAGGAGGAGCGTAAAAACGGAGGAGTGCTCGATATCGATACCGAAACGGTATCCTCGGTCTGCGCCTACAAGCCGGGATACGTGGATAAAGACAACGAACTGATAGTCGGACTCCAGACCGATGCACCGCTTAAACGCGGTGTGCATCCGTTCGGCGGGATAAGAATGGCGCGTGCCGCCTGCAGCGCATACGGCTATACTCTTTCACAGCGGATAGAAGACTTTTTTACCTACCGTACCACACATAACGACGGCGTTTTCAGAGTATACACCGACGAAATGAAGGCGGCTCGCCACTGCGCTCTTCTTACCGGACTTCCCGACGCATACGGCCGCGGAAGAATTATCGGCGATTACCGCAGGGTAGCGCTTTACGGACTCGATGTGCTTATAAATGAAAAGCAGAAGGACAAAGCGGCGCTCGCGGGAAACGATATGACGGTTGACAACATACGTCTCGAGGAGGAGCTGTTCGAGCAGATAGCTTTTCTGAAAAAACTCGGCGAAATGGCATCCTCCTACGGCTGCGACATATCCCGTCCCGCCTCCGACACCCGCGAGGCGATACAATGGACCTATTTCGCATATCTCGCGGCGAACAAAGAACAGAACGGCGCTGCAATGTCCTTCGGACGCACCTCAACCTTCTTCGATATTTATGCGGAGCGCGACCTCAGAAACGGCAGATATGACGAAAGCGGTATTCAGGAGCTGTTCGACGATCTCGTGATAAAGCTCAGGCTCGCACGCCACCTGCGCACGCCCGAATACAACGAGCTGTTCGGCGGCGACCCGATGTGGATAACCGAAAGTATCGGCGGCACCGGCGAAGACAACCGGACCTTAGTCACAAAATCCTCATACCGCATGCTCAACACCCTATACAATCTCGGGCCTGCTCCCGAGCCCAACCTTACCGTGCTTTGGAGCTCAAGGCTGCCTCTGTCCTTCAAGCGCTTCTGCGCAAAAGTATCGGTCGATACGGACGCGATACAGTACGAGAACGACGATCTTATGCGCGGTATATACGGCGACGATTATGCAATAGCCTGCTGTGTTTCGGCTATGAAGGTCGGAAAGCAGATGCAGTTTTTCGGAGCCCGCGCCAATCTGGCAAAGCTGCTGCTGTTGGCTCTTAACGGCGGCACCGACAGCACGTCGGGAACCGTAATCGGTCCGCAGATGCCCGTTATCGGCGGCGATGTTCTTTGCTGGAATGAGGTGAAGGAGCGGTTCGGAATATACCTTTCGTGGCTGTGCCGTCTGTATGTCAACACCATGAACAGTATCCATTATATGCACGATAAGTATGCCTACGAAAAAACCCAGATGGCGCTCCACGACACGCAGGTCGAGCGTATGATGGCGTTCGGGGTTGCGGGTCTTTCGGTGCTGGCGGATTCGCTTTCCGCAATAAAATACGCGAAAGTATCTCCTGTGCGTGACGAATCCGGACTTATTTCGGATTTCGTTACCGAAGGCGATTTCCCCAAGTTCGGCAACGACGATGACCGAGTTGATTCGATAGCGCACGATATACTTCACGATGTTCACGAGGAGCTTAAAAAGACTCCCGCTTACCGGGGAGCAAAACATACGCTTTCGGCACTTACCATTACCTCCAACGTAATGTACGGAAAAAAGACCGGAGCGACTCCGGACGGCAGGAAAAAGGGCGAGCCGTTTGCACCCGGCGCCAACCCGATGCACAACCGCGAGTCCTGCGGGGCGGCTGCATCGCTGAATTCGGTTTCGAAGCTTTCCTACTGCGACGCGCAGGACGGAATATCCAATACCTTTTCCATTATTCCCGATGCGATCGGCAGAACGGCTGACGAACGCGTTTCCAACCTTGTCGACCTGCTTGACGGTTATTTCGGAAACGGCGCGCACCACCTTAACGTAAACGTAATGAACCGCGATACCCTTCTCGATGCCTACGATCACCCTGAAAAGTATCCTAATCTGACCATAAGAGTCTCGGGCTATGCGGTCAACTTCGCGAAGCTTTCGCGCGAGCAGCAGCGGGAGGTGATTATGCGCACCTTCCACACATCGGTATGAGCACCGGACGGATACATTCGATACAGAGTTTCGGTACGGTTGACGGACCGGGTGTACGGGCGGTAGTCTTTATGCAGGGCTGTCCGCTTCGCTGCGTCTGCTGTCACAACCCCGAAACATGGTCTTTTTCGGGCGGCGAAGAAACGACGGCGGAACAGCTTTGCGCAAGACTGCTCAGGTACCGCGGCTACTTCGGCACTCGCGGAGGAGTAACCGTATCCGGAGGCGAGCCGCTTTTGCAGGCGGAATTCGTACGCGGGCTGTTTGCTCTGCTTAAAAGACACGGTATAAATACCGCGCTCGATACCTCCGGCTGCACACCTGAAAAGGCCGAGACACTGCTGGAAGTGACCGATCTTGTTCTTCTTGATATCAAATACACCGACCCGGACAGTTACCTCAGATACACCGGCTGCAAAATGGAAAAGCCGCTTCGGTTTTTGGAGCTCGCACAGCGCACCGGTACGCCGGTATGGATACGTCAGGTAATAATTCCGGGACTGAACGACACCGAAGAATCTGCAAAACGGCTTGCACAACTGAAAAAAGATTTCGGATGCATCGAACGCATCGAGCTTCTTCCGTTCCGCAAGCTTTGCACGGAAAAATACCTCTCAATGGGAATACCCTTTCCTCTCGAGAACACACCGGAGCCTGCCTCGGAGCTTATGGAGCGGCTGAAAACGGCAGCAGACGCGGACTGATCCGCAAAAGCCCGGTCTTACGCTCTTGAATAACGGTC
This sequence comes from Clostridiales bacterium, assembly GCA_004553575.1. Lineage (GTDB taxonomy): Bacteria > Bacillota > Clostridia > Oscillospirales > CAG-382 > SFLA01. Next base: position 4,925 of record SFLA01000020.1, read on the forward strand.
TAAGGCGGCGCCCCGGACTGCGGCTGAACGGAGCTATCCGTTCGCCGTGTATGTATTATCGGTAGACGGTAGGTGACAAAGTCACCGACATTACCGTGATAAATATTTATAATAACAAAAAAACGAAGGGAGAAACAAAAATGGAAATTAAGTTTTACGTCTGCCCCACCTGCGGAAACATAGTTGCGAAGGTAACCGACAGCGGCGTGCCCGTATTCTGCTGCGGGAAGAAGATGGAGGAGCTTATCCCCAATACAGTTGAGGCTTCTGCCGAAAAGCACCTCCCCGTTATCAAAAGAGAAGGCAACAAGGTTACGGTTACCGTCGGTTCCGTAGCACATCCTATGGCGGCTGAGCACCATATCGCCTGGATAGTGCTGCGCACCAAGACCGGGAACCAGCGCAAGGAGCTTGCCGTAGGCTCCGCGCCCGAGGCATGCTTTTCGGTTTGCGAGGGCGACGAGGTAACAGAAGCCTACGCATACTGCAATCTGCATGGTCTGTGGAAGAGCGCAGCCGATAACTGATCCCCGAATAACACGAACGCGGGCATGTTCCGCTTTGAAGCATACCCGCCTAAACAAAAATCCGCCGCAGATTCGTCTGCGGCGGATTTTTTGATATATCCGTAAATTGTGTATCAGCTTTTCAGATATGTATCGGCGAAGAAACCGATCACGTTTTTACGGGTAACGATACCCACGAACATTCCCCGGTCGTCGATAACCGGTAAAAAGTTCTGGTCGCGCACCTTCATAAGCAGCTCCTCAGGTGTGGCTCCGATACCGATCGGCGGATTCCATCCGTCGCGAAGTATGTCCCGCACCAGTACCTTTTCCTGGCTTTTCATATCCGGCTCGCCGCGGCGAATCATGTCCCAGAGAAAGTCGCCCTCCGTGACAGTTCCTCGGTATCTTCCGTCATGATCTATAACCGGAAGCGCGGTATATCCGTGAAACCGCATCTTTTCAAGCCCCTGTCTCAGCGTGCTGACATCCTCGACAAAAGCCACACCGCTCTTCGGCGTTAAAAACTGGAACAAATTCATTGCCCGACCTCCCGTAGCTCATATTTTACCATTCGTATATGAACAAATCAAGAGGAAAAGGAAAACCCTCAGAGCAGCATATCGGTATAATCCGGGAACGGCCAGACCGACTTCGGCAGATATTCCTCGGCTTCGTCGGAAGCGGAACGCAGCCTGTTCATGCAGGGGATTACAACCGAGGCGAAGAAATCCGCCTTTTCTTTTTTATCGGTAATTCCTTCGGCGTCGGACAGCAGACCGGACAGCGACTCGCACGCATTGTATATCGCATTGCAGCATTCGTTAAGCCGGTACGCAAGATCCGCTTCCGTGTCGGAGCCGATTCCGGCGGCAGACTTGGCGGCTGCGGTACTGCACAGGCTTCCGGAACACTCTAAAACCGCCGGCAGTATCTGACGGCGAGCCATGTAAACCATGGTCGAAGCGTCGATATTGACCGTCTTTGAATACTCGTCGAGCATCACGTCGTAACGGGAATTCATCTCTTTTTCCGTAAGTATGCCGTGCCCGGTTATAAGACGCACGTTTTTATCGGAAATATAATACGGAAGTGCCTCGGCGGTATTTGAAAGGTCGAGCAACCCTCGCCGGGCAGCCTCGTCCCTCCATTCCGGAGAATAGTTGTTGCCGTTGTAGATAATACGCTTGTGCTTCGAATACACGTCCGCAATAAGCATATCGGCGGAATCGTTAATATTCTCGCTGCCCTCGAGCAAATCGGCGTACCGGGAAAGCGCATCCGCAACAATCGTGTTGATAACCGTGTTGGTCATCGCAATCGACATTGACGAGCCGAGCATGCGGAATTCGAATTTGTTTCCGGTAAACGCCAGCGGAGAGGTACGGTTACGGTCTTCGCCGTCGTTTGAGAACTGCGGAAGCACATCCACTCCCAGCGGAAGCTTCGCTCGGTTGTCGTCCTCCTTAACGCTCTCACCGCTTTCCAGCGAGGCAAGAATGTCGGCTATGCGTTTGCCCAGATATACCGAAATTATCGCCGGAGGCGCTTCAAAGCCGCCGAGACGGCGGTCATTTCCGGCAGTTGCTGCGGAAATACGCAGCAGATCCTGATAATCGTCCGCACCCTGAATCACCGCGCAGATCATAAGCAGAAACAAGCGGTTGGAGCGAATGTCACCGTCGCAGTCAAACAGATTCTTTCCGTCCGCGGAAAGCGACCAGTTGTTGTGCTTACCGCTTCCGTTCACAAGATCAAAAGGCTTTTCGGCGAGCAGACAGCGGAGTCCGTTCTCCTTCGCCGCCTTTTTCATAAGCTCCATCGTGAGCTGATTCTGGTCGGTGGCGCGGTTGCAGTCGGTGTATATCGAAGCGAGCTCGTGCTGACAGGGTGCCGCCTCGTTATGCTCGGTCTTTACCGGAACTCCGCGAAGCCAAAGCTCGCGGTCTATGGTAGTCATGAAGTTTTTAACCTTAAACGGTATTGCCCCGAAATAGTGGTCGTCCAGCTCCTGTCCCTTCGGCGCGGGAGCTCCGAACAAAGTCTTTCCGGTAACCTTAAGATCGTCACGACGGTGATAAACATCCTCGTCCACAAGGAAGTATTCCTGCTCGCTTCCGACCATCGGAACCACCCGACGGGGATTAAGCCCGAACAGACGCAACAGCCGCTTTGCCTCGCGGTCAATAAGCTGCATTGACCGGAGCAGCGGCGTCTTGCGGTCGAGACACTCGCCGCCGTATGAAATGAAGGCGGATGGTATGTACAGCGTGTCGTTCATTATGAACGCGTCGGAGGTCGGATCCCACGCGGTGCAGCCGCGTGCCTCAAAGGTCGCGCGAAGTCCGCCCGACGGGAACGAAGAAGCGTCCGGCTCGCTGGTGATAAGCTCCTTTCCGGAGAAATCGAATATAATCCTGCCCGTAGTCTTCTCTGTCGTAACAAAAGAATCGTGTTTTTCGGCGGTGATTCCGGTCATGGGCTGGAACCAGTGGGTAAAGTGGGTTGCGCCGTTTTCTATTGCCCAGTCCTTCATCGCGGAAGCGACAGTATTCGCAAGCGTTATATCAAGCGATCTGCCGTTCTCTATTGTCTCCTGAAGACGGGCATACGCCTCCGGCGGGAGAGTGCGCCTGCGTGCGTCATCGTTGAATACAAGTCTGCCGAAATAATCGCTAACTCTTTCCATTATATCCGCCCTCTATTTGTGATAAAGCCTTTTGGTCTGATATACGGGCTCGCAGGTCAGGTTGACTCCGAGCTTGCGCAGAAGATTTTCGTCCACCTGCGAAAGGATTACCGACGAATGCATCTCGGTACAGCTAAGCCCGGAAAGCATGTCCAGCGCACGGCGCGCATTCGGGTCGGTAACCGCGCATATAGACAATGCGATAAGTACCTCGTCGGTGTGCAATCTGGGATTCCGGTTGCCGAGATTCTTTGTCTTAAGCCGCTGTATGGGTTCGATTATCTCGCACGATATAAGCGTACAGTCGTCATCTATTCCCGCAAGATATTTCAGCGCGTTCAGCAGCATTGCGCTGGACGCCCCGAGCAGATCCGAGGTCTTGCCGGTGATTATCTTTCCGTCCCGGAGCTCTATCGCCGCGGCGGGCATTCCGGTGCTCTCGGCACGGGCGCGTGCTGCGGGGACAACCTTACGGTCGTTAACGCGGAGATCTGCCTGATTCATAAGCAGCTCGTTTCTGTAAACCGGCTCGGAATCGCAAAGACCCTTGCGCTGCAGACACATAGCGTTGAAATACCGGCGTATTATCTCCTGATTTGCCGCTTCGCAAACGGCGTCGTCATCATAAATGCAGTAGCCCGCCATATTCACTCCCATATCCGTGGGAGATTTATACGGGCAGTATCCGTAGATCTTGTTGAATATCGCCGACAGCACGGGGAAAATTTCGACGTCGCGGTTATAGTTCACCCTCGTCTCGCCGTATGCCTCGAGATGGAAGGGATCGATCATATTCACATCGTCGAGGTCGGTGGTGGCGGCTTCATACGCAACATTTACGGGGTGACGTAGCGGCAGGTTCCAGATCGGAAAGGTCTCGAACTTGGCATAACCCGCCTTTATGCCGCGCATATGCTCGTGATACAGCTGCGACAGACAGGCTGCCATTTTTCCGCTTCCGGGGCCAGGCGCAGTGACGACTACCAGGGATCTCTCGGTATCGACATAATCATTGCGCCCGTATCCCTCTTCGCTGACGATAAGACGGGCGTCGGACGGATAGCCTTCGATACGGTAGTGACGGTATGTTTTTATCCCGAGTCTCTCCAGCCGTTTCTCGAACGCAACCACCGACGGCTGCATTGAGTACTGGGTTATTACCACGCTGCCGACATACAGTCCGCAGGTCCGGAACGCATCTATCAGACGGAGTACCTCAACGTCGTAGGTTATGCCGAGGTCGCCCCTAACCTTGTTTTTTTCTATATCCTCGGCGCAGATAACCACAATTATCTCCGCCTCGTCTTTCAGACTGAGCAGCATACGGAGCTTACTGTCCGGCAGAAATCCGGGAAGCACACGGGAAGCATGGAAATCGTCAAACAGTTTGCCCCCGAATTCCAGATACAGTTTTCCGCCGAACTGGTCTATTCTGTCGCGTATTTTCTGCGACTGCAGCGCAATGTATTTGTCGTTATCGAATCCCTTCCTGAACATCCCAGCACACTCCGTTTGTTTTTTTACCGCTTATCTTCAGCGGACCAAATACTCGTCGCGTCCCGCACCCACCGAAACGTAAGTAATCCGGCAGCCGGCGAGCTTCTCGAGCGCAATAATATACGCCTGAGCGGCGGCGGGAAGCTCGGCAAAGCTTCGGCAGCCGCTTATATCGCAGCCCCAGCCGTCGAAATATTCGATTACGGGAAGAGCCGATTCAAGCTCCTTGCCGACAGGAAAATCATAGGTTACACGGTCGCCCACGCGGTAGGCGGTGCAAACCGGGATTTTATCAAAGCATGAAAGCACGTCGAGCTTTGTCAGCGCCAGCTCGTCGGCGCCCTGCATCCTTACGCCGTATCTCGACGCCACCGCATCGAAGCCGCCTACTCTGCGGGGTCTTCCGGTAGCGGCGCCGTATTCACCGCCCGCCTCGCGCAGACGGTCGGCTTCCTCACCGAACATCTCGCAGGTGAACGGTCCCTCTCCGACGCAGGAGGAATATGCCTTCATAATACCGATAACCTTATCCAGCTTAAGGCCGGGAACGCCCGCTCCGACGGGAGCGTACGCAGCAACGGTGTTGGAGGATGAGGTATAGGGATATATTCCGAAATCGATGTCGCGGAGCGCTCCAAGCTGTGCCTCGAACATTATGCGCTTTCCCTCGGCAGCCGCGTCTCCGATATACTTTCCGGTATCGCAGATATACGGTATAAGCCGCTCACCGTATTCGCGGAAATATTCGATAATCTGATCCGCAGTTACGGGGGGCGCACCGTAGCCGCGCTCGACGGTAAGATTCTTCCATTCGGCTATTTCCGCCGCATGCTGACTTAACGAACCGATGTCGAAAAGATCGCCCATACGGAACGCCTTTTTGTAATACTTATCGGCATAAACCGGAGCGATTCCGCGGCGGGTGGAGCCGAATTTGCGGTCAGCAAGACGGTCCTCCTCGAGGACGTCCATAAGAACATGATACGGCATACAGATTACCGCACGGTCGCTTATTTTCAGATTGGCGGGAGATACCTCGATACCTGCGGCGCGCAGACGGTCGATCTCGCCGCACAGGTGACGCAGGTCAATGACCATACCGTTGCCCATTATATTTACGGTGGTGCTGCGCAGTATTCCCGACGGAAGAAGATTCAGAATGAACCTGCCTTTATCGTTGACGACGGAGTGACCGGCGTTGTTTCCGCCCTGATATCTCACCACTATGTCGTAATCCTCGGACAGAAGATCCACCATCCGTCCCTTTCCTTCGTCTCCCCAGTTAATTCCCGCGATTGCAGTCAGCATTTTGCATACCTCGTATTAATTGTTGTTATCAGTGAAAAATCCGAGTATATCGGATATATCGCTCAAACATATGTCCGCCACCGGCTCCAGCTCGCGCAGACTCTGGTGCCCGCGGGCTATTATGGCGCAGTCCGTACCGATCGCCCCGGCAACTTCATAGTCATGAAGCGTATCGCCTACGAAGAGGCAATCCGACGGCGATTCGCCGATACCGGCGAAAAACCGCTTCCCGCGCTCGGTCTTGCTCTCGGCAAAATCCGTACAAGCCCCGCACACGCCGGAAAAATATGCGGCTATGCCGTATTTATCCAGATATCCGGTTATCGTCTCCTGCCGTTCGGCAGATACGATATACTGCCTTACCCCAAGCGACCTGAGACGGCTGAGCACCGGAACCGTGTTTGCAAACAGCCCGCCGGATTCCATAAAGCGCTTATAGTTGCTCTTGAACTCGTACGCGATGACCGAAAAGTCTGTCGAACCGAGATCAAAAAAATGCTCGTAAAACCGCACGATCGGAGTATCGATATACGAATGGTACCGGCTCAGGGTTATCGGCTGCATGCCGCGGTCGGTCAGTATTTGATTAACGGCATACAGAGACGGAATAACATCGTCCACCAGGGTACCGTTCCAATCCCAGAGAACGCATTTATAACTTTTTTTCATGTTACAATTCCCCGCTGTTTTAGAATATATCACATTTTTATAAATAGTTCAACATTAAGTTTGACTTATTTTACGGGCGGGTATATAATACTGTCTATTAAAATCGACGGTTGACTGTAAGTTGAATACATGAAGGTATATGCAAATACCGGCGGGCTTATCGGCTCCGCTCCGTTTATCTGCGCAAATGCGGGAAACAGCGGGATATACGCAAAGCCCGAGCGGGCAAACCCTGCCGGAAGAATTAAAGACCGCGCCGTCAAAAGCATGCCGGACGACACGCACGCGGACTGCCGCCGGAGCAAAGTGTTCCGGCTTCAGACATCGCACAAAACAAACCCGAACAGCACGGAAGCTCCGCCGTACGCCGCAATAACCGCGGTGCAGGACGGAGCAACCGAAAAAAGAGAGAGGAAAAAGATGAAAGCAAGATTAACCGTTTTAACAGCGCTTATTGCCGCAGCGGCAATAATTACCGTATCATGCAAGCCGGCCGTAAACAACGAAAGCTCTGCATTCGAAGAATCCGAAGCATCCGACACGGAGGTATCGGAAGAATACACCGAATACACCGGTGAGGTAACGACCTATACCGATTCGCAGCGCGCCAAGTGCCTGTTTACAGTAACGCCTCTTTACGGCGACGACGGCGTTATACAGCGCGAAACCGATATTACCGTCTGGGGCACCGCCGACAAATCGCTCGAGGGAAGACGGGTTTATGTATCCTACGACGGAAGCACCGTCTTCGGAACGGTAACAAACGGAAGCTGGAAAGCGGTCCTGCCCGCACACGGCATGCTTCGCGAGGGAACACAACTTACCGTAACCTGCGATGCACAGAGCCTCGTATTTGAAAACGTCCGCTGCGGAGACGTATATCTCGCCTCCGGACAGTCGAATATGTGCTATTATGTCGAATACCTCAGCGGGAGCAGCCGAGACAATATAAACGCTGACTGCGATTACCCCGATCTCGGATTTCTTATAGTTCCCGATCAAACCTCGACCGTCGCGCTCGATACCTTTGAGTCCAGAGCCGGATGGGTAATACCTTCGTCGAAAACCATTGCAGGATATCACATCTCCTCCACTGCGTTCCTGTTCGCGAGAGAGCTGTACAAAGCCGTGGACATTCCTATCGGCGTCGTGGTAAGCGCATACGGCGGAAGTCCTATCGAATATTGGATAGATTCCGCTCACGTAGCGGAATACGGTCTGCACGGCTACACATATCCTGCCGACAACTGCTGGAACTCAATGATATCTCCGCTAAGGGGCTTTTCCTTCAAGGGCGTAATATGGTATCAGGGCGAAGGCAACGCATACGATCCCGGTCATTACACAGAATACAATTCCGCGCTTGTAAGAATGTTCCGCGACATATTCGGCAACGAGGAGCTCCCGTTTATACAGGTCGGTCTTCCCTCCTTCTCCGAAACGGATTTTTCGGAGATACGGCTTGCTCAGCTCGAGATAGAGAGCATAGGCAACGCCTGGACCACCGTCAATTACGACACAGGCAATCCGGACGATCTGCACCCGACAGACAAGCTGCCGGTATGTATCCGTCTTGCCGATATGGCTAAGGAAAAAATATACGGTATCGATTCCGCCTGCACATATCCCGCGGTCAAATCCTATTCCTTTGACGGGAGTACGGTCACGGTCGTATTCGATTCCGACGTAACCCTTCCCGATGAAGCCGTAACGTCGCTGTCCGCCTGCGATGCGGACGGAAATCCTCTTACGGTTACGGTAACCTCGTCCGCTTCCGACACTCTGGTGTTTGAGTGCAGCGGTGTTGCGTGCGAGCTAAGATGCGCAATGGATGCCCGGTGTCTTCCGAATGTGATTACCGGCACGGAGGACGGACTTCCGATACGCCCGTTCGTTATTACCGCCGAATAATGCTCTGATTTCCGTTACCGACAGGGACTGCCGCTGTGCAGTCCCTGTTTTTATACCTAAGGGACGCAAACAAACAGAATCCTGCCGCACCCGCCGCACAGACTATCATATCAAGCATCGTATCGTACAGGCCGATATCGAGATATCCGTCGATTCCGAGCGGAACACCGTTCACGGCGACTTCGGTTATGCCTTCAAGCGACTCCGTTATACCGGGCTCACTTCCAAGCAAATAGGAAGTGAAGCCGTGAAGCACCGTGTCGTTCTGCATATCGGTTCCGATAAGCACATCCATTCCGAATTCAAAGAATTCCCAGAGCGAAGCGACTGTCATTGCAAGGCAGAAGGCGGACCACAGCTTAAGTCTGCGGGAATGCCGTCTGCCGCAGTCTGTACAGTCCGGCAGGCAATACCCGAATGCGGCAAAGAAAACGCCGCACAGGATATGCATCAGCTTGTCCCAGTGGCGGAAGGTATAGTAAAAGCGGTAGACGTGTCCGAGCACCGGTCCGCTTATTGCATAGACGAGCAGTATGCATTTCATGGAAGCGGCAATCTTTATACGTAAAAGCCGCTCGGCTGCTGCGGGTAGCAGCAGAAGCAGCATTCCGGAAACACATATCAGAATTTTATCGTTCCGCCCGGAAACTGCGGAATATACAAGTGACAAAGCGCAGAACGCTTCAAGCAGAACAAAGCATACGGCGGGAGCGCTTATGCCCTTTTTACGCACGTTAAGTCCGGCGGTGCCGATATCCATTTTCCGTCTCCTTTACAGATCGCGGTAGTCCGCTTCGTATACGCTCGCGGTATCTTTTTTCTTCGGACGTTTTTTTACGGTTATCAGTGCCGTGATTACGTGGAGAATGCCCGAAATGAGCAGCGAAACCCCGACAATAACAAGTATTGTCTCGCTGCTTTTAATGGGATTGAACAGTAAGAATCCTCCTATACCCACCGATAAAACCGCGACGGCAAGCATTATCCACCAGCGGGATATTCCGAACCTGCGGGCGTCGAACGCGGTCTGTATACGCATGGCGCCGTTTATTATTTCCATAAAGCCGATAAGCGCCACGATTGTGCCGAGAACCGCTTTTGGGGTGACTGCAATTACGATACCGGCTACAAGCGAAGCAATGCCGAGACCGAGATCGAACTGAAACGCCAATCCGTACTTTTCGCCGCTGAAATATCCCACTATCTTTGCGGTACCGGTGATTATCAGAGCAGCTCCTATGATTATGCCTATAATCCCCGAAACAAACGACGGAAACAGCATCATCAGCAGTCCCGCGGCAATAAGCACAGCCGAAACGATTATATAATATCCCTTTGCATAAAAGGCCATGTCATTTTTCTTCATATTCCACACCTCTCGTTCGGTGTGATTTTACCATTTCCCAAACGGTACGGCAATATACAAAAACGCCCCCGTATACATTTTTTGTACACGAAGGCGAAACTGTGAAAACTATTTACTGCGGCTGTTTTCAAGCGCACGGCTTGCGCCGCCCTCGAACAGTTGTGCAATGAGATGAAGGGTATCCGCAAACGGATACTTCATACCCGAAGCCACCCACTCCAAAAGCGCTCCTTTAAGCGACCAGCGGTATAAATCCGTGATTATCCGTTTATCCGTCTCGCTTACCTCCATCGCCGACGCCTTGGCGTCGATATACGCCCTTATTAAGGTGTCGGCGGCGGTGCGGAAATACCTTTCGACAAGCTCGCGATGATTCGATTCGTATATGTTTCGGACAGCGGTCCTGTGCCGATCGGTAAACGAAAACGCCCGAAGCAGATTTTCCTCCCAATTCTCTCCGTCGCCGCACGTTGCGACTATCTTATCAGTCTCGGCATTAATAATATCCTCTATCACCGCATAAATGTCCTGATAATGATAGTAAAACGTGCCGCGAGTGATATTGCAGTCGTCGACAATATCCTTCACGGTTATTTTTTCCAGCGGTCTGGCAGACAAAAGACGGATAAGCGATGTCTTTATCGCCTCGCGGGTAAACTGTGCCATTCGAATTGCTCCTTACTCACTTCCGAAAATATCCGAAAACATTTTTAAGCCCGACGCCTCCATAAAGCGGCGGTATGTGCGGTATGACAGCACGCGGAAGTGCTTGCTGAAAAAGTCCATAAGCACCGCGTCGGCGCCTATCGTCATGAACTGGCGTCGGCGAGTTATCCCCCGCACTATGCGGCGGGCGATCTTTTCGCAGGGGGTTGCGATCAGATCGAGCAGCTTCTCCGGCGGCATATCATGCTGCTCGCGGAATATGTTTGTACGTGAAAAGCCCGGGCATACCAGCGCAACATACGCTTTCCCCGAAAGCTCCTCCCGAAGCGACTCGGTTGCGTTCTTCACCGCACCCTTGCTGGCGGAATAAAATGCCGTACCCGCGATCGGCGCAAGCGCGGCCGATGAGGCTATATTGACTATCGCCGGCGAATCCGAACCGAGCAGCAGAGGAAGCAGCGACTTTACGGAATAAACGCCCGAAAAGAAATTCACCTCCATAACCCGGTGCATGTCTTCAGGGGATACATTCACCATACGGTCGAATTTCGGAAGCATTCCCGCGTTGTTTATAAGTATATCCGGCGTAATGCCTTCGGCTGAAAGCCGGTCTGCGAGAGCGCTCCAGCCGGCCGGATCCGCTACGTCGAATAAAGAATACGAAAACATATTCTTTTTGTCGCCCAGCAGCTCCGCGGTCTCCTCCAGCCGGGAGGCGTGCCTGCCGATACCTATAACACGGCAGGAGTAACGGGTTATCAGCTCGGTCGTCATTGCACGGCCGATTCCGCTTCCCGCACCCGACAGTATTACCGTTCTGCCGTTCAGACGGTAACGCATATCTCTTATCACCTCTTTGACGGATTATAACATATCCCGGACCTGTTTTCAAGTATCCGCGGAGTTGACAAACCCATTGCATACGGGTATAATTCACCTGAAACGAGGTGTATTTATGACACATGCAGAAAAAGCTGAAAAACTGTTCCGCGGCGGTGCAAACTGCGCTCAGGCGGTATTAACCGCATTCACGGACATTACCGGACTTACCGAGGAGCAGTCGATGAAGATGGCGTCATCGTTCGGCGGCGGTATGGGGAGACTGCGTGAGGTATGCGGAGCATGCTCGGCAGCATTTCTCGCCGCGGGAATACTTTACGGCTATTCAGACCCGCATGACGCAAAAGCAAAGGCAGATCATTACGCGCTTATTCAATCTATTGCCGAGGATTTCCGCCGCACACACGGATCGATAATCTGCCGCGAACTGCTAGGCGGAAGCGCCGACAGCTCACCCGCCCCTACCGAACGCACACCCGGATTTTACACAAGCCGTCCGTGCGTAAGCTATGTACGCGACGCGGCGGACATACTCGACCGTTTGATAAAGAGCCGGGCATAATATACACGAAAGCACTCCCCTTAAACAGTTATTATAACAGTTTATCCGGCCTGCAGCTATGCCGCGGGCCGGTTTTTATATTGGCAGCGGTTTACAAAAGCTTTTGCATGTTAACACAGCCCTACGGGCGATCCGCTTCGCCCCTGAGATGAAATATATGTGCATTTTCATACAACCCTTCCGGGATTTGTTTCTTTATACCGTTTTTAATGTTATCGGTGCGCCGTGTGCGTCGGTTCAGCCAATCCGACTGCAGTAATGATAATTATCTTTTTTTGCCGTTGCGACAGCTTTGTAAAAGTCTTTTTCATTCCCAGAACACCTCCCGCATACAGTGCTCCGATATATATAACCGTGTCATAATTGTTTTATCCGTAATTTCCTGTTTTTTACGCAAATACCGGTTTTGCGGGAGAGTTCCTCTGCGTAATTCCCGGCGGTTCCGTATCGGGAACCGTAAACGATTAATCTCATATATTTGCCTTTTACGGTTAATCCGGCATTTTGTCCGTAAAATTAACACGGACGGCTTGATTCCCGCTGTCCGTGTTACTGTTTATTTACCCCGCTCTGAACGGAGCTGCTGTATTTCTAATCTCTCTGGTCGAGCGGAACATACGGTACTTCGGTACATATGCTCCGATACGCAGGACGTATAATCTTCCCGGAGTTTATAAGCTCCTCCATACGGTGCGCGGACCATCCGGCGATACGTGATATCGCGAATATCGGCGTATAAAGCTCCTTGGGCAATCCCAGCAGACTGTAAGCAAATCCGCTGTAGAAATCAACGTTGGTAACAACGCCCTTGAAGATGCGGCGTTCGGCGGTGATAAGATCGATAGCCGTTCTTTCTACCACACGATAGAGCTCGTACTCCTTTTTCTTTCCCTTTTCTGCCGCAAGCTGCTCGACACAGCGGCGTAAGACCTCGGCACGCGGATCGACGTTGTAGTAAACCGCATGACCTACGCCGTATATCAGACCGGTGCGGTCGAAAGCCTCCCGGTGGAGTATCTTCGCCAAAAAGGCACGCACCTCGTCTTCATCGGTCCAATCGGATACGTTACGGCGTATGCAGTCGAACATCTCAATAACCTTAAGGCTGGCGCCGCCGTGCTTCGGTCCCTTCAGCGAGCAGAGCGAAGCCGCTATCGCAGAATATGTATCGGTGCCGGTGGTGGTCACGACGCGGGTCGTAAATGTCGAGTTGTTGCCTCCGCCGTGCTCGGCATGAAGCACAAGCGCGGTATCCAGAACCTTTGCCTCAAGCTCGGTATAATGCATATCTGTGCGCAGCAGAGCGAGAATATCCTCGGCAACCGAACGGCGCGGGTCGGGCGTATGAATAACAAGGCTTTTTCCCTTGCGGTAATGCAGATACGCGTGATACGAATACACAGCAAGCTGCGGGAGCACGGAAATAAGCTGCAGACACTGCCGCATTACGTTAGGAAGGGACAAATCCTCGCGATGCTTATCGTATGAATAAAGGGTAAGCAGTTCGCGGGCAAGTGCGTTCATAATATCGTCGGTCGGAGCCTTAAGCACCACGTCGCGGACGAAATTCTTCGGAAGCGTCCGGTATTCGCAGGTCAGACGACGGAACTCCTCGAGCTGCTGACGGTTCGGCTCGTGACCCATCATAAGCAGATATACCGTCTCTTCAAATCCGAACCGGCCTTCGTTGTGAAAGCCGTCAACCATTTTTTCCACGTCTACGCCGCGGTAAAGCAGTCTGCCCTCGTTTTTTACATCCGAAACGGCTGTAAGACCGGTGAGCACTCCGACTCCGTTAACATCGCGCAGGCCGCGCTTTACGTCGTATTTTTCGTAAAGCGATGCGTCCGTAGTCGTATTGCATACACAGGTGCTTGTATATTCCTCGATAAGCGGGTTTACTTCAAAGTGGTTTTTCATGTTTTCTCCTGACTGTTACAAAAATAACTGCTGCTGCAAGGATCAGCACTGCCGCCGCTGCCGCCCACGCCCACGCGGGTAAACCGAAGCCGTCAGATTCAGGCATTATGTTAACCGATGCAGACACGGTTGTGAGGATCTGCGACGATTCGCGTACCGAAAGCTTTACCGAAAACGTATCTTTATCGTCAGCAAACCAGTTGTAATCGTCGTGAAGCGGCGAGTAAGTCGTTTGTGACATTGTGCCGTCCGACCCGAAGGTTATAAGACGGAGATAGCCCTCGCCGTCGCAGTCGCAGCCGTTAATAACGTGCTGCGGATCGTCGCCGGTTTCGGCATACTGATAATCGGAAAGGATCTCCCAGACCGTTCTGCCGTCATCGAGCGTGCGGCAAGCCCGGGATGCACCGTGCTCGTGTCCGCACAGAACCGCTGCGACATTGGGATTCGGTATTATAATCTTTTCCATTATCTGCTTTGCTCTGGAATTGGTATATGCGTTCGGATTAGCCTCGTCTATAACATACTCGCCGTCAGCACCGAGGTACGCGTGCACACATATAATCACGGTTCTGTCAGGATAAGCCTCGCATACCGCCGTTGCCCATGCGACCGTTCTGTCGGTGTCCTCCACTCCGTTGCCGAGGTACAAAAACAGATAATCCGTGCCCGATATGGTTATAAGGTCGTAGTGACTCTGATTGTTTTCGAGATCTCCTCCGTACCATTTATTTCCGGAAAATCTGTCCGCTCCGAAGTATTTGGTAAAATAGGACATATCCGCCGGGGTGTTGTTCGTATCGTGATTGCCCGCGGTTATACCGTACGGCATTCCGGCGGTATCTATAATCGTATGTACAGACGAAGCGAATTCCCACTCGCCGACAGCTTTTTCTGCCGGGCTGTAAGTATCGACTACGTCGCCGGTGTGTATAAGATATCCCGCCTTACCCTCGCTGAACTGAGCGACCGCGTAATCCAGAATAAGCGAGTATACCGGATGAAGATCGTCGAACGCGCTGTAATACTGCGTATCCGTGACCCATATAACCGTGTCCGATACCGACGTATATGCATACGGCTCGACAGCTATTCTTACAGATCCTCCGGAAATATATTTGCTGTCGGAAACGGTAAAGGAAGCCTTTACACCGCTGTCCGCATATCCGATAACATCGTACTCCGAAGTCTCGAAATTATACGCATATACGGCAATAAGACCGTTTTCGCCGGTAGACCCCAGATAATCGAACCTGAATCCGTCGGCGCCGCCTATGTCGTAGGAATACTCCTCCCTCGCGCCTTCAACCGTCGGAACCGAAACAATTGTATCGGTCATTCCGTCGGACACTTCGCTTTCCGCGTCGGCGGAAAACAGGCGGAATTCGACGCAGGCACAGGCGGTATTTCCCATTTTATCGGCTGCGGTTACGATAAGCGTATGTCTGCCCTCGGTAAAAGCCGAAAGCGAACCGCCGGAAGTGTAGGGAGTTCCGTCGATATCCGCCGTAACGGATTCGACCCCGCTCGGGTCGGAAACATCAAAGCTTATGCTTCCGTCGGTATACAGCGCTTCGCCGAACGAAGCGGATATAGTTATCTCCGGCGCCGTGTTGTCCACGCTGAATACCGCAGACGTCTCTCCCCCGGAGGTTACACAGCGAAGCGTGTGCTCGCCGTCCGACAGCCCGGAGGTGTCATAATACAGTACGGTGCTGTCCGAAGATTCAAGTGCGGAATCCGCGCCGTAAAACACAAACGAAACGTATATCGGACTTTGCGGAAGGATTCCTCCCAGACCGGTCGTAGCATTCCAGCCGTCGCCGACGGATATACCCTCGCCGCCGTATGACTGCTCGTCCGAAGCGGTACTGCCGCTTGCGTCCACAACGGGATAATGCAGAATTACCGATTCCGGGTCGAGCCGGCTTCCGTCGGGAAGCACGAGATACACGCCGGACACGGAAAGATCGTCTATATTATAACTGCCGTAGACCATACTCTCGTCGAGCGTACCGGTTGCCGTCGCCGGGATAAAGTCCAGCACCACCCGGTCCGAACAGAACAGCTCCTTGTCCGCCGGAGCGGAAAAATCGCCGTTTTCCTTGCCGCAGGCGACGACCGTATCGTTTCCTATACGGAACTCGCATCCGGAATAATCGATTCCGGAAAGCGTCCAGCAGAGACTCAGACCTCCGTCGGAAGTACCGGAAACCTTATCGCCGTCTATATAAAAAACCGCGCCCGGCGCTCCCGCGATAAACGTAACTTCTCCCGTAAGTACATCTCCGTCGGATACGTTCATATCCGGACCGCCCGCCGAAGCGGACGTAGCACACAAACAAACCACCAGCAGCAAAGCCAGCGAAATCCCTGCAATCTTCTTCATATTCATGTATTATACTCTCCTTTCCGAAGAACAATGAAGCCAATATGAGTATCCTCCGCTCACCAAAAGCAGCGCAAAATAGTTCATCGCGCGGACGATTATCATTGCCGCAATATAAAGCCGTGCGCCGAAAATATCGCCGTAGAGAACGGTAAACATTGCCTCGCTCACACCTGCCGAACCGGGTATCGGAACCGACTCCGCAGACACGGCAAGCACCGACTGAACCGCTACGATATAAAAGAAACTCTCGCTTCCGAGGCCGAAGGCACGGTATGCGAAATAAACAACCGCGAAATTGGCAATACGCTTGAAAACGCAAACGGCGAGCACCGAAATACCGGTCAGCGGCGAAGTACGCATCATTGCGGCAGCTGAGATATAATCATAGGAAATACGGTCAATATCTTCCTGAGACGAAGAAATCTTAAGAAACTTTATCTTACCGAGCAGCCGCATTACAAAGCCTATTACCGCGCGCGAAGCAGATTCCGAAAACAAGGCTACGACGAAGAGACCGACTATTGCGAGATTCACCGCAGCCCCGTACACAAACAGCGTAAGAAATAACGCCGACCCCGCTCCGATTATTATATATGGGAATGCGGCGGCGGAAGCCGAGGCTATAACAAGCGCCGCAAAGCGGTTGCACATGGAGTATGCGGCAAGGCACGGGCAGGAAGCCGATACGCTCACCCCGTCGCGGTACATTGCAACGCCCGCCGCGGGAAGCCCGGCGAGCTGTGCCGGAGAAATATTGGAATAAAACAGGTCGGTTCCGGCATATCCGGACAGACGGGAAAGCTTCTTTTTTATTCCGGCCTTGCGAAGAAGAATACCGTAGCAAAACGATTCGGAATAAAGCTGTACGAAAAGCATGGACAAACCGGCTGTCACAAACAGCGGGTTAACTCCCGATATGGTTGTAAGCACCCTGGCGGCATCATATTTTATAAAAATATACAGCGCGACTGCAAGAATAATTACCGCTGTCACGGATATGTAAACTGCATTTTTCCTTGCTGTATTCCGGCTTTTAGCGCTTACACCCATCATGTTCCTCCTAACATCATCCCTAATTATTATACCACAGTTCAAATCCGATGTAAATCTTTTTGCAAAAAAACTCTTTACAAAAATAACCCGTTCTGCTATAATATTTTTATTAATAAAAGGGAGTAGCCCGCGGGCAATCCGTTGCCGGGCGCGTCAACACGGCGGTTTTTACCGCCCGCGCAGGCATTAAAAGGCAAGACTTTTATCGCACCCAAGCGACAGAAGTCTTATTTTTATGCAAAGGCGGGAAAGATACAAATGGAATTTCTGTACGAAAACGTCGTGCGCATTGTAACCGAAAACCCAAAAATGATTATTATGTGGGTAATCGGCGGACTGCTTATCTACCTTGCGATAAGGCACGACATGGAGCCGGCCCTTCTGCTTCCGATGGGATTCGGAGCGATACTCGTCAATCTTCCGGTTGACGGCGCGCCCGAGGTCATTAAGACCCTTTACGACGCGACCATTGCAAACGAGCTGCTGCCGATACTTCTCTTTATCGGTATCGGAGCCATGATCGATTTCGGACCGCTGCTGTCCAACCCGAAGCTCATGCTGTTCGGCGCAGCCGCGCAGTTCGGCATATTCTTCACTCTTTCGCTTGCCGCGCTGTTCGGGTCTCTCGGCTGGTTCGGACCCGATTTTGCAATAACCGATGCGGCTTCGATAGCAATAATAGGCGCCGCCGACGGTCCCACCAGCATTTTCGTGGCAATGAAGTTCGGCACAAAGTATATCGGCGCAATAATCGTTGCGGCATACTCTTACATGGCGCTTGTGCCCCTGGTACAGCCTCCGGTTATAAAACTGCTCACCACGAAAAAAGAACGCCGTATACGCATGGAATACGAGCCGAAGAATGTATCCAAAAAGGCAAAGATACTCTTTCCCATTGTCGTTACGATAGTTATCGGAATGATCGCGCCGGACTGCGTGGCGCTTATAGGCTTCCTGATGTTCGGCAACCTGATACGCGAATGCGGACGGCTTGATTCGCTGTCCGAGACCGCACAGAAGGTTTTGGCCAACCTGGTCACCCTTCTTCTCGGAATAATCGTCGCGTTCACGATGAAGGCGGAGGACTTCCTCACCCTTCAGACCCTGCTGGTAATCGGGCTCGGCTTTGTGGCGTTCGTGTTCGACACTGCGGGAGGCGTGCTATTCGCCAAGCTGATAAATCTCTTCAGTAAAAAGAAGATAAACCCGATGATAGGCGCCGCCGGAATATCG
>SFLA01000068.1 GCA_004553575.1 Clostridiales bacterium
GGTACCGCCCGGGGTTTCAACGTTAACGGTGTCGCCCACACGCTGACCGAGCAGCGTTTTGCCGAGAGGGCAGTCGTCCGATATTTTTCCCTCTACGGGATCGCTTTCGGTGGAACCGACTATACGGTATTCCTCCTCGCGCTCGGTGGCAATATTATAAATGGTAACCGCGCTTCCGACGCTGACTCTGTCGGTCTTTATGTCCTTGTCGTCGAGCACGGTGGCGTTATCGAGCGTTGTCTCGAGAAGAGCTATACGGCTTTCGATTTCAGCCTGCTCGTTTTTTGCCTCGTCGTATTCGCTGTTCTCGGAAAGGTCGCCGAACGAGCGTGCCTTCTGAATAGCGAGCGCTATTTCCTTTCTTTTAACTGTTTTAAGATGCTCAAGCTCTGCCTGGAGCTTCTTGTATCCTTCCTTGGAAACGAAAATCTGCTTTGCCATGTCTTCTGCCCCTTATATATAGTTTTTATTCTTACTGCTGTTTTACGGCGGTTATTGCCGCCTGAAGCTGTACATCCTCTTCCGGCGTAAGCTGGTAGAACCTCTCCGCAAGTTCCTCGGGCATCTCGAATTCGATATCCGGGGTTATGCCTATGCCCTCGTAGTTAACGCCGCAGGGCGGGTTGTAGTAATAAGTGGATATCCGCACGCCGCTGCCGTCATCGAGCGTATAAAGGCTTTGCATTTCGCCCTTGCCGTAGGTGGTGGTGCCTACCGTTACGGCCATCTCATAATCGCGCAGCGCCGCCGTGAACAGCTCTGCCGCGGATGCGGTATTGCCGTTAATAAGTACCGCCATGGGAGCGTCGAGCGATTCTTTGTCGGTAGAGGAATAAGAGCCGATAATGTTGCCGTCCTTGTCGGAATAGGTGAGTATGGTGCCCTCCGGGAGCAGCATGTCCAGAACATCTACAATTGCTCCGAGATTGCCGCCTCCGTTGTTGCGCATATCGAATATATAATACTCGGCTTTATCTTCGGAAGCGCTCTCAAGCGCGGCGCGGAAATCGTCCGGAGTGGTCTGCGAAAACTGATTGATTCGGATAAGCGCTACGCCTTTTTCGGGCATACTGTATGCCACGCTTACGGCATCGACTTTAGCGCGGACTACCGTAAGGTCAAAAGTCTTGTCACCTCGTTTAATTACGAGGTCAACCTCGGTGCCCTCCTCGCCGCGAATTGTGTTTATTGTTTTGTAGTACGTCTCGGAGGTGCATACGACGTCGTTTGCCTGAACGACTATATCTCCGACGAGTATTCCTGCTTCTGCGGCAGGGGAATCGGGGAATACGGTAATGACGTAAATACCGCCGGTTGAGGTATCGAATGAAGCCTGAACGCCGATTCCGACATAGCTGCCCTCGCTGTCGCTAAGGTATTCCTTCATTTCCTCGGAGGTGTGGTACATGGTATATTTATCTCCGAGTGCTGCCAGATACGCGGAACAAACGGCGTCGGTAAGCGCGTCACGGTCTATATCGCCGACGAAGACCTGATTCACCAGATCCTCTATATCCCTGAGTTTGGAATACATATCCTCGCTCGACGAAACGTCCTGTCCGGATGTCTGATTCGCTCTGAGCGAAGCTATTTCCTCGCGGTAGGCGGAATTGATTGCTGTCGCGGTGACAAGATAAGTGGCGACGCAAAGCAAAAGTGCAATAAAAATGCTTATCCAAACGGAAACCTTTTTGCCCATGATATCCCCTTATTTTTTGTTGTACTTCTTAACGTAATAGCCGTCGGGCAGATAATTGTCCGGATTAAGGTATTCGCCGTTAACGATCACCGAAAAATGAAGGTGATTTCCGGTGGAATCCCCGGTTGTACCTACTCTGCCTATCCACTGTCCCTTGGTGACCTTGTCGCCGACCTTGACCTGAAGCGATCCGTTCTGCATATGAGCATAGAGCGTGGAAACACCGTCACCGTGGTATATGACAACATAATTGCCGTAGCTGTTATGGTATTTTGCCGTAGTGACCACACCGTCGCATACGGCAAGCACCTTGTTACCGCCGCCCGCGGCTATATCGATACCGCTGTGGAATTTATATCCTCTGCCGAGCGGATCGACTCTCCAGCCGTAATAAGAGGTGACTGTATACCACACGCCGACCTCGAGCGGCCAGCGGAAGTCCGAAACGTTGTTTTCGTAATTAAGAATCTGGTTCTCGATATCCTTAATTGACTGATACAGAATCTCTTCATCCGCCTTCATTTCGGCGATCAGATCCTGCTCCGCCTCGGCGCTCTTAAGGTATTCTCCGTAAAGCAGATCGTACTCGGCGGCAATAGCGTCCATTGCGGCCTGAGTCTCCGCAACTTCGCTTTGCTGGTCGGAAAGCATTTCGGTGTAATAGGTCAGATTGTCGAGCGCACTGTCGTACTGTCCCTGAAGCTCGGTCATTTCGGCTTCGATCTTCTTAAGAGAACCGACTATCGTATCATTATACTCAATAATGTTGTCGAAATACTGTAAACGGGAAAGAAACTGTGTAAAGTCCGAGCTGTTGAATATGATGGCAAATGTGCTGGTATCTCCGTGCTCGTAGCTGTAACGGAGAACCGTGGCGTATAGCTCGAGCATCTCGTCGAGCTGAGCCTGCTGATCTTCAATAAGACCGGAATAATACTCCTGGCGCTCGGTATA
This sequence comes from Clostridiales bacterium, assembly GCA_004553575.1. Lineage (GTDB taxonomy): Bacteria > Bacillota > Clostridia > Oscillospirales > CAG-382 > SFLA01. The sequence continues at coordinate 2,654 of SFLA01000068.1, forward strand.
CGCGGCAATAAGGCTGTCGGTTATCTCCTGCTCCTTTTGAATATATGCGATCTTTTCTTCAAGAATAGCATACTGAACCTCCAGCGCATACCGTTTGTTATCGATATCCTTGATAAGAGCCTCCAGCTCACTCAGCCTGTTCTGAGCATTTTTCCGCTCTGCAACTGCCGCATTGTACACGGCTTTTGCTTTTTCAAGACTGTCCTGAAGCTCATCGTATGTAGCGCCCTCGGCGGAGAGGGGAATTCCGCTGACGGTCGAAAGCAGCATAACTGCGCAAAGCGCGATGCATATTAATGCGGTTTTTTTCATTGTCTTTTGCCCTCCGAAAGCAAAGCCGGTTACACCTTAAGGTATTTGCGTATGGAAATAAGACTGCCGAAAACTCCGGCGAATACGCCTATCACGGCGAATCCCACTCCGATATACAGCAGATACGAGCCGAACGGCGCGATATCCACCACCGAATACTTCCGTACAATCTCGCTTATTACCTGAGCGTAAAGGTAATACTGGAGTCCCAACGCAATCACTGCGGATATAAGACCGATTATTATTCCTTCGAATACGAACGGTGTGCGGATGAAGGCGTTTGTGGCGCCGACATAACGCATTATCTGGATTTCCTCGCGCCTCGAGAACAGGCCGAGACGTATGGAATTCATTATTACGAACAGCGAAACCACGAACAGTATTGCCATAAGCCAGAGCGCCACCGTGGTGAGCGCTCCCTTTACATTGTTAAGATTGTCGTAAAGGTCGATATTCTCGCTTATATTTTCTTTGTCGAAGCCCATATCTATGAGCGCTGATTTAATGTAACGGATATTTTCGGTGTCGGTACCGGATTCGAATGTAAGACGGTAAGACGCACGCAGGGGATTGTTTGTATCGGCGTCGAAATACTGGAGAAAATCGGCGTCCGATCCCTCGGTTGCAACCAGCTCGTCGAACGCTTCCTGCTTACTTACATAGTACACGTCGGTCACATGGTCAAGAGCGCGTATCGCGGCGAGCGTCTCTTCGTCGAAAACGGCGGTCTCCCGGTTGTCGGCGGGTGAACCGGACATATCGTCGTCCTGCGTGCTTTCATCCGCAGAAACGTCGGAATCTCCGGTATCGTCGTCTATCCAGACGATCATTACGTTAAGGTCGTCCAGAGCTTTGAAATTTCGGTTAATGTTGTCGATAACGAGGTAGAAAGTTCCGGTTATAAGCATGCAGCATATGAGCACAAGCATACTTGCGGTACTCATTACCGGATTACGGAACACTCCGACAAAGCCCTGACCGACGTGATAGAAAAAGGTACTGATATGCTTCATTATTTTGCTGCACCTCCCGCCGGAACGTCGCTCTCTATGTGTCCGTTCTTTATGGTTACAACCCGCTTGTTGTAGTAATCGACGAGCTGCTGGTCGTGCGTGACGACTATGACCGTCTTCCCGAGCGCATTTATTCTCATAAGCAGGTCGAATATTTCACGGCTCATCTGCGGGTCAATGTTTCCGGTGGGCTCGTCCGCAATAAGTATCTTGGGGTTGTTTGCCAGTGCTCTTGCGAGAGCTATGCGCTGCTGCTCGCCGCCGGACATTTTTGCGGGGTAGCTCTTGGCACGGTTGGCAAGTCCTACAAGATTAAGAAAATACGGTACTCTCTTTTTTATAACGGACGGGCGCTCTCCTACAACCCGCATTGCGAACGCAACGTTTTCGTACGCCGTCTTGTTGTCGAACAGCCTGAAGTCCTGAAACACGACGCCGAGCGTGCGGCGCAGCTTTGGAATCCTCCATTTTCTGATACGGTGGAGCTTGAATTCGTTAACGTACAGCTCTCCGTCGGATACTCTTTGCTCGGCAAGCAGCAATTTGGTAAGGGTTGTCTTTCCGGCGCCGGAGGAACCGACAATAAATACAAATTCACCGTCGTCTATTTTTAAGTCCACTGAATTCGATCATTATATTCTCCGAATCAATACATCATGGGCTTTGAAGTTATATACTTCTTTACCATAAGAGCCACCTTGAAGGTTATGGCGTTGTCGAACTCACGCAGGTCGAGACCGGTGAGCTTTTTTATCTTCTCGAGCCGGTATACGAGCGTGTTTCTGTGGACAAACAGCTTGCGCGAAGTCTCGGATACGTTAAGATTGTTATCAAAGAAGGTCTGTATTGTGATGAGCGTTTCCTGGTCGAGAGATTCAAATGAACCGCGCTTGAAAACCTCCTGCAGGAACATCTCGCAAAGAGTGGTCGGAAGCTGGTAGATAAGCCTGCCTATGCCGAGACTCTCGTAATTGATGGCGGTTTTTTCGGTGTCAAACACCTTTCCGACCTCGAGAGCGACCTGTGCGTCCTTGAAGGAACGTGCGAGATCCTTTACATTGGTGACCACTGTTCCGATACCTACGGTTACCTTCTGCAGGAATTCGGTCTCGGAGGTGTCGACAATAATTTTGGCGAAGGATTCGAGATTCTTCATGTCTCCGGCACCGCGAAGCTCTTTAACCAGCACAATGTCGTTTTCGCCGACGCCGATAACGTAATCGTGAGTTTTGTCGGGGAAGAGATTCTGCACTATATCGAACGGTACGGTATCACCGCCTCCGGCGAACCGGGCGAGATATACCACGCGCGGGATCTCGGAATCGAAGTGCAGCTCCTTGGACTTGATATAAATATCGCTCGGCAGTATATTGTCGAGTATGATGTTCTTGATGAAATTGGTCTTGTCGTATTTTTCATCGTACAGGGACTTTATGCTCGCGAGAGATATTGCGAGCATTCCGACAATGCTCTTCGCCTTATCGTCGGTGCCCTCGACGAACACTATGTATTCAATGCGCGCGTGCGTGCCGATAGGACGGTAGGTATATCCGTCGAGTGCCATCATATCGAAGGTATATGACATCTCCTCGAGCGCTTCCTTCTGCGTTTCGCCGATGCGGGCAAGCTGGCTGCACGCGATAACCACGCCCTTGCTGTCCAGCACTCCGACTGTGCGGTCAACGGCTTCCCTCATCTGGTATATAAGCCCTTGAAACAACTTGTTCGACATGCTCTTGCTCCTTTGTATATTATTACTTATTATAACAATTCATTCTACTATAAGGCTGTCCGAATTTCAAGTGCCAATTCAACATTTTAACTAAAAATCGCTTTAAAATTTGTTAATTTTACTTAAACTCATCGGCTCTCGAGCATTACGGAAAGCGCCGACAGCACGAACAGCGGAGCCGTTTCTGTGCGCAGAATACGGCTTCCCAGCCCGGCCGACGGTATGCCTGCGGCTGTTGCCGCATCTATTTCGCCCCGGGAGATTCCCCCCTCGGGACCGATATAGAACGCCACCGAAGACGGATTTCCCGTAAGCAGTGACCGGAGAGGCAGAGTGCCGTCGCCCTCGTAGCATATAAAATGGAGGTCGGCTGCGGCAAGCCGCTTAAGCATTTCGGAATAATTTATAATATCGCCGACCTCCGGAACACAGCCTCTTCCGCACTGCTTGGCGGCTTCGGCGGCAATTCTGCGGAGCCGTATAAGCTTTTTTTCGGCGGAGGCGCGGTCGGGGCGGGAAACTGCGCGCTCGCACATGACCGGTACTATCTCGGTGGCGCCCAGCTCAACCGCCTTCTGTACGACGGTATCCAACTTGTCCCCCTTCGGTATTCCCTGATAAAGAGTAACCGTATACGGCGGTTCCGACGAGGCGGACATTCCCTCGGAAAGCCTTGCCTCGCATTCTTCCGGAGAAACACGCACGAGAACTCCGGGATATACCGTCCGCTGCATGTCGCAGACGGTAATGCGGTCGCCGGCTTTAAGGCGCAGTACTTTTGAAATGTGCCTGGCATCAGTGCCCGTAATAAGCACGGTGCCGTCGGTTATAAGCGAACGTGATACGAAAAATCTCGGTACTGAGGACATTTAGGCATCTCCTGTTGATATTCATATGAATTTTATCAAACCTTGCGGCAAAAGTCAATATTCTGGCGGAGCGAGGGAGGGGCGCGGAGCGATTGCTATTGACATGCCTGCATTTTTGTTGTAGAATACGCATATAATAAAGCGGAGGATAAACAATGGATTATAATGAATATATGTCCGTAACCCTTATCGACGAGGAGGGCACCGAGACGGAGTTCGACGTACTCGGCACGATCGAAAACGAAGGTAACACCTATGTCGCGCTCGCACCGACCGAGAGCGAGGAAAACGAGTATGTAATACTTAAGGTCGCATACGATGAAGACGGAAACGAAAACTTCGTAACTATCGATGACGACGACGAGTTTGACGCCGCGGCACAGTTGTTCAACGACGAATTTATGGACGAATGCGATCTCGACGACACATACGACGAAGACGACGAGGACGAGGAAGACGGCGAGTAAGGTCCGGCAGCTTTTTCTCCTGCGGTGTTCGTGGACGGTACGGTATATCCGTGCTTTCCCATGTTAAAACCCACATTTACGAAGGGGAGTCCGAAAAATCTTTGCGCGTGGTGAAGCAGGCCTCCCGCGTTGAGGGCAGCTGCAAGCCCCCTCAACGCGGACGTTGGAAGCACTGAAGCGTGCAATAGGACACCCACCTGCTTGAAGCAGGGTTTCGTTCATGGGACACGGCACTGCGGGGTGATAACAAATACTCGTATCCGCGGCAGAGCATCAGCTTTGCCGCGGTATTGTTTTTTCGGTACATACGGTGTACATATTTCGGAAGTATACAAAAGCGGCAGAAGCAAAACTGCTTCTGCCGCCGTTTTTACGGAGCAATTATTCGGCTGAGTTGTCTTCCGCGGGAGTCTCCTCAGCGGCGGGAGCCTCCTCCGCGGCAGCTTCGTCATTCGAAAGCAGGGCGCGAATGGAAAGGCTTACGCGGTTGCGCTCGAGATCTATATCGGTTATCTTCGCGGTGACAGAATCGCCGACCTTGAGCACGGATGCGGGGTTGGCTACCGGCTTTGCCGATATCTGGCTTATGTGGATAAGTCCGTCAACGCCGGGTATGATTTCGGCAAATGCGCCGAAGGGAAGTACGGATACTATCTTGCCGTCGATAACGTCGCCGACATGATATTTCTCGGGGAATATCTTCCACGGGTTATTGTCCTCGGTCTTGTATCCGAGCGAGATGCGCTTCTTTTCGGGATTTACCGACTTGATGTAAACGTCTATCTCGTCGCCGACCTTAAGCAGCTCGGACGGCGGCTTAAGCCTGCCCCAGGAAAGCTCGGTTATATGGACCATGCCGTCCACCGGGCCGAGATTTACAAAAGCGCCGAAATTGGTGAGCGAACGTACCACGCCGTGGAACTTCTGACCCGGCTCGAGCGAGGCGTAGAACTCCTCGATCTCCTTCTTGTGCTCGGCTTTCGCGGCGAGACGGATGGAGCCGACGGCTCTCTTTCTGCCTTTTTCCTCGCCGGTTTCGATAATGCGGAAGCTGACAGTCTGTCCCTTCAGACCGTCGAGCGGCTGTTCCTTCGGGACTCCGCTCTGAGAGGCGGGTATGAACACGCGTACGTTCTTGTAGAATACAATGCATCCGCCGCGCACTACGTCCTTAACCGTGCCGGTAAGAATCTCGCCGCTTTCGTGTGCGGCGACTACCTCGAGCCACTGCTTTTCTGCGTCAAGATGCTTTTTGGAAAGCTTTACGGTGCCTTCGGCGTCCGAAAACTTGATGCATACCACCTCGACCTGATCGCCGACATGGAATTCCTTGGTAAGGTCGACGCCGCTTTCGGAAGTGATCTCGTCATACGGAAGAATTCCCGTATGCTTGGTTCCGAGATCCACTTTGATCTCCGCCGGGCTGACCGCAAGAACGGTACCAGTAACCCTTTCCCCTGTATTTAAAGTTTTGAAGGACTGGTCAAGCATTTCTTCAAAGCTGAGACCTTCGTTGATAGTGTCTGCCATTTGTTTGATAACCTCCTGTATTATATCGCCGGGAGTTGACGCTCCGGCGGTAATGGCGATTTTTTTACGGCTTCGAAAATAATCCGGTGCAAACCCGTTCAATGAATCTGCGGATTCTATGAATACAGCGTCGCCGTGACTCCGCGCAAGCGAATACAGCTCTGCGGAATTTGAGCTTGCCGGGTCGCCTACAACGACCGTGAGGTCGCATTCGGAAGCGAGCGATTCGAGCTCGCGCTGGCGCTCGGCTGTGACGGGGCAAATGGTATCGAACACGAGCGCGTCGGGACACAGTTCGCGTATGCGCTTTTTGCATTTTTCCCACTCGGCGGCTCCGAAGGTGGTCTGAACCACCGCCAGCGTTCCTGCGGGAAGGGGAGGGATCTCCTCCGGGCGTGCGGCGACGGCAAAGCCGCCTTT
>SFLA01000021.1 GCA_004553575.1 Clostridiales bacterium
TTGCAGAGGAGCTTCGTGAAATCATGGCCAAGCTGGGCTTTGATTTGATAATCACCGTCGGGGAAAATCAATTCAAGAAAATCTACTTCTGTTTTCCACAAACCAATTCTGTCTTCAAGTGGATAAATAAACTCTCCGTTATCGTGCCTTTGACCAACTGCAAGTTCAATCCTTTCGGCGGTGTGGTAAATTAAAAACGATAAATATCCTTGAAATTCTTCAGAATCCGCATCCCCCTTCCAACGATACATCATAAAGTTTTCGTACGAAAAATGGGTGCGCGGCATTTCCTTGGCAAGCTTTAACATTTCATCCTTTTTGCCTGCGTATCCATAAGCGGTTCCAAGTGTGTCGATTGCTTCATATCGAATCAAACTATCGGTACACTCGGCAAGGATTCGATTGCAAAGATCAAACACCTCGTCATATTCCTTAATGCCTTTTCGAGAATACTCACACACCAACGAATCGGCAAGACTTTGCATGATCTTATAATCGCGCGGGAATTTTTTGTTTGCTTCGCGGAGAAGCTCTGTACGTTCAGTGCCTTTCCCTTGATAGCCCAATTCAGCCGCATCGCTCAAATATTTCTTTATTTCCTCATTGTTCTTCTCGATATCGATTCCGAGCAAAACATCTGACGAAACATCGAGAATATGACAGAGTGCGGGGAGTTGGGAAATGTCTGGGGCGGTCCTATCGCATTCCCATTGAGAAATCGCACGCGAAGTGATCCCCAGATACTCTGCAAGCTGTTCCTGCGTAATATCCTTCTCGCGACGCAGGCGTTTTATGGTTGAACCAATAGACATAATATTGTCCTCCAAAAAGTATTCAAAAGCGCTTTTGTGATTTTATTATATCAGATTTAAAAAAATATTCCACGAAGTGTTTGTTGAGGCAAAGTATAGTTTTGCTTTGATTTTCAAAGATATTATAGCACAAAAACTTAAATATATCAAGTTGCATTTTCTGCTTTCCCGACGCTCGCGTCCGGGGCAAGCATAGCGCATGGCAGTCCACCGCGCCAAATCGGGCAGAAGCCCGAACCCACTATCCGCAGAGGGAAACGGTGTAGCAAAGGCTCCCTTGTGTAAAGGGAGCTGTCACCGAAGGTGACTGAGGGATTGTTTTACGAAAATGTTTGTTCTTACAATCCCTCCGTCTCGCTTACGCGAGCCACCTCCCTTTACACAAGGGAGGCTTTAGCAAGTTTCCATCGACAACGAAACACCACCAAAGAAAAATCCTTGGTGGTGTTCGTGTTTTCTCTGCTAAGAATGCAGAGGTGAGGGGCTTTTTTGTTTTATTCAAGCTCAAACGCACCGGTGTATAACTGATAATACTTACCTTTCTCCGCAATAAGCTTCTGATGGTTGCCTCGCTCGATTATTCTGCCGTGCTCCAGCACCATAATCACATCTGCGTTGCGTACCGTAGACAGGCGATGGGCGATTACAAATACCGTCCTGCCCTTCATAAGAGCGTCCATTCCGCGCTGTACTATCTCCTCGGTCCGGGTGTCGATCTGCGAGGTCGCTTCGTCGAGTATCATAACCGGGGGATCTGCAACTGCGGCACGCGCAATTGATAAAAGCTGCCGCTGCCCTTGTGAAAGTCCGCTGCCGTCTCCGGAAAGTACGGTGTTGTAGCCCTCGGGCAGCATACGTATGAAGCCGTCGGCGTTCACCAGCTTCGCCGCGGCAATACATTCATCGTCTGTCGCGTCGGGTTTGCCGTAGCGCAGGTTATCCATAACTGTGCCGGTGAACAGATTAACATCCTGAAGAACTATACCGAGCGAACGGCGAAGGTCCCCTTTGCGGATTTTGTTTATATTGATTCCGTCGTAGCGTATCTTGCCGTCGTCGATATCGTAGAAACGGTTTATCAGATTGGTTATGGTGGTCTTTCCGGCGCCGGTGGCTCCGACGAAGGCTACCTTCTGACCCGGCTCGGCGTAAAGCGATATGCCGTAGAGAACCTGCTTTTCCGGGACATAGCCGAAATCCACATCGTCAATCACAACATTGCCCTTAAGCTCGGTATAGGTTACGGTGCCGTCCGCCTTGTGCGGATGACGCCATGCCCACCTGCCGGTCTTTTCGGGCGTTTCGGTTAACACGCCGTCAACGTATTTCGCGTTTACAAGCGTTACATAGCCATCGTCAACCTCGGACTGTTCATCGAGCAGAGTGAATATACGCTTTGCTCCCGCCATTGCCATTGCAATGGAATTGACCTGCTGTGAAAGCTGAGATATGGGACGCATGAACGACTTGGTCAGAGTGAGGAACGAAGCTATCATGCCGAGAGTAAGAGCGTTGAACACCTCGCCGTTAAACAGACTTGCAAGCGACAGGTTAATATTAACTCCGCTGTCAAGGCTGTAAACAGCCAGCGCTCCCCCGGCTGCCGCGACCGCGACGTACATTATATACGAAAACGCATTCATCATCGGCATCATTACGTTGCCGTACTTGTTTGCCAAAGTCGAATTCTCGCACAGCTCATCGTTAAGAATGTCGAAATCACGCTTGGCGGCTTCCTCGTGGTTAAAGACCTTAACGACCTTCTGACCGTTTATCATCTCCTCGATAAAGCCGTTTTCCTTCGCTATTGATTCCTGCTGTTTTACGAAATACTTTGCGGATGCCTTTCCTACTTTCCCGACCACTCCGGTGGAGAGTAAAAGCACCCCGATGCTGATCAACGTAAGCCATACGGAGGTATACAGCATCGCGCAGAACACGGCGATAACCGTGAACAGCGAGGATATTGTCTGGGGTATCGTCTGCGAAATGAGCTGGCGTATTGTATCGGTGTCGTTGGTATAATAGCTCATTACATCGCCGTAGCTGTGTGTATCGAAGTATTTAATGGGGAGCGTCTGCATATGGTCGAACATATCGTCGCGGATCTTTTTGAGTATCCCCTGAGATACCGTCGCCATTATCAGATTATACATAAGACCCGAAACCACTCCCGCGGCGTATATGCACGCCATCATCATTATGGCGCCGAACAACTGCGAATACAGCTCCGCGCTCTCGCCGGAGATGAGCGGTGCGATATATTTGTCGATCAGCGGCTGAAGAAACATCGCGGACGCAACCGAAGCGGCAGCGGAAATGAGTACGCATATCCCCACAACGATTATTCGTCCGGTGTACGGGCGGAAATAACCGAGCATACGCCTTGCGGTCGTCTTGTCAAGGCTCACCTTTCCGCGGTATGCTCCGCGACCTCCCGGTCCGTGCATGGGACGGGATTCCTGTCTGCTCATTATTCCTCGCCTCCCTTCGTCTGGGATTCCCATACCTCGCGGTATATGGTACTCGACTCAAGCAGTTCCTCGTGAGTACCGATTGCGGATATCCTGCCGTCATCCAGAACGATTATCCTGTCTGCGTCGCATACCGACGCGATTCTCTGTGCAATAATCAGCTTGGTCGTATCCGGCAGCTCGTCGCGCAGTGCACGGCGTATAAGCGAATCGGTATGCGTGTCTACGGCGCTGGTTGAATCGTCCAATATAAGTATTTTCGGCTTTTTAAGCAATGCCCGGGCGATACAAAGCCTCTGCTTCTGACCTCCGGATACATTAGCGCCGCCCTGTTCTATGTATGTATCGTATTTGTCCGGGAAGGATTCTATAAATTCGTCCGCGCAGGCGAGACGGCATACCCTTTTAATCTCGTCGTCGCTCGCGTTCGGGTCGCCCCAGCGCAGGTTTTCTTTTATGGTTCCGGAAAACAGTACGTTCTTCTGAAGCACCATTGCGACCTGGTCGCGCAGTGCTTTTATGTTATATTCGCGAACGTCCCGGCCACCGACCGCAACCGTTCCAACGACAACGTCGTAAAGGCGGGGTATCAACTGCACGAAGGTGGATTTCGAAGATCCGGTTCCTCCGATAATGCCTATCGTCTCGCCCGAGGCAATGCTCACATTTACATTGTCAAGACACAGCTTGTCGGCAGACTGCGAATATGCAAAACTTACGCCGCGAAACTCTATCGATCCGTCGTCTACGGTCATTACCGGGTTCTCCGGGTCGGTGATATCGCTCTTCTCATCGAGTATCTCGACAACGCGCTCGCCCGAAGCCTTTGCCATAGTTATTGCGACGAACGCCATCGATACCATCATAAGGCTTGTAAGTATCATAGACGCATAGGTTATAAGCGACATCAACAGTCCGGTGGACAGTCCGCCCGGAACATCGGGGTTACCTCCGCTCGAGGCGATCATTTTAGCTCCGAACCACGAAACCACGAGTACTGTAGCGTACATACACGCCTGCATTACAGGCATATTGTATGCTACCGTCTTTTCCGCCTTTGAAAAACTGCGGTATATGCTTTCGGATATTTTACCGAATTTACTCTTTTCCTGTTCTTCCTGAACGAAGGATTTTACCACACGTATTCCGCGCAGGTCCTCCTCTACCACGCCGTTAAGCCGGTCATATGTTTTGAACACCTTTCGGAACAGCGGGTGCGCCTTGCGGATAATAAAGAACAGTACGATCGCAAGCAGCGGCACCGCACACAGAAAAACGAGCGAAAGGCTCGGGCTGATGCGTACGGAAAACACGAACGCGAAAATGAGCATCATCGGGCTTCTTACGGCCATTCGGATAATCATCTGATACGCCATCGTTACGTTGCTTACATCGGTGGTAAGACGTGTTACTATGCTGGCGCTGGAGAATCTATCGATATTCGTGAACGAAAAGCTCTGCACGTTGTAAAACATATCGTGACGGAGATTTTTTGCCAGACCGGCCCCTGCGACAGCCGCGTATTTACCGGCAAGGAAGCCGAACAGCATTGTTACAAACGCCGCAATAAGCAGCAGCACTCCGTATATGATGATAACCCGCATATCACCCTTGTTTATACCCCTCCATAATTACCTCGCAGGTCACGGTAACCGAGGTCATAACCGAAGGCCGTTTATACTCCCTTATACAGGAAGCAATTCTTTTAACCATATTGTTTTCCCTTCATATTTTCGTATCGAAGTTTTTTCCGCACTTCGGGCAGCGTACTGTGTGCTTTCCCTTTTTTCTCGGAAGCCGCAGTTTTGCTCCGCAGCCCGGGCATGTGCGGTAAACATGTACCTTTCTGTCGGCAGAGCGGTTGCGTACATCGGCAAAGCGGGATTTGATACCGGAAACAAACTCGGTATATTTAAGGTCTTCTTCTCTGCGCTTTGCCACATTCCGCGACATAAACCTGAAAACAGCGTACAAAAGCAGTGCATACGCAAGCAGCGATATTACAGCATATGCGGTTCCTCGGAAAAACAACGCGATTATCTGAAGCGCGAACGCGGACCATACGCACAGCCGGAACAGACGGTCATATCCGTTACGCCCGTAGAAAAACGCAGAGATCTTCTGCATCATTCTGCCCAAAAAATTCATTTCAGCTCCCGCCTTATATTTTCTTTCATACGTTCGATAAAGCCGTAAAGCGTGTCGAGCTCGGATTCGGTAAATCCCTCCGTCAGCCTGCTCTCGATAATCTTCTTATCGGCTTTCATAAGCTCGACAAGCTCGTTTGCACGGTCGGTAAGCACCAGCTTTTTAAGTCTGCCGTCCTGTGGGACGCTTTTACGTGCAACCAGCCCCTTCTGCTCCATCAGTATAAGCACCTTCGATGCGGTAGAACGGGTAACGCAGAACTCCTTTTCGAGATCGCGCTGGTAAACGTCCTCGTTCTCATGCTGCTTCAGGAACATGATAATCCATCCGTTTGTGCCGGTCGCCTCGTCAACATACCCCGCATTCAGTTTGGAGCACATATAACGCCTTATCAGATTAGAAAGCGCCCTTATTTCCCTGCCGATCTCTCTTCCCCCTTCTGTCTGGGGCTCGTGAACCGGCTCCGGTATATGTCTCGGTCTCACATTTTCCTCCTTTGTCGCATCTGCGACTGTATCATATCAAACAATCTTGTCGTATATACGACATTATATCCGCTCCGGCCACTGTTGTCAATACTCCGGCGGTTTTTTTCGGTAGTTTTTGTATCGGTTGACAACGGTGCGGAGGAATGATATAATTTCCCCGGAAAACGCCCGGGAGGCGCAAATCGGAGCCCGATCCCCCGGAATTCGTTCGCGCAGATTGCGTGCCGGCAGGCAGTGACTGCCTTTCGGATTCGCATATGCGGCCGTCTGAAGTCGGCACAGCGTATGTTTGCTTCCGATATTCCCCTATATCCCGAAAACGGCTGCAACATATAACAGTACGAAAAGGAGAAAAGTGTGAAACACGTTCTTGCGTTCCTGCTTGCCGCAATTATACCGATATCTCTGTTTGGCTGCGCTCCGTCCTCCGATATATCGTCGGAAAGCGCGGCAATATCCGAATCCGATGCTTCGGGCGAAGGGAGCGTCGGCTATGCCTGTTCCTTATCATCGCCGGACGGAACCGCCACGCTCTACTACGACGATGTTCAAAGCGATATTTTTATTATTTACGGTGATTACCGGTACTCGTATTATCCCGTATCCTATCAGCCTGCAGACTCATCGGTTGCCGATGCGATCTGGTCGGCCGACGGAAAAGCGGTCTACATTGCATTTGACGGAGAAACCGCCGACACCGTCGTATGGTGGGCATATGAAGGATCGCCGGTCGTTCTCTGCACGTCCGAATCCGCCCTGTTCCCGCTTACAGAAACAAAGATGGGAACCCTGATTGCGGGCAAATCCGAGATAATCCCCTGGATACACTGTGACAACGAAAGCCCGCGCTTTGACGAATCGGATGTGCTGGCATATCTGTATAACGGCGACGAGGACAGTTGTCCCGTCGGAATTTCATACACCTACAACGCGCCCGATTATACGGATACGATCGTAATAATACCGAAAAACGACGGCAGTATCGTCGAGCTCTGCGCGATAAACGGAAACGGAGAATATGATGTTCTTATACGGTACGAAGATATCGGCCCCGACAGCGCGATATCCTTCGGATGTAATATACCGGAAAGCGGCGACCTGCTTTACGCCGTTACCGTGAAATGCGGCGGCAAGACAAAGACCGATTCGCTCTGCTTTGACGGAAGAGGCGAAAGCAACGTAAGCATTATCAAAGAATAACCCGAACCGAATACTCTGCACAGGGCGGAAGAGTTTTGCTTCCGCCTTGTTTTTTCGCCTGGCGCGCTCACTTGACACAGCGATAACCCCGTGTTACAATAAAACCGAACGGAGGGATATTTTTTATGGAATACAGATATATAGGCAACACAAAGGTTTCACTGCTGGGCTACGGCGCCATGAGACTGCCGACCGACGCGAACGGAATTATCGACCGCGAGAAATCGGCGGCGCTGCTCGAAAAGGCTTACAAAAGCGGAGTAAACTACTTCGACACCGCTCACCCCTATATGAATTTTCAGTCCGAGCCCTTCGTAGGCGAGGTTATGTCCCGTTTCCCCCGCGACAGCTATTGCCTTGCCACCAAAATGTCCGCCTGGCTGCTCGAAAAGCCGGAGGATACGGACAGGATATTCAAAAAGCAGCTCGAGAATCTTCGGACGGATTACATAGATTTTTACCTTTTACACGCGCTCGACAGCGAAAAATGGAAGAAGCTGCTCGATTTCGGAGTTGTGGAATACTTCGAAGAAAAGCTTAAAAGCGGCGTGATACGCAAGCTTGGTTTTTCGTTCCACGACGAATTCGATGTGTTCCGCGAGATAGTGACCTACCGCAAATGGGATTTTTGCCAGCTTCAGCTCAATTATATGGATATGGAAACACAGGCGGGCGAAAAGGGTTTGAGGCTCGCCGACGAACTGGGAATACCGGTCGTCGTTATGGAGCCGGTTAAAGGAGGCACGCTGGCAGCGCTGCCGGAGGAAGCAAAAAGGATCTTCCGCGATACGGATTCCGGCCGTTCGGACGCTTCGTGGGCACTTCGCTGGATAGCTTCGCAGAAGAACATTTCGGTTGTGCTCAGCGGAATGTCAAATATGGAGCAGGTCAACGACAATCTGCAGTCTCTGGGTGAATTCGTCCCGACAAACGATCGTGAGAACGCGGCGGTTTGTGCCGCACGCGACGCCATACGCGCCCGGACAAAGGTTCCGTGCACGGGCTGCGGATATTGTCAGCCCTGCCCTGCCGGAGTTAAGATCCCCGCGGTATTCCGCGTGTGGAACAATTACGGAATGTACGGCGATTCCGGCGACTCCGCATGGCGCTGGAGGGGTATAAAACCTGAGGAACGCCCGGATAACTGCATGGAATGCGGAAGCTGCGAATCCGCCTGTCCCCAGAAGATCGACATACGCGATATGCTGAAAGCGGCGGAAGCGGAGCTTAAAAAATACGATGAGGTAAGCGGAAAATGACAAAAGAACACGCACTTAAAATATTGGCCGACACCCAGGAGAAGCTGTGGTCACTGGGCGCCGCCATGGGTCTTATAAGTCACGACGGAAATACTGTAGCCCCAAAGGACGCATACATACCCCGCGGACATATCGCCGCGGCGCTGAGCGAGCAGTATTATCTCGTCGAAACGGCGCCGGAGTTCGGCGAAGCGCTCGATACTTTGGACGAGATTAAAGACACGCTTGACGAAAAGACGGCACGCCAGGTGTATCTGTTCAAGCGCTCACGCCGTGAGTCCGAGAGAATACCGATGGACGAATACGTCGAATTCAACCGTCTGCTTAACGATTCGGCCGCAGTCTGGCACGAAGCAAAGGAAAAAAGCGACTTTCCGATGTTCGCTCCTTACCTTGAAAAAACGGTGAACACCCTTATACGCTTTGCAGGATATACCGACCCCGACAAAAAGCCGTATGATGTCTGTCTTGATAAGTTCGAGAGCGGGCTCACGGTCGGGAAGTGCGAAGAATTCTTCGGCGCAGTCGCTCCCGCAGTTAAGAAGCTGATAACCCGCGTTTGTAACGCACCGAAGCCCGATACCTCGTTTATGCGGGAGTATTTCCCGGTCGAAAAACAGATTAAGCTTGCCGACCGCATTGCCGAAATAATGCTTATAGACCGGAGCAGGTTCGCATATGCGCTTAGCGAGCATCCCTACACTACCGACTGTTCAAAATACGATGTGAGAGTGGCTACCCACTATGCGGAAACAGACTTCGGATCTGCGCTGTTCGCAAACATACACGAATGCGGTCACTCGCTGTACGAGCTGCACATCGCGGACGATCTTCAGTTCACCGTGCTCGGCGGCGGAGTTTCGATGGGCATACACGAAAGCCAATCCCGCTTTTACGAAAATATTATCGGCAGATCGAATGCGTTTTCCGAATTGCTGCTCCCCGAGCTTCGCGCAATCGCTCCGTCACAGTTCCGCGGCGTAACTGCGGATATGCTCTGGAAAGCGGTGTGCGACAGCAAGCCGTCGCTTATACGCACCGAAGCCGACGAGCTGACCTACACGATGCACATACTTATTCGTTACGAACTCGAGAAAAAGCTGATGGATCGCAGTATACGCGTGCAGGAGCTGCCGGAATGCTGGAATACGCTTTACCGCGAATATCTCGGTGTTGAAGTGCCGGACGACCGTCACGGAGTACTGCAGGATTCCCATTGGTCCGGCGGTGCGATCGGATATTTCCCGTCCTACGCACTCGGCTCCGCCTACGGCGCGCAGATGCTCTCTGCAATGAAACAGTCTTTCAATGTCGACACAGCGGTTGCAAACGGAGATTTTACGCAGATAAACGGCTGGCTCGAGGACCGTATATGGAAATACGGAAGTCTGATCAAACCGTCCGTACTGCTTGAAAAAGCCGTGGGACAGCCCTTCTCGCCGCAGTATTTTATCGATTATCTTACCGAAAAGTATACAGAATTATACTGATTCACTCTGCGGTGGCTCACATATTGAGCGTCCTTGCCGAACGAATACAAAAGCCCGCGTTACAGCGGGCTTTCGTTTTGCGTGTTTACCGGCACGGTAAGCGTATGCTCGCCCCGGGGAATCTCCAGCGGGAAGGCAACCTCCTCGCCGTCCAGACGGGGATATCTTTCGGCAGACGATGCGGAAACGGTGAGCACAAAATCGCGGCGGGTTATAACGGCACTGTACGGAAAGGATGCAGACACCGAAATGAACCTGTAACCTCCGGTCAGCTCTATACCCATTGCGTGCTCGAGCACCGCCTTGATATACCAGCCGGCAGATCCGGTGTAAAAGCTCCAGCCGCCGCGGCCCGCATGCTCGCCGGAATAAATATCCGCGGCTATCGCATACGGTTCGATAAGATACCCTTCTCCGCGGGTCGCCGGGTTTACGTCCGACAATATCCTAAGTCCGTTTTCGCGCTCGCCGCAGATAAAGCAGGCAATTGAATACCACAGCGCGGCATGAGTGTACTGACCGCCGTTTTCCCTGACTCCGGGCGGATATGCGTTCACATAACCCGCCTTGCGTCCGTGGCGTGTAAACGGAGGATCGAACAGCTTTATTATACGCGCTTCGGGATCGTAAAGACGATCGAACGCTGTCCGCACCGCCTTTTCGGTACGCGGCGTACGTCCGAGTGCTATTGCGGCAAGCGCCTGAGCTGTCAGATCGATACGGCACTCCGCAGCCTGTTCAACCCCCATGGGCGATCCGTCTGCCCAGAACGCGCGCACCCAACGGTCGTCCGAATACGCATTTTCATCAAGAGCCGTTACCATCGCGGCGCGTGCGGCGGCTACCTCGGCCCGGTCGGAATCCTTAAGATACGGCGCAAACATATCCGCGGCGATAACGAACAAAAACGACGTAACCGTGCTCTCGCCTCCGACCGACGAAAACGAATCATTCCAGTCGCAGCTTCCCATAAGCGATAACCCGTTTCTTCCCGTGCGGAATCCCCTTTTTATCGCCCGCAGGCAGTGTTCGTACAGGGTGTACCGCTCCTTGCCCTGAACCGCCGGCTCGTACCGTTCACCGCCGGAAAGCGGATCGGAATGAAGAAACGGTATCCGTATATCAAGCAGTTTTTCGTCGCCGGTTCTGCGTATATATTCCGCAACGGCAATAGGAAGGAAAAGGTAATCGTCGGAGCAATCCGTTTTTGTGCCGTAGCCGGCGTTACCTCCTCCGTTGATCTGATGCCACCAGTGCATCGCGCTTCCGTCGTCGTACTGATGTGCGGCGGCGGATATTATGATTCTGCGGGTTATATCCGGGCGCTGATACACGGCTGCCATTCCGTCCTGAAGCTGGTCGCGGAAGCCGTACGCTCCCCCGTTCTGATAAAAAGACGATCTCGCAAGGATACGACAGGCTATATTCTGCCACGGCGCAAACCGGTTCATCATTTCCATTAACGGGCGGCTGCGGCAGGTGACCTCTACAGGAAGCAAAAGCGATGCGGCAAACAGTGCGGCTTTTTCGCTTTCGGTACGGTAATCGAACTGCCCGTCCACTGCGGCGCATCCCTCGGCGGTATACGCCGCTCCGACAGCGAATATATGCTCGTTTCCGAACGACGAAACGCTTTTTTCGCCGGCGGATACCGTTGACCCGTCTCCGTAAGCCCGCATAAAGCCTACCGTACGTCCCTGCGGAGCTTCCGTTCCGTACAAAAGCAAACGTCCTCCGCTTTTTACCGCGCACACCCCGTCCGCCCGGTAGGATACCGTGTGTTCTTCACCGCCTGCGAAGGTGACCCTGACCGCCTTGACCGGCAGTTTTGCACACACGAATACTTCCATACGGTATTCGGTTCCGCCGATATGCCCGCGGTAATACGCACGGCCGGGCTCGAAAGATGTCTCGTTCGAGGAGGCTGCGAGGTCGTACTTAACACCGCCGATAACCGCGAATATGCGCTCGCCTCCGGACAGCACAGAACCGTCATACCCTGCGGGAGTAATATTCCGCAGTACGCTGTTGCCGAAAAACGACCATCCGACCGACGTTGAGGTTATGATACTTCCGAAATTTATGCCCGCAAGCACGAAGGAGCGCACCGCTCCTCGCGGGGCAAACCCGGCGCAGACATATTTCCCGCCCGAAAACCAGCCGCCCGGCGTTACGAGCGCGTTCTTCGGTATCGTCGCCGAACCGCCGACCGATACCGCGGCGGGCTTTGAAAGGTCTGTCCCGTCCGGGAGACGGTAACGTGATACATCGTCGAACACCGATGAATACGCCCGCAATGCGGAGAGAGTATCGTCCTCGACGGATGAAAGCTCCAGTACGAATATTCCTCCCCGAACGCCGATAAGCGCCTGACCTCCGCATGCTGTCACCGAGCGGAGCACCGACTGCATTACCGTTTGCGAATATCCGTCGCTTTCGGCGCACAGAAACACCAATTCGCCCGGAACGGATCCCGAAAAGGCGCGCAGAAACGCGTCCGCATACTCGCGAACGGTTTGTTCACAGCCTGCCGACACTGTGAAGGTAATTATCGGAAAGTCGCCGGATATTCCCTTCTTCCAAAGAGCGCGGCGCGGCGGCGGAAGTTCTTTGATTTCCCGGTTTTCGGAAAAGAACAGCCCGCTGATAAGCCGTTCGCCCGAGTAGGTGGTATCGGCGAGCAAAAGCGAGGTCCGGTCGGATCGGGACTTGCGGGCAAGCGCGATCTTTTTTCTTACCTCCGCCGCCGAAAACCCGCAGGCTATTAAAAACGTTATCTCGCCTCCGCGAAGCGGCGGAGTCCTTATAAGACAGTAAGGGCTGATACAGCTGCCGGTAACGCCGTCGGCGGGAGAAGTGAATATACCGTCGCCGCATTCGGCTTCGCCGGGCCGGAAGTTATCGCGGCTTACCGAAAAATCAAAGGGGACGCTGCGGTCTGCTGCCGCGACCGCACAATACAAAGTTTTGTCCTTCGCGTCACGACGGTTCCGCCAAAGCAGCAGTATTCTGCCAGAGCGTATGAACCGGCTCTCGGTAAACAACCCCGAAAACGCCGGATGTGCGCGGTAGGTCCGCTCCCGGCAGAGCACAGGCAAAAACGACAGCGCAACGGAAAACTCGCGCCGCTGTTCCGCACGCGCTTCGATACGGAAGCAGTCACCTTCGGCCGAGAAGGAATACCTAACCCTTCCAGTAAACGCAGGCGATTCGGAAATATGAGTAATCGACCATCTGTCCCGCGCAAAGGAATACTGTCCGTCACCGTACAGCGGAGCGCAGCCGAAACGGTTCTTGCCGTCGGAAAAATCGACGCGCAGCGAATGCCGTAGGGAATCCGCGGTGAATTCAGCGTCGTTTACCGAAAAACCGCCGTATCCGAGTAATACATGTCCTAAATCCGAAACCGCCGCGGTGCGGGTGCCGTCAGTAATGACCGATACCGACGGCATATCGCCTTCGGTTCTGCGTATGCGGGAAAAACGCGCACCGGGAACAGGCGTCATACGGAACGGCGACTGACCCGGACGCTCGAATACCGTGGGATTTTGCGGAATTCGGTCCTGGAGCAGCTCGTACGCCGCGCCCGCCGGGCGGTATGCCATAAAGCACCTTACCAGCATATCGTCGCGCAGGGCATTTGCCGCGGCGCATATTATCATTCCGGTGTGATGAGCCATATATGATCTTACCGCACGGCACCCGTTTTTACAGTCCAACGCCTCGTAAAAGCCGTATTCACCGTACATTCCCGAATCCCGGAGCACAGCGAGCGCGCGCAGGCAGGAATTCTTCGAGACCCGCAGCATAAGAAACAACGAATACGGTGAAAACACCGTCTGGCTCTCGTCATACGGGCGAAGCGCGAGCGACGGAACACCGTGCGCACGGTACTGGTAGTTCATATCCGCATCGAAGGCGTAAAAGCCGCTTTCGGAAACGCCGAAAACACCGCCCTCGGAGTACCGCTTTTGCCTTGCCGCCGCGTAGCACAGAGCTTCGTACGGGAAGGAATTACGGTACAGCGGCAGAAACAGATGCGGCATAAAATATTCAAAGGCACTGCCCGACCACGACGCCATACCGAGATATCCGTTTCGTGCGATAATCGGTCTTCCGAGCGCCGCCCAATGCTCCTTCGGCACGATACCTTCCGCAAGACAGAGATAGCTTGCGGTACGCGCCTCGCTCATATAAAGATCGTAATTGATTTCGCTGTTTCTGCCCGTATCGGCATAACACCCCAGCGAAAACAGCTTGTCGCGACGCGAATACAAAAATGAAAAATCCGTTCCGCGGTATACCCTGCCGCACTTTTCCGCGGAGGTGAAAAAACCGCTTTCGAGACAGTATTCGCGAAGCGCGACAAGACAGGCACACCAATTCCCGCTGTCCACCGTTGACACGAATTTTTCGCCGATCGGAGTCATATCCGGAAGCGAATACCAGTTGTAAAGGTGCCCCCTGTACTTGGGCGCCGCTTCCACCGTATCCAGTGCGTTGTTTACCCGCAGCGCAAACTCATCGCTTCCGATTATCCCCAGCGCATGCGCCGACGCCGCCGAAAGCAGGTACAGCCCGATATCCGTCGGTGACGTTCGCATTGCGGTTGACTCGGCGGGAGAAAGCTGCAGATTATCCGGAGGAAGCCACCCGGTTTTATCATTTACGGTTTCGTTGAAAAACCTCCAGGAATCCCGTGCATATCCTGTTACCGTTTCACGCTCGCGCTGTGAAAGAACGACCTGCCGGTCGGGAAGCGGAGCCGAGAGCAGATATCCGAGCAGCGGAAAGGTAAACCACATCGCTCCTATCAGCTTCATAAGCGGGTTCGGGCAGAAAAAGAATATAAGAACTCCGAGCACCGACGATGCAAAAAACCTTGCGATATGCTCGGTAAGTCCGGAAGTCCGGGAATCGGCTTCGGCGGCAGTTGTCCATTCGAGCAGGCGACGGTGCGAATACAACACGCGATAGCAGGCGCGAAGCACTGCGTCGGCGGTAAGAAAACCCACCGCCGCGAGCGCGGATACCTCGAAATACGCGCGGGAAAGTGAAAGCGAAACAACCGTAAGCGACTGCGAGAAAAACCTGCGAAGCGAATACGCCTTGCCGAACGCAGCGGAGATAAGCGACAGCACGGCGGGCAGCAGAAGATACAGCAGTGCGAAAAGAAGTACATATCCTGCGCGCGGTGTATCGGTTACGGCAGCAACGATTACGGCAAGCAGCGAAAACAACGGTGCCAGATGGCGCAGAAGATTTGATGCTATCTTAAAATTGCCGATCGCTCCCATTGCCGGCAAAGGCAGAAGCGCATTCTGGGTATCTCCGCGCAGCCAGCGATGCAGACGCTTATAATACGAAACCGCACTCTTCGGAGTTGAATCGGTAAGCGCGGTATCGGTAACAAGACATGCGCGTAGAATGTTACCCTCCGGCATATCGTGCGACAGCACGGCGCCGTCAGGAACGGCAGGCGTTACCAGCTTATCGAAAAGTTTTACATCGAACATACCTTTGCCGCAGAATACACCCTCGCCGAACAGACTCTGCCAACGGTCGAAGCCTGCGGTTTCGTATACGTCGATACCACCGATGCCGGATACCAGACGAGAAAAAGCAGTTCGGTAGCCCGAAAACAACTCGGTACGCATTGCCGGCTGAACAAGCGCATGACCCGCGCATACCCTGCCGTTTTTTACGGCGGGACGGTTCGCCGGGTGACACAGAACTCCGAGCAGCGAATCCACACTGCCGAGCGACAGGTTCGTATCCGAATCCACGGTAAACAGATAACGGATATTATCCGGCAGCGACCCGCCGATAATAGCGAATCCGTCCGGCTTTTTACCGCACAGCGTCTTAACCAGATCGGTAACCGCTCCGCGCTTGCGCTCTCGGGCGGCGTATATCCCGTCTTTGAATTCACGCTCCCGAACGAAAACGAAGAATCTGCCTCCGTATCTGCGGTTCAGAAGTCCGATTCTCCGGCGCATACGGTCCTCCGAATCCGGCGGGCGGGAATCGTCGGTCGAATCCGGATAGTCGGCGAGAATGCCGAAGAACCGGTTCTTTCCTCGGTTGAGAAGAAAAAACCGCTCAAGCGCTTCGAACAGGCGGTCGTCGGACGAATCGCCGTTAATGAGAGCGGTTATCACTGTCAGTACGCCCGCTTCCTGCGGCAGTTTTTCCGCCGCGACCCGCGCCGGGGGCGAAACCCTGATAAGCCTCGAAAAAACGAAATCGGCTGTGCAGTACGAAGCCTCAAGCAACGGTATAATAAGAAAAAACGCAAAATATCCTGCGGCAAGCGCTGACAGCAGATTCAAAGCAGCAAACACCGCCGTAAGAAAGACCAGATATCCTACCCTGCCGCCGAGCGGCGGGGCGAGCAGCAGCCTGTCAGGCATTTCTCCGCTTTTTTCGGATTCCGAAAGCACACGGGATATCGCTTCCCGCTCGGACACACCGTGCACTCCGGCGTAACGCGTAACCGCGCGGCGGTAGGACGCTGCGGTTTTTTCGTCCGAAACCTCATAACCGGAAAAGCTGTTGCGCAGCATGGTATCGGATACGCTTACGGATGTTCTGAATTCGTCGAAATCGATTCTTCGGCACCCGCGAAGCAGCTCTATGGCAGCCGCTCCGTCCTCGTGAGGGCGGTCGGCAGCCGCAACAATGCAGGCGGCGGAGATATATGCCGGAAGATCGTCAAACATCGTAAAGGATAAACCGGAAATACCCGGTATTTCTTTAAGCGTATCGGTAAGCTCTTCTGCCGAAAAAGAACATCGCCTGATCGCATTCAGCAATTCGCCGAAAAACGCACCGGCGGGGCGGCGTATGCGCATCGCCGACGAATATCCGGCGCGTATAAGATAAAAATTATCGCGCAGCCGCGCGGAAAAGCTGTCTCCGCTGTCCCTGCACATCAATACGAGAGCGCGGTATGCGTTTATCAGACGTTTTTTCATTATCTCACCCGAAGGTAATTATTGTCTTTTATTCACCTCTTTATTCAGGTTTACAGCGTCAAAGCTGCACTGCCTTGTGTTTTCGAAGCCATACCGCCGAAGCTGCAGACCAGGTGCCGCATCCTCTGAATCTACAAGAAGGAGTCGCCATCTCTAAAACGTATATAAACGGTGGAACCCCGGGCTGCTGAATAACAGCCCGGGGCTCCGGATATATGCGTTGTCAGAAAGGATGTTTTAGTCTTCGTCCCATCCGGGAATGACGTAGGTTCCGAGGAACGCTCTCTTTACCATAAGATAATCGGTAGCGTCGATTTCGCCGTTTCCGTTCACATCGGCGAGAATCATCTGCTCGTCGGAGAGATCGTAGGTTCCGAGGAACGCTCTCTTTATCATAAGGTAGTCGGTCGCGTCGATTTTGCCGTTCATGTTTACGTCGCCGAGCTTATAGGCGTTGGGCGTCTCGTAAGTGAATCCGGCGGAGGTAAGCGCAATGCTTCCGTCCATAAGAGCGATCGGATCAAGAATGATGTTGTAAAGGGTAATGACGTCACCGACAGATATACCGGTCATTGCATCGTAACCCGCCTTGTTTCCGTTGTAGGATATAATGTATCCGCCCTCGGGAACCACAAAACTGCAGGCTACGCCGAGTTCAAAGTCGGTAGCAAGAACGATATTGTCTGCGCTCACGAGTATATTGTAAGCGTAGTTCATATCCTTCGGCGCTCCGTAACCTCTCTCGGTGATCTCGGCGACGCTCTGTCCGTCACCGGCAACGATGGATACGACTCCGGCATGCTTGTAGCCGGCGTAATCGATCACTATCGCGTTATCGGGAAGCGCGGTAAGATCCTCGGGCTGGACGGGACCGTAATCCATACCAAGCGCGAACTCGGTCATTCCGAAGAACTCCCATACGACCTTATCCTGGAACGGACTGTCGTGATACTTGAATACTACCTTGAAGTAAGTTGCGGTTACACTCTCGGGGAGAGACAGGGTGACGATTCTGGTACCCTTGTCGCTGCTTGCAAGCGTGTTATCGAAGGTAATGCCGGAGATATCGGTCCAGGTCTTGCCGTCATCGGAATACGAAATGCCGACAGCGGAATCCGGGAAGCCGACCATGGAGTTGTACTCAACATAGAAGCCGAGCTTTACGGTATTGATTTCGGTCGCTTCGGCAAAGCGGTAAACCATCGCGATTTCGGGATATTCGCCTGCCGATGTCGGTATCTTGTTCATGAACAGGTATACTCCCGCATCGCTGAACGCAGTGGCTCCCTCGGCAAAGTTGCCGTCTGTAAGTCCCGCCTCGGTTGCGGCAATGCCCCTGTGTGCAGAGGAATTCTCGTCGGGGACTACGTTAAGTCCGACATGATACCGGTCGTAGGTGAAGCCCGCGGAGGTAAGCTCAATGCCGTCGCACTCGTTTTGAAGTGCAACCGCGTCGATATCCACGTTGTAAACGGTTACGATACCGCCGACGATCATATCATCGACCTGCTCCCAACCGCCGTTCTCTTTGCTTGCGCTGAGGGCAAGGACTATCTGTCCCTTCTTAACGGTAAAGTCCGTCTTTACACCGTCGGGTCTGCTGAGCAGGGTGTAGATATCGGTTATGGTTCCGTCGGGATTTGCAACGATTACCTTGAAGTAGTTGAGATCCTTGACTCCGCCGGTATAATACTTGTCAACCAGCTCGCCGAGAGTCATATCCGCATCGGCAACCATGATGTAGTTGAAGAAGGAATGGCTGTATCCGGCGTAATCGAGAACTATCGCATCCTCGGGAAGCTCGGCAAGCTCCTCGGGCTGAATAGACTTGCTGAACTCGATTTCGGTAAGTCCGAAGAACTCCCAAACGGGTTTTTCTTCAAACGGGCTGTCCGGGAAGGTAAGAACTATCTTCACATACTTAGCCTTAACATCCTGGCCGAGCGGGATTTCGACGGTCTTGGTTCCGGGAACATCTGCGGACGTAATGGTGTTGTCAAAGGTTATTCCCTCGATCTCGGTCCAGGAAGTACCGTGATCCGAATAATAAACCTTAACCGCAGCGTCCGGATAGCCGATCATTACGTTGTAGTAAGCGTAAAGTCCCAGCTTGACCGTGTTGAACGCAGTCTCTTCGCCGAAGTTGTATACGAAGCTGACGGACGGATGCTCTGAAGAATCGGTGCAGAGCAGATTCTGGAATACATAAACGCCGTTCGCATTTGCCCAGGAATTGCCGGCTTCAAGTCCCCAGTTGCCGTCGTCGAGGCCGGCTTCGATGATTCCGACAGACTCACTCTCGAGCCAGGATACCTCCTCGGAATCATACTCCACGGTGAAGCCGAGCTTATATGACTGAATCGGTTTATCGTAGACAAGCTGAGTCGTTCCGGTCTTACCGGCATCGGTGGTGTAGAAGCCGCCGTTTGCATTGGTTCCGATAAGCTCGGAATAGTTGGCGGTTCCGACATCCCAGATATATACGACATTGCCGACACTGAACTGAGCGAGATCCTTCTCTTTTGCGTTGGAAATATGGATCGCTATGGCAAGCTCATCTTCTTCGAGGGTGAAGGACTTGGAATTGTGATCGGCATAAACGGCCTTGACCACAAACTGACCGATATCCGCATTCCACTTAAGGACTATCTCATACCACCACTGGAGATCGGTAATTGTAGTACCTCCCTCGACAGAGGTCCAGAGGTTGTGAGCCGAGGCTGCGAAACCGTTGGTCACGTTAAGGCTCGTATCGGCTTCGTCAAACTTCATTGTGACCGGGGTGTAATAATCGTCCTCTATCGGGAGACCGACGGTAAGGAGTATATCCGCCTCGCCTCTGGTGTAGCATATGCTGCTGTAATCGCCGTAGAAGAACAGCTTATCGCCGACCGCAAGGTTTGCAAGAGCTGCAGCATAGTCGCCGTTGCCCGCGGCATTCGCATATGAGCCGTTGCAGGCGATGACGAATCTGTTCGGGCCGAGAGTCCAGGAGGTATAAGCGGTCGAACCCGGGGTATCCTTATCTATGACGACGAAGGCGCCCTCGGTATCGTCCCACTCGACCATTATCTTTGTCCACCAGGTGAACCATTCGCCGCCGATCTTGTCGGCAACGGTAGCAGTCGCGTCGTTGCTTACCGCCATAAGTATCTCGCCGGCGGAAAGTGCGGTCGAGGCAAGTCCGGGGAATTCGGTGCTGGTCCAGTCGTATGCGTTTACGCGCATTACGTCGATAACCGCAACCTCATCGGCGGAGTAAACCTCGAGCTCGCCGCAGAAGATGAAGGACTTCTCGCCGGAGTTGGTGAAGGCGAATTTCACGTATCTGGCGGAAGCGGTCTCGGTAAGCTGAAGGGTAATCCACTGCATTCTGGCGTCGGTAGCGGCGCTTAGATTGCCCAGCGATACCCAGTTTTCTCTGTCGTTGGAGACGAGAACCTCGACTTTTTCGGGAGCTCCGATTCCTGCTTCGATGTTAACCTCGATATACGCTCTGAAGAGCGAGAGATTGTTGTATACTCTTCCGAGATCGATAATCTCGGTAGCGACAGCACCGTTGTAGTTGCCGGTGCCGTTCCAGAAGTTATAACCCGCCCAGCCGGATGTATCATAATCGCTGACCGGGATAAAGCCGTCGTTTACATCTCCTACATATCCGGATTTCGCGGTCGGCCCGTAAACGGTTTTGTCAAGAGCCACGTTTGTGAGACCGGCATATTCGGGAACCGTTCCGCCGTTAAGTCCGGCAGCGGAAACCGAAGCGGCTATCTCGGTGTACATGTTGTACTTTACGGCGCCGCTGTTCATTACAACATTTATGTCGAATCCGGTAACGTGTACTATCTCGGGGAGATTGCAGACGAAGGTGACAACCTTGCCCTCTTCTTCGGTGGCGACATCAACCTCGTAAGCGGTGCCCGCAACAACGATCTCCATCGCCTTCGGGGTTCCGACATTGCCGTTCGCATATCTGAGCATCGATATCTCAACCGTATCGAGAGCGGTGAGCTTATCGTAGCTCACATGCATGGAATAGGCGGATTCATTCTCGGTTGCTCCGTTCCTGAACGCGAGCATCTTGCTCTGATTTCCTTCATAACCGGTTATATCGGAGCAGATATCGCCGTCAAGAAGGACAGAGTAGTCACCGTATCCCGTCGGAACGGTTACATCGCCGCTTTCGGGAAGCGTATAAGCTATCTTATTATCCGCACGGTATACGTTGTAATACGCGGTCGTGGTCCACGGAGCATAATCGTTCGTGGGTATGTACTCGATGCTGTGCATCGTGTTATAGCCGGTGTCGCTCATGGTGAAGCACATACCGTACTCGCCGGTTATGCCGAGCTCATCTGCCGTAAACACGACGGTTATAATATAGCCATCGCCGATATCATCGAGCGTGTATTCCTTCACGGCGGCGGTAAGAGTCTCCGACCTGTCGGCACGTTCGGCGAGCGCAAGCGCTCCGTCGGCAAGCTTGAAGTCGTACAGAGTCGTACGGGCGGTATCGGACATATCGTTGTCCAGCCACACGCGGAGCATGGTCGTATCGAGGAAATCTCTGCCTTCTACGAGAACCTGGAGTGTGAGTTCGGTGCCGTCGTCCTCGAAATCATACCAGAAATCGTAGTTCTCCGCCTCGGTCGCAGACTGAGCGGTGCCGGTGCCCGACGGATCGTCAACATATATACGGTCCGCGGTGTAAGTCGCGGCAGTGGCGGACTCCCATTTGCCGTACGGGAAGTTGGCTTTGCGAGCCGCCTCATCGATGGTTATCGCCGGATAGAACAGGCTCACATTCTCGTTTATCTTGTTGGAAACCGCGACGAAATACTCGAAATCGCCGTCGGCACATACCTCGGAAATCGCTACCTTGAGCGAGAGAGAGGTGGTGTCGGTTCCGAGCTCACAGCTTCCGACCGCGGTGGTATCTGTTATCTCCGCCGCTTTGTTCTCTATGCCGGAGGTGTTGTACTTTGCTACGACAGACGCAACTCCGTCGGTCTGGTAAACGTCGTAGAAACGGGTATATACCGAAGAATTCTCGCCGTCTTTTATCCAGAAGCGAAGGTTGGTGCCGGCGCCGTTGCCGCCGTTGACCGGCGCGCAGTTCACGACTGCGTCGACATAAATGTACGCGGCATCGGAATATATCCTGTACTTATAGGACAGGGTATCCCCCTTCGTAGGTTCGTCCTGCCATACGCCGTTATCCGGCGTTACCACCGTCCAATCGCCCTCTCCCGCCGCTGTCGCCGTGAATGTGAATATCACGGATGCGAGAGAAAGGATCATGGTAAGGCACAGAACCAGTGACATGCCTTTTCTGAAAATGCTTTTCATAGTGACATCCTTTCTGATAGTATATTAAGGAAACGGATGCGTCTTCTCCCCCTATAAGTGTTAATCCACAAAAGCACGGCACGCTTTTTGTCGAATATGCACAAATTTAAGGGGATAATTCGCCATCATTTCGTTCTCTATCACCATTATACTGATTTTTCCATGAATGTCAAGCCGTTTGAACAAAAAATGAAGTGACCCGCACAATTGTTACGGGTCACTTGCAAATATTCGTTTACATTGTTGCGGACCCGGCTTTTTCGGGCTCGCGGCTTCGTCTTTTCAGCCTTTCCCATACAAACAGGAAGCCGAAATGCAGCAGACAGAACAGGAATCCGGTAAAATACCAGGTTAAAACCGTTCCTTCTATAAGAGGGGTGTAAAGCTGCATGGCGTCGGAATACCCGAGCGCGGTTATAAGCAGCATTCCGTAGGCTATGTACACACACAGCCCGAGCGGAAGATAAACCCATTTTTTGAGCCTCGGGACGAGATACCCCGTCATTATCAGCGACACCCCGAGAAAAACCGCGACCGTGTGATGAAGCATTCCGGATATCGTCATCGGGTACAGAAAGCTCTCGTTCTGCCCTATAAAATCGGGATAAAACATCGTAACGGTTCCGCCGAGAATCGAAACGTAAGTCACGCAGTGCAATACTGCGCTGTCCTTTGGCAGAAGCAGCACCGACAGCGCCAGAGCGAGACTCGAGAATCCGCAGAAAGACTGCGGCAGAAAAAAAGCGAACCCGTCGCGGTAATAGCATATCGACCAGCGGTTCCAGAGTATCATCGCAAGCAACGCCAGAGCGGTGAGCTTTACCGCAAAGCGCACGGCGCGTTCGGAGCGGGCGCATTTTTTAATAGTAATCCAGAGCGCCGTCATAAGAGTTATCGTGATTGCGAGATAAAGTATATGCTGCCATCCGTATAATTGCGGTGCCATCCGTATTTCCCCCTGCTCCGTTATTTGTCCTTTGAAGCGAGCAGCACATTACAGGCTGACGCTATTACCGAAACCGCTGCCGCCGCCCAGAAGCCCGACACGGCAAATCCCGGGAGCAGATATGCGGCGAACAGCACCATAAGCGCGTTTATAACCAGCGAAAACAACCCGAGGGTAAGCAGTGTGAGCGGGAACGAAACAAACCGTACTACCGGACGAAGAAAAGCGTTGGCAATCCAGAGCACGGTCCCGGCGGCGAGAAGATACCATATCCCGTCAACCGCAACGTGCGACGGGAATGCCTTCCAGCCCACGAGCACCGCCAGAACGCACGCAAGCCACTTTCCGAAGTATTTCACGGTTTCGCCTCCTTTGTGACATTATTAGCATAAAAACAGCCCTTTGTCAAGCCGAAAAAGGGTTGAAAACAGTTTCCCGGCGTGATATAATTACGTGTTAATAAATAATAAGGATACGGACAATATGGACGATTTCAGAAAAAACGCGGCGGAAGCGGTCTCGCAGGCGCTTATACGCGCCGGACATACCGCTCCGGACGGGCTTGACGCCATGTTCGAGATTCCGTCCGACAGCAGCAACGGCGACCTTGCGCTGCCCTGCTTCAGGCTGTCAAAGACGCTCCGGATGCCGCCCCCCGCCATCGCGGCAGAGATAAGAGAGAATATGGGCACCTTTACCGGGCTTGCAAAAACAAAGGCGGTCGGGGGTTACCTTAATTTCTTTGCCGAGGGCGCTTCCTACGCAGCCATGCTCGATATGATGACAGAGGATTTCGGCAAATCCGATATAGGCAGCGGAAAAACCTTCGTTATCGACTTTTCATCGCCCAATATCGCAAAGAGATTTCATCTCGGGCATCTCGGCACAACGGTTATCGGCAACGCGGTGCGCAACATATACAGATTCTGCGGCTACAATACGGTTGCGATAAACTATCTCGGCGACTGGGGCACCCAGAACGGAAAGCAGATAGTCGCCTTCCGTCGGTGGTCGAGCCGCGAGCAGGTCGAGCGCGACGGTGTCGCGGAGCTCGAGCGCATATATGTGCTGTTCGGCAAGGAGGCGGAGAAGGATCCTTCTCTTAACGACGAGGCGCGCAGTGCATTCCATTCGCTTGAGTGCGGAGACAAGGAATGTCTTGAAATATGGCAGCTTCTGCGCGATGTGTCTCTGCGCGAGTATAAAAAGACCTACGAAAGGCTCGGAATTGAATTCGACCTCTGGGACGGCGAGAGCAAGTACACGGACAAAATGCCGGCAGTCGTCGACGAGCTCCGCGAAAAAGGGCTTCTTAACCTGGACGACGGCGCTTCGATAGTCGATCTTTCGGAATTCGGCATGCCTCCGGCGCTTATACTCAAGCGCGACGGGAGCACCCTGTACCCCACCCGCGATATCGCGGCAGCCTGCTGGAGGTACGATACATATAAATTCGATAAATGCGCTTATGTCACAAGTGCGGGTCAATCTCTGCATTTTGCGCAGTGGTTCAAGGTCACCGAGCTCATGGGTAAGCCGTGGTCGAAGGATCTGGTGCATATACCCTACGGAACAATGAGCTTCGGAGGCGAGAAGCTCGCTTCGCGGACCGGAAACATTATATTGCTCTGCGACGTCTTCGACGAAGCGGTAAACAAGGCATACTCGATAATCGAAGAGAAAAACGCCGAGCTTGAGGACAAAAAGTCCACCGCCGAGGCGGTCGGACTTGGCGCCG
The DNA here is from genome assembly GCA_004553575.1 of Clostridiales bacterium. GTDB lineage: Bacteria > Bacillota > Clostridia > Oscillospirales > CAG-382 > SFLA01. Next base: position 24,882 of record SFLA01000021.1, read on the forward strand.
TAATATTCGGAGCGCTGTCCAACAGCCGCATAAAGGATGTAAGCTTTACCTGGGAGAGCGCGCTCTCGTTCGAGGGTAACACGGGTCCGTACGTTCAGTACACCTATGCACGCGCCGCTTCACTGCTCCGCAAGGCGGGCGAATACGGCGAAGCCGATTCCGCCGATCCCGGTCCGGACGAGATTGCGCTTATCAAACAGCTCGCTCTGTTCCCCGATCGTGTTAAGGCTGCCTGCGCCGATTTCGAGCCGTCGTATATAGCACGGTTTATGCTCGATACCTGCGCATGCTTTAATAAATTCTACCACAACTGCACCATCCTGCGCGAGACCGGCGACGTCCGCGCGTTCAGGCTTAAGCTGGTCGCCGCAACAAAACGTATATTGGGCGCTTCACTCGATCTTCTGGGTATGCGCCGGACGGAGGAGATATAATAATGTCAGGTCATTCCAAATGGAAAAACATTATGCACAAGAAAGAGAAGACCGATTCCGCGCGTGCCAAGGTCTTTACCAAAATCGGCAAGGAGATGGCTATCGCCGTGCGCGAGGCGGGTCCCGACCCGGTAGCCAACAGCCGTCTGCGCGATCTTATCGCGAAGGCAAAATCGCTGAATGTACCCAACGACAATATCGAAAGGATTATTAAAAAGTCTTCAGGAGCCGACGCGGTACAGTACGACGAAATCACCTACGAGGGCTACGGCCCCGGCGGAGTGGCTGTAATTGTAGAGGCGGCGACCGATTCCCGCAACCGCACCGCGGCGGATGTCCGTCATTACTTCGATAAATTCGGCGGAAATCTCGGAACGACCGGCTGCGTATCCTTTATGTTTACGAGCAAGGGCGTTATAACCATACCGTCCGAGGATCTCGACGAGGACAGGGTTACCGAAGACGCGCTCGAATGCGGAGCCGAGGATTTTTCATCCGAAGAGGACTGCTTCGAGATATACACCGATCCCGCCGATCTCCGCGCCGTGGCTGACGCGCTTACCGCAAAAGGCTACAAATACGACAGCGCCGAGATAGAAAAGGTTCCGACAACCTATGTCGCGCTTACCGACGAGGAGCAGATAACAAAAATGCAGAAGCTGCTCGACGCTCTCGAGGACAACGACGACGTCACCGATGTCTGGCACAACTGGGACTGATAACCCGAACGTCCGATATTAGTTTTCGTTTAACCGCATACGGATACGGCGCCCCGCAAACGGGACGCCGGTCTTTTTTTGTTTATCCGTATGAAGGGCAGAACCGACCCGCCGGAGGGGAGTACACTGCAGTATCGGTTACCGCGAATCCATTTTAATTATACCGTCGAACATGTAATCAGCCATTTTATACGCTTCGGTTTCAATGTTATCGAACATATTGATATCTGCCGCGTAATTGCCCTGCAGGCGAAGCGTTGCCTCCTTTTCGGTCATCTCAAGATGGCTGTACAGCATGCTTTGCCATTCCGCCCTGCTCCGGAATCGGTTGATAGAGGAAAGAAATTCTGCGATTTCATCCGCATTTTTGTACCAGCTTTCTCGTGCGGCATTTGCCTTTGCGGTTTCGCCGTTTTTGACTGCGTTGAGCAGGTCCGCCGCAATCATAAGATGCTGCGTGAAAAGATCTTCAAATCCTCCGGCTGCTCTTTATGAAGAAGCGCGTCCAATATACATGCTGTGCCCATAATCGACGTATCCGGTTCAATAAGCATACCTGTCTGTGAGTATATTGATTATTCATTATATCCTTTCTTTCGCCTTTCAATCGTCATATTTTGCTATTTCAACACCTGTATCTTTCCTATGTTCTTTTTCATGTTCTCACCTTGTCGCCGAAGGACGGCAGGGCGGCCGCCCTTTACGGCAAAGATCCGTATGGTATGTCCTCTGAAAGCACTGCACTGTACATCGGTATCACCTCCTCGCTGAAATATTTTGCCGAACCGTTTGTTTTGCCGCTGAAAACGGCTGATTTTTTGTCGAAGGCATAAAGAAAGAGCGCCCAGCAAGTTTTTACTTGCTGGGCGCTCTTGAAACTGTGCCGGAGATTGCAAAGCTGCCGTAGATGCTCTCGTTATGAGGGCTGCCCTCGGTGTGGCCGCAGCTACGGCACAGCCGCACGATGCCCGCTATGAGCAGCACCGCCGCAAGGCCGCAGGCGGTAAGAAAGAGTGTCCTTCTCCGCTTTTGCCTTTTGATGGCCGCGCGGCGCAGCTTACGCCTGCGGAGTATTTCCGCCTCGGTCATGGGTCTTGTCTGCGGCGGTATTCTGTTATCCTGCATTGCTTCACCTTACTTGCTTTGATATTTTAATGTCAAAAAAACAAGCGGTGACGGAATGATCCGTCACCGCCTATTGTGTTTAGGTTATTTCGATTTCGGAAGCGTCGGCTTATTCAGCCTCGGATTCCTTTCTCTTTTTGCCGTTCAGGCCCAGCACGGTCAGAACGCCGCCGCTGACGAACAGAGCAGCCAGCCAACCGATGAGGTTGCTGCTGTCACCGGTCTGGGGAGTACCGGAATCCTTAGGGATGACCGT
>SFLA01000002.1 GCA_004553575.1 Clostridiales bacterium
CTCCGGAAGGAAGTAACAGGGAGAAGTAAAAAGCGTTTTGCACGGTTTCGCATTGTTTCAGTCTGATTATAAAGTCTTTGACGACACAGGGGGCTTCCTGATCCGACATGGCACAGATATAAGTCATATTAATAATCCGGGAATAACCCGGGTCGTACATATCAGCATAGGAAACGGGGGTGTATACGGCATTGAAGCCAACGACACCTGCCGACAGAACAAAAACGGCGCAAACTGCGACACTTATATGCCGTAAATACGGCATAACATACCGGCGGCGCCGTTCACGGGATTGTTTAAGGTATTATTTTGTTGATATCTTCAGGGAATCATTAGAATATATTTATTACAGCACCGGCTTCGGGTTTTGAAAAGAAAAAGCCTTTTCTGTTTGGAAACGCGTCTTTACGGCAGTCTGACCGGGTCGGAGATGCTCAATGGCCTGCCCGCAGGAGAGGTGCGGCGGAATCCGTTTAATTCGCGGGCGCATATTTTGCGTCGGCTTCGGTTTGAGTTCGGAGGAATTGCAATGTGCGGTCGTTTTTATATTCCCGAAGATGAAAGGGTAAGGATGATCCGGGCGATTCTGGAAAACACGGATTACAGGGATATTACGGCAAAAGCCGGCGATATCCGTCCCGGAGACACGGCGGTTGTTGTCGCCTGCGACAAAGAGATGACGCCCCGTCCGTTTGCGATGGAATGGGGGTTCAGGCTCCCCGGCGGGAGGAGAGTGTTCAACGTCCGGAGCGAAACAGCCGGACGGCGGCCCATGTTCGCCGACGGAATGAAACACCGCCGCTGCCTTATCCCGGCGTTACACTATTACGAGTGGGAAAAGACTCCCCGGGGTAAAGTGAAGTACGCAATCGCTCCGGAGAACGCGGACGGCTTCTTTCTTGCAGGGATATACCGCCTTGAGCAAGGTGTTCCCGTGTTTTCGGTTCTCACGAAGCAGCCGGCGGAATCCATAGCGTTTATTCACGACCGTATGCCCGTAATTTTACCGTATGAGGTTATGTACGACTGGCTGAATCCACGCTGCCGAGGGGACGATTTACTGCGCTCTGCGGTCGGTGACATGACTTACAGGGTTTGCGAATCGCCTGCGTAAAACGGCAGCGACAAGAGCCGGGCGGACTTCCGGCGGCAGTATATACAGACAATTGTCCCGCAGCTTCGTACTTTGTAACGCATGCTCCGGTTCCGGTCGCGTTCATAACATATCCGTATTAACCGAGCCGTATATACTGTTGCAAATTCCGGTTATTTTTGGTATACTTGCTCTGCGGGGTATTCCGGGAAACAGAAAGGAATGACAAAGCCATGAAAACCGAAAACTTTGAATTTTGCGGATACAACGGGCAAAAGCTGCACGCCGCCGTATGGCTGCCCGAGCAGGAGCCGAAATGCGTTTTGCAGATCGCACACGGCATGACCGAGCATATCGGCCGCTATGCCGCAACGGCGCAGGAGCTTACCGGGCACGGAATTGCCGTGGCCGGATTCGATCTGCGGGGGCACGGGAAAAACCCCGGCGATGCCGATATTGCTTCGTTCGGGGAAGGCGGCTGGGAAGCGTCCATAGAAGACATGCATATATTCTTCGGGGTTCTGGCAAACCGGTTTCCGGGGCTTCCGCACGTCATGCTGGGCTTTTCGCTGGGTTCCTTCCTGTTGCGGGAATATCTGGGACGGTATCCTGAAAACACGGCGGGCGCCGTAATTATGGGAACAGGTTATCAGCCGGGGGCGGTGCTCGGCGTTATGATGTCTGTCGTGAAGGGACAGATTAAGAAATCCGGATTTGACGGCACCACCGATCTGGTTCGGCAGCTTTCCTTCGGGAACTACAACCGGAAATTCAAGCCCAACCGAACGATTGCGGACTGGCTCTGCTCCGATAACGCTCAGCTTGACGCATACCTTTCCGATACGCTGTGCCGCAAAAGCATCTCCTCCGGTCTTTTTTGGCAGCTTTTAGGTTCAATGAAGCGCACCGGAAACAAGGATGCATACAGGGGCTGGAACAAGGAGATGCCCGTCCTGCTGCTCTCCGGTCGGGATGATCCCGTCGGCGATTTCGGCAAAGGCGTTATGGCGGTAAAGCAACATATGGAAAAGGCGGGTATCCGCAGCGTTACCATGCATTTGTTTGCCGGCGCCAGACACGATCTGCTGCACGAAGAAACCGTTTCTGCCGCCTCCGACGCCGTTAAGGCGATTGTCGGCTGGACGGAACGCATGTTGGGATAAGACGCGGGCTGTCGGCTTAAGTATTCCGGGACGGATGTCTGTATGTTCCGGGCACCGTCTGCTTCACGTCGGTTTGTTAAACGGCACCCGCTTGGGATGCCGTTTTTCGTCGGGAAGCGGAATACACCGCCGCGAGTATATTAAAACGGCGAAAAAGCGAATAATTCCCATATGTTTTACGCGGGAAAATGCCGCTGCAGCGGGTGTTTTTCGTATTTTATCCAATCTTTGTCGCGCATTGTGTTGAAAAATGTGATATTTTGTGGTATAAGTAATACAGAATCGGGCGGTGTGCATGTGCCCGGCGGAAAGACCGCAAATAACTTTTACGCGTTTTGTCGTTCAGCACGACACCCGCGCATATGCTATTTTGCGGAAGCGGCGTCTTTACTCGGGGCATGTCCTACGGGCAGGAGATCCGCAGTTTGCCCGGCGAGTATACGGCCGATAAAGGAGGCTGACGAAGTGCGCGGAACCGGACGAAGCGGGAGCTTCCTGTTCTGTCTGCTTATAAATATGCTGCTTAATCCGGAGTGGATTATCCCCGCCGCAATACTGCTCGCTTTGCACTTTCTGCCGGGGTGGTCGGTTTGGTGGGCAGTCCTTGCTCTCGGCGTATGGATTATCGGAATCATCCTGTGGATGTGCTTTGTCGGCTGGGCGGGAAGGTGCGGAAACGTTCCCGAACCTCCGAAGGAAAACAGGAATCCTTATTCTTCGGGGAAGTATCCGGCAAACGGACGCGATCCCGGAGAGACTGCGGGTTAGCGCTTACTGCCGATTTCCCGTTCTTGTGCCGGCGGCGGAAAAGCGTCGGTGCCGGGCGCCGTAAAAACGATGTTCCGAATCGTATAAAACGATATAATATAAAAATACAATAAAGGAGTTTTGGCTATGGGACTTATCAAAGCAGGAATAGGCGCACTGGGGGGCACGCTTGCCGACCAGTGGAAAGAGTTTTTCTATTGCGAATCGCTTCCGAACGATGTGCTCATGAGGAAGGGCGAAAAGCGGATAAGCGGACGCTCCTCCAACACAAAGGGGAACGATAACATCATTTCCAACGGTTCGGGTATAGCCGTGGCAGACGGACAGTGCATGATAATAGTGGAGCAGGGCAAGATTGTGGAAGTATGCGCCGAGCCGGGTGAATTTACATACGACAGCTCCACCGAGCCGTCGATATTTGCCGGCAGCCTCGGCGAAAGCATAAAGAATACCTTTAAAACGATCGGCAAGCGCTTTACTTACGGCGGCGACACCGGTAAGGATCAGCGGGTATATTATTTCAACACCAAAGAGATTCTGAACAACAAATTCGGCACGGCAAACCCGATAATGTTTGAAGTAACGAACAAGCGGATCGGCATGAGCCGTACCGTACAGGTGCGCTGCAACGGCGTATACACCTATGTAATTTCGAACCCGCTGCTGTTCTATACAAGGCTCTGCGGCAACGTGGAGAGCGAGTTCACCCGCGATCAGATCGACGATCAGCTCAAGGTTGAGTTTATCGACGCGCTCCAGCCCGCTCTCGGCGCTCTTGCGGAGCAGGAGCTTCGCCCCGCGCAGCTTCCGGCAAAGGCAAACGAGCTTAAAGAAGCGATGAACGACGCTCTGAAGCAGGAGTGGATAGAAAACAGAGGCATTTCCGTGGGCAAGATCGCTCTTAACCCGATCACGCTTACGGAAGCGGATATGAAGAAGATAAACGAGATGGAGGATGCCGCAAGCATCGGTTCCAATCCGTTTATGATGGCAGGACGTATGACAAACGCAACCGCCGATGCCATGCAGACCGCCGCGGGCAACTCTGCGGGCGCAATGACCGGATTCATGGGCATGGGCATGGTCGGTATGGGCGGACAGGGCGGCTTCGGCGCGGCACAGAATCTTTACAATGCCGGCGTTCAGCAGCAGAATCAGAATGCGGCGCAGACTCAGGCAGGCGGTCAGTGGAAGTGCTCCTGCGGAGCGACGGCTACGGGAAAATTCTGCCCCGAATGCGGTGCAAAGAAGCCGGAGCCGGTGCAGGCGGGCGCATGGAAGTGCTCCTGCGGCGCAACGGCCACCGGCAAGTTCTGCCCTGAATGCGGCTCTCCGAAGCCCGAGGACGCCGAGGGCTGGACCTGCGCCTGCGGCACGGTGAACAAGGGCAGGTTCTGCCAAAACTGCGGAGCCAAAAAGCCTGCGGGCGTGCCCCAGTACCGCTGCGATAAATGCGGCTGGGAGCCGGAAAAAGGCACCAAGCCCCCGAAGTTCTGCCCCGAATGCGGCGACCCGTTTGACAACGGAGATATTGTTGAATAAAACTGCATATCCTGCCGGTGCGGCGGCTTGCGCAGCCGCCGCGCCTGCGATAAGCGGCGTATAAGCGGGAAACGGTCCCGTATGTAAACATAAGCGGGGAACGTAAATGGTCTTCCTTTATCTGACCGTTTGTTAATACATAATCTGCGGAATGTATGAACGGAAAGAAATCTGTAAAGACGGTGTCTTTTATGAGTTTGCTCGCAGTGCTTGCGGGGCTGTTCGGCTGCAACAAAGCGCATGGGCTCTGGACGGCATACCCGTCTCTGACATATGTGAGGTGTCCGTAACTTGCGGGCATATGAACCGCTGCTACGGATATTGCTTCCGGATTCGCCGCAAAAACGGCGCGTGGCTTTTTGATGCGGAATGCTTTGCGCATAACCGCGAGGAGGAAACGGTATTCGAGGACCGTGCGGTAAACGGCGGGGATATAGAAGAGCTGCCCGGAATCCTTGAGCGGAACGACGGCATCGCTTATTCCGAAAATTATAAAAAGCCAATAAAAATTCCGTTTCGGGTTCTGGACGATACTTCGTATAACTTCAGCCCCACCTTTTCGGAAGGAAACCGCGCGGGCGTTCCTCTGATTGTACTGTGGATGACCCGGCTTTACCGGATTCGGATTTGCTTCTGGCCGGATATGGGAAAGGGCTATGTTTCTTTGGAGGACGCCGATGTCAGGACTGTTATCGGCAGCATAAGAATCAAGTGAATGCGCATTCGGGTGCGCAGGTAAAGGAGAAACACGATATGGCTGTATTACAGGAATATAAATGTCCGTGCTGCGGCGGCGCCATTACCTTCGACAGCACGGCGCAAAAAATGAAATGTCCCTACTGCGATACCGAATTCGAGATGGAGACGCTGAAGAATTACGACAGCGAGCTTCGTAACGAGCAGTCGGACGATATGCAGTGGGAAAGCGCCGCAGGAAGCGAGTGGCAGCAGGGAGAAACGGAAGGGCTGCGCTCATATGTATGTAAATCCTGCGGCGGCGAAATTGTGGGAGACGCCAACACGGCTGCGACCTCCTGCCCGTTCTGCGGAAATCCCGTGGTGATGATGGGACAGCTTTCCGGATCTTTGAAGCCGGATTATGTGATCCCGTTCAAGCTGGATAAAAAGGCTGCGAAGGCGGCGCTGCAAAAGCATTACAGCGGCAAAAGGCTGCTGCCGAAGGTTTTCAAGGATCAGAACCATATCGACGAGGTAAAGGGTATATATGTTCCGTTCTGGCTTTTTGACGCAGACGCGGAAGCCAATATACGTTACAGAGCAACCCGTGTGCGCGCCTGGAGCGACAGCAATTACAACTATACCGAAACCAGCTTTTTCTCGGTTGCCCGCGGCGGAAGCATCGGATTTGAAAAGGTTCCGGTGGACGGCTCCGCCAAAATGGCGGACGACCTTATGGAATCCATAGAGCCGTTTGATTTTTCGGAGGCGGTGGATTTTCAGACGGCATATCTCGCAGGGTATCTTGCGGACAAGTACGACGTCGACGCCGAGCAGAGTATCGGACGTGCCAACGAGAGAATAAAACAAAGCACCGCCGACGCCTTTGCCGCCACGGTACACGGCTATACTACGGTCATGCCCGAATCGGTCAGCGTACGTCTGCAGAACGGTCAGGCAAAGTATGCCCTGTATCCCGTGTGGCTGCTTAACACCACCTGGAACGGGCAGAAATACACCTTCGCCATGAACGGACAAACCGGAAAGCTGGTCGGCGATCTGCCTCTGGACAAGAGCGCATATAGAAAGTGGCTGTTCGGATTGACCGGAATAATAGGCGCCGCGGTTTTTGCGGTTTCCTATCTGCTGTGGCTGCTGTAAGGAGGTGCGGACGGTGAAAAAAAGCTTATTACTCTTAATGTTCGCACTGCTTGTTTGCTTTGCGTCGGCGGTTCCGGCGCTTGCGGAAGGCGATCTGCCCAGACTTGTGGATAACGCCGACCTGCTCAGTGCCGGAGAAGAAAGAGAATTGCTTGCCAGACTGGACGCAATAAGCGAAAAGCGGCAGGCGGATATCGTGGTGGTAACGGTGTATTCCCTGGAAGGGAAATCTCCCATGGATTACGCCGACGATTTCTACGATTATAACGGATACGGTATCGGAAGCGGCAGAGACGGCGTTCTGCTCCTGGTCAGCATGGAGTACAGCGACTGGTGGATGTCGACCTGCGGCTACGGCATTACCGCCATTACGGACGCCGGTATCGAATATATCTCGGATGAATTTGTGCCGTATCTCAGCAGCGGCGATTATCTGGAGGCGTTCACTGCCTACGCCGATCTCTGCGACGAATTCTTCGGTCAGGCGTTAAGCGGACAGCCGTACGATATCGGACATATGCCCAAAGGGACGTTTGATTTTGCAAAGAACCTGCTTGTTGCGCTGATTATCGGCTTTGTAGTCGCTCTGATTGCCACCGGCGTTATGAAAGGCAAGCTGAAAACCGTAAGGTCACAGTCGGCGGCGCGCAACTATATAAAGGCGAACAGCATGAACATTACCGAGAACCGCGATTTTTATCTGTATTCCCACGTAAACCGCACAGCGAGACCCAAGGAAACGCACGGCGGTTCGGGAACGCATACCTCGTCCTCCGGTTCCACGCACGGCGGAGGCGGCGGAAAATTCTGATCCGAAAGTGGTCCCGTATCGGAAGCACGCCGCAGAAGGTATTCTGCGATGTCGGAGCCTTGCTTTTTGCGCGCATTCGCAAAATCTGCGGAGCGTAACCGTATCGGGCCATATGTCAATCGGTTCGGAGCAAGCGACAACAAATGAGCACATATATTCGCAAAGTAAATTATTACGAAACCGACAAAATAGGGATAACACATCGCTCAAACTGCATTCGCTTTACGGAAGAAGCGAGATTGAACTTTTTGTCCGAAGCGGGATATCCGATGACCCGTTTGGAAGCAGAGGGAATCGCTTCTCCGGTTGTGTCGGTAAACTGCGAATATAAGCATACGACAACCTACGGCGACGAGATTGAAACCGGGGTGGCCTTAACGCAGCACACCGGTGTAAAGCTTTCACTGTCTTATGTTATGAAGAACTTAAGAACCGGTGATATCGTTGCGGCGGTGTAATCGTCTCATTGCTTTATCGGTGCCGACGGAAGACCGATTGCGGTAAGAAAGCATTTTCCGGATTTCGATACGGTATTAAAGGCTTTGGTGAAGTAACGGGATATAATTAATATCGGCGGCGGAAAATTCTTTTCCGCCGCCTTTTTATATTCGTCAGAGCTTACCGCATAAAAACAGATAAGTGTTATAACTGCTCCCGGCGATCCGTAATGCTCACTGCCCGCACCCGTGGGGCTGTCCGCCCGCAGGGTATTTTGCGTAAGCTCTATTCGCACCGGTGTTCTTCGCTTGCGGGAACAGGCGTGTCGTACTTGGCACGCCAGCTTTTCGCACAGGTAAGCAGCAGCACGGTTCCGACGGCACAGCATACCGCCCATACGGCCGCGGTGACTCCCCATCCTCCGGCTTCGGTAACGGCGGCCGTTCCGTATGCCGAAAGCGCGCTTCCGATATATGTGCCGGAATTGAGAATTCCGGATATCAGAGATACATTGCCGTATTTTGCGAAATACTGCGGCACCATGCAGATGAGCATAAGGTTTACTCCGTGCATGCAGCCGGTGAGCAGCGCGGATGACAGCACCGATACGGCGGCGTTCTTGCCCACGATAAACACAAGTGTGAGCGCCGCGGCGAATCCTGCGGCAAATATAACGCCGGCGCAGGTCACGGGGTCGCGGAATACTCTGCGGTAAAGCGAGGAGGCTCCGGCAAAGCAAACCATTCCGAACAGAGGGAGCAGCACGCCGGAGAGTATGGATATCTCCTCGGCTATACCGAAGCTCTCGGACACGAGAGAGGGCATCCATGTCGTAACACCGTCGCGCAGTACGCCCATAAGGATTATTCCGACCATTACGGACAGCATCGGAAAGTTGATAAGCGGACGTATTCCCGCCAGACTGCCGGATCCGGCACCGCATTCAGGAGCGGCAGACACATTCGGACAGCAGACCGTCCACAGGCACGCCATAAGTGCGGCGGCGGCCGCGGCGAACACGAATACCGCCCTCCAGCCGGACAGCGATATCAGCAGCGGCGATATAAGATAGACAAGCACCGTTCCGGCGGAGCTCCCCCACGACACCACTACACAGGCGCGGCGGTAATCCTCCGGCGTAAGCAGCTCGGACATCAGCCGTACCATGGGCGGCCACATAAACGCCTGCGCCATGCCGTTGACCGTCCAGACTACGGCGGTCTGAACCGGGTTTTTGCAGAAAACTATCAGAAGGTTCATACAGGCGGTCACTGCGAAGCCTCCGAGCACCAGCTTTTTCGGCTGTATTCTGTCGCCGAAGAAGCCGCTGATTATCTGCCCCAGACCGTATGAAACAAAGCTGCCGGTCAGAGCGACCGACAGTGCGGATTTACTAAGCTGTTCGGCGCGTACCATTTCGGATATTACCGCCCCGTAGTTAATGCGCGCGATATAGCTTACCATATACGCAGAAGTAAGCAGCAGTATGAAGCGTGTGGCTTTCTTTTTATCAGTTATCATATTCATATGGTTAATAAAATCATCCGGAACCGCGTATGCGGCGGATTGCTTCGGAACAGGTCAACTGAGAGCTTACGGACAGCGCCGGTTTCTGAATCCGGCAGCGGCATGTCCGGTATCAGTCTATGTCCTTAACAACCTTGTCGGGAGGATTATCCAGAACCGACGGGTTATTGAAGATGCTTTTTATGTATTTCAGCGCCGACGCAAAATAATGGCCGTCGCATATGCGCTCGTCGGTTACGACGCAGTAATCGATATATTTTTTATCGCTTACGGTGCCGTCCTGTGAAACAATCGCTTCGCTGCGCTTCGCTCCGTAGGAAATAAACACCGGAAGATTGCCGAAGTTGTATATGTGGTGGTATATCGGCGGTATTCCGAGAGATCCCATGGACGTGATTATCATCGAACCGTGGAACGGCGAAAGGCGGGTTAGCTTTCTCGGCAGCAGCATATAGAAGTCCAGCTTACGCAGAAGCCATACCGCGAATCTTAACAAAAAGCGGGGCATACTGCAAAGTATGCGCGCGGTATCGTCGAAGTCGCTGTCGTCGGTTCTCGCCTTTTCCACCGCTTCGTTGATAATGCGGTATACGTCGTCGGCGGTCGAATCCGGCTCGAATTCGAGCTTAAGCACCGTCTCCGGCGCGTTCAGCTCGAGGGATTTCTTTATGGTCATGGCAATTTCTATGTTGTTGCGGGAATATATGCGGAGTCCGCGAATAAAACGGTTTATGCCGGGACGCTGTGAGATCGTTCTGACATACGCCGCAATGATAAGGTGCATTATCCCGAAGCCCTTAAGCCCCTCGGCGCGCTTTTTGAAAATATAATCGTCGGTTGCTGACGTCTCGAAGCTGTCGCGTATGTAGTTGCAGGCGTCGTTGCGCTGCGGCATTATCATAACCGCCACGTGGTTCATGGGGCAAAGCGTCCTTACACGGCGCCCTTCCTTGCGAACACTGTTTATTTCCATATATAATCAGGCCTCCTCGGTTTTATCAGCCCATTATAAAGCCTTTGTCCGACAAAGTCAATGCTTTGTTGACACTTGATTTTCCGTATAATCCTTGATTTTCCGTATAATCGATGATATAATTATACGCATATATATCGACGGGAGAGAACTATGAAAAAGAACATAGCTTTAATACTTGCGATCATTTTGCTTATGTGCGCTCTTGCCGCCTGCAATACCGATAACGGCGGGCACGAATCCTCCGAATCGGGCGGAAGTTTTATAGACAGCCTGACAGGTGTCGATTACGGCGGCGCAGAGGTAACCTTCCTTACCTGCGGCATACATCAGACCGCTTCCTCCGAGATACTGCCGAACAGCTATTCCGACGAAGAAAACTCGGTGCTCGAGGTGGTTAACGATGCGCTTTCCGAGCGGTATAATCTTGTCGAGGAGAAGATCGGAGTCGTTATCCGGGAGCAGTACATATACGATCCTTCCCGTCACGGCGGCACCATGATCGAGCATATACGCAACACGCTTGCCTCCGGCACCGACGCATATCAGGTCTGCGTTCCGGACCTGTACGACGCTGCCACGCTTTCGGCAGAGGGCCTGCTTATCGATCTTAACACCGTCCCGAATCTCGATCTTACCTCGTCCTGGTGGGATCAGTCGTTCAATTCCGAAATAACCATTGCCGGACACACCTATTTTACGATAGGCGACATAGGTCTGGTCAACAAGGATGCTACTCCCTGTATTGCCTTCAACAAGAATCTGTTTGAGGAATACGACCTTGAGAATCCGTACGATCTCGTAGACAGCGGAAGCTGGACTATCGATAAGCTGATCGAGTTTTCAAAGCATCTGAGCAACGACCTCAATAACGACGGCGTTATCGATTACAGCGACGAATTCGGATACGGCGGACAGTACGACGATATCTGGTGCATGTTCTACGGCTCCGGAGAGCGTCTTGCTTCTATCGGATCCGACGGATATCCGTATCTTACCGTGTATAACGAAAGATCGGTATCCGTAGTCGATAACATTCTTAAGCTTATGCAGGACGACCTCCACTATGTGTCCGCAAACGATTACTTCGGGGTTTCGCAATACCCGGCGGAGCTCGTTACCCAGGCATTTATAGACGGCAGGTCTCTGTTCAATTATTCCGATATAGGCGATACCGACGATTTCCGCGATATGGCCGACGACTTCGGTCTGCTTCCGATTCCCAAATACAGCGAGGAGCAGGAGGAGTACAATACCCTTATAAACTGCTGGACCTCAAACGCCTTCTGTATTCCCTATACCGTGGAAGGGGAAACGCTTGAGATGACCGGTCTCACGCTGGAGCTTATGGGAGCCATAAGCGAGGATATCCTTGTTCATGCGTATTACGACGTCGCACTGCAGTATCAGAAGACCCGCGATGACGATACCGTGCGAATGCTCGACATTATTTTCAGCACCCGCGGCTGCGACCTCGGAATGGTTTTCCAGTGGGGCGGGCTCGACACCATGCTCCATTCCCTGATAACCTCCGAAAGCGGAGCCTTTGCATCGGTATACGAGACCTATAAGGGCAAAGCAGAGGCGGACATGAAGGAAACCGTAGATACCTACAAGAAACTAAACTGACGCCAAACGAAAACAGGAGGAAAAGTATGAAAAAAACAATAGCATTTCTGCTTATTGCCGTTCTTGCGTGCGGAATTCTCGCCGCCTGCAACGACGAAGGCGACCGCTCACGCGCCGATGTTTCCGAAACCAGCGGCAGCGGAAAGTATGTTGCCGATGTTCCCGACCGCGATTACGGCGGGGCTACCGTCACCTTCCTCACCTGCGGAGTCAACCAGACCGCTTCGTCCGAGATACTGTACAACGATTACGGCAGCGACGACGAGGAACAGATGATGGAGGTCGTCAACGACGCCCTTCGCGAGCGCTACAATCAGGTGTACGAGAGCATTGGCGTAGTTATTAAGGAGCAGTACATATACGACGGGAGACGCTATAACGGCGAGATGATAAACCATATCCGCAACGCTATCGCCGGCGGAACCGATACGTTCCAGGTCTGCGTTCCCTGCCTTTACGACTGTGCAACCCTCGCGGCCGAGGGACAGCTTATCGATCTGCTCGGAGAAGTTCCGTATCTTAACATGTCCCAGCCGTGGTGGGATCAGACCTTCAATTCCGAAATGACGATAGGCGGTTGCCTGTACTTCACGATCGGAGATATCGGGCTTATCAACAAGGATTCAACCCCCTGCATAGCTTTTAACAAGGATCTTTTCAACGAGTATAATCTCGAAAGTCCGTACGATCTGGTCGACGACGGCAAATGGACGCTCGATAAGCTGATTGAGCTTTGCAAGAACATGAGCGTGGATCTTAACAACGACGGCGTTATCGATTACAGCGATAAATTCGGTTACGGCGGGCAGTACGACGATATGTGGTATCTGTTCTACGGCTCGGGCGAGAGGATTGCCAGCCGGGACGCGGACGGATATCCGTATCTCACCATGTATAACGACCGGTCGGCAACGGTTATCGATAAGATACTTGAGTTCATGCAGGACAAAGAGCATTATGTGTGTGCAAACAACTATTTCGGTGTTGTGAACTGGCCGGCAGAGCTGGTAACCCAGGCGTTCGTAGAGGGCAGATCGCTGTTCAACCTCTCCGGTGTGGGCACGACCGATGCCTACCGTGACATGGAGGACGATTTCGGTCTGGTGCCGATACCCAAGTTCAATGAGGAACAGGAAAACTACTACTCCATGGTAAATCCGTGGACATCCAACGCCTTCTGTATTCCGATAAGCGTTGAGGGCGACGCGCTCGAGATGACCGGAATAACCCTCGAGGTCATGGGCGCGGTAAGCAAGAATATACTTGCAACTGCGTATTACGACGTCGCACTGCAGTATCAGAAAACCCGCGATGACGATACCGTGCGCATGCTCGAGATTATATTCAATTCCCGCGGCTGCGATCTCGGCACTATATACAAGTGGGGACTGCTTGATAATCTGCTCCACGAGCTTATAACCATGCCTCGCGGCTCGTTTGCGTCGCAGTACGAGGCAAAGTCTGCGGCGGCGCAGTCTGCAATGGAGGAGACCATCAACTTCTACAAGTCAAACGAGAAATAAACCGCATTGCCGTAAAACATTCACCGCCCCGGAGGAACTGCTCCGGGGCGGTTTTTGTCTTGTTAGTTCTCTGCCGCACGCCGGCTTCGTCAGCCGGCGGCGGGAGCGGTCTTTTCTTTTATTATACGCTCGACCTCGCGCAGATCCTGCTCGGTATTCACGCCTGCAAGCTCCTTTTCGTCCGCTGCCGTTACGGCGGTTACCTTTTTTCCTTCTGCAATCATCAGCTTAGGGACGTCGGTCAGGTAGTATTCACCGCTGACCGGGCTCGGGGTTATCCTGTCGAGACAGCCGAACAGCGCACGGGAATCGAAGATATATATGCCTCCGTTCAGCTCGCGGACAGCCTTCTGGGCGTCGGTCGCGTCGCGGTGTTCGACAATCCCTGCAACATTTCCGTTTTCGTCGCGTATGATATGTCCGAACGGGGGTATCTCCCCGGTCACGATAAAACTGAGTACGGTGCAGGCGCTTCCGCTTTTGCGGTGGTGCTCCGCCAGCGCGAGAACGCTCTCCCTGCGCAGAAGCGGCATGTCTCCGTTAATCACAAGGATTTCGCCGTCGTAATCCTCAAAGTACCTCCGGGCGCACATAACCGCGTGCCCGGTGCCCTTCTGTTCCTCCTGCACCGCATAGGAGTATTGAGGAAACGCTTTCATTATCGCTTCGCGCGAATAACCGACGAGTATTACCTTATCCTCCGGCGGGATAAAATCGGTGTATTCGAGTACATATTGAAGCAAAGGCTTGCCGCAGGCGAGCCGCATTACCTTCGGAATATTTGTGATGTCGCTGCCGAGTCTTTTGCCCTTGCCCCCGGCGAGAATAAGAGCTTTCATCGTAACAACCTCCGGCTTTCCGCATATATTTGGTATTAGTATATAACCTGACGGCTTCGCTGTCAATCGTTTTGGAGGGATTTTTGTGGCGGACTGTTTTGCCGGAGCAAATACCGAGATCGGATACAGGGGGTATTTACCGAATATTCTTGCGTCTTCGGACAGGGTTTTTATAATAAAGGGGTCTCCCGGAAGCGGCAAATCTACGCTTATGAAGCGGGTAGCCGAGACCGCGGAGTCCGAAGGACACAGGGTGGACCGGGTGTTCTGCTCTGCGGATCCGTTGTCGCTGGACGCGGTTATCGTTCCCGGGCTTTCGATTGCTGTCGCCGACGGCACTTCACCGCACACCATGGACACGCCGGAGGTAGGCATCCGCGATACGCTTATCGATCTCGGAAGATATCTGGATACCGGTGTGCTCGCCGCACGTGCCGCGGAGGTGCGCGATATTGTTCGCGAAAAGAAGCTGCGCTATGCCGAAGCGTATAAATTCATATCGGCGGCGGTAAACGCTTCGCGGGCGGCTGCGGACGCGGTATGCCGTTCGCTCGACCGCGAAAAGCTGGAACGGTATCTCGACCGTCTGTATGCGGGACACATCCGCTCCGGGCGGAAGGGAGACGTGGAGTACCGTCCCGCAGCGGCTTTTACCGGAAGCGGCAGGGAGGTCGCCGACGCTTTTCCCGAAGCGGAAACGGTATACGAGGTAACCCGCGGGAGAGGCAGCGGGAGCGCCGTACTTTCCGGTCTGCTGCGGCGTGCCGAAGCCGAAGGAGAAGAGACGGTTGTATCGCCGTCCGAAACCGATTCGGAATTGCTTAACGCCGTGTATTTTCCCGGCAGGGCGGTGCTTGTGTGCGATTCGAGGCTCGGATTCCGTG
The DNA here is from genome assembly GCA_004553575.1 of Clostridiales bacterium. Taxonomy (GTDB): domain Bacteria; phylum Bacillota; class Clostridia; order Oscillospirales; family CAG-382; genus SFLA01. The sequence continues at coordinate 15,030 of SFLA01000002.1, forward strand.
CCGACAGGCATATTAATATGGAAAGGTTTATTAAGAAAGACCTGCTTCGCACCTGTTCGGGATTCGTGCGCATGGCAGGAACACTTGCGTCGGGACTGTACGATTCGGCGGAGGAAAGATTGCGGGAAGCCGGGAAGCTTCACGGCATTCTGGAACGTATATACGGCGAGGCAATGGATTTTTCCGGCATCGACGCGGAATACAATCGCATAGCGGCGTATATACGGGCATAAACCCGCACGGGCACGCATACGTTTATTGCGAAGGAGCGTGCTTGGTATGAACGGTTCGGAAGGAATAATGAAGGGTTCACTGATCGGATTCGGAACGATGGTCGGAACGGTTGTGGTTTTGTCGACATTACTTACGCTTGCGGTATCCAAATCGGCAGATCCTTCGTCGGCAGTCACTGCGGTTTCATGCGCGTCGCTGCTTGTCGGAGGTGCGGCGGGCGGAGCGGTCGCCGCCCGCGTCAGCCGAACTCCCGTTTCATCGGTGCTGGCTGCGGGTATGCTGCTGGTTTTGTTTGCGGCAGCAGCTTTGTTTATCCAAGATGACATGAGCGCGGTGCGCAGACTTCTGCCGCCGGTATGTATGTTTGCGGGCGCGACGGCGGCGGGGCTTGCGGTATGCGCAAAAAAGGTATCCGCGGCGGATATGATAAAAAAGAACGCCCGCCGTGCGGCGGGCGGACGTAAATAGTATCGCTTGTATCTGACGGAACATATGTCCGTTACGGAGTGCGTGCCGCGCAGGCACGCACCACCTGACGTACGCCGGCTTCGTGCAGGATCGACGCACATTCCGAAAGCGTCGCGCCGGTGGTCGTAACGTCGTCGACAAGAAGCACGCGGCGGTAATCCGCCGCCTCCGGCAGTGCATAAAATACCTTCTTAACATTTCTTCGTCTTCCGGCGGCATCGAGCAGCTTCTGCTCGGTGCCGCTTTTGCGCCGTCCGAGCAATACGGCGAGCGGTATTCCCAACGCTTTTGCCGCTCCTTCCGCTATAAGCTTCGACTGATCCCCGCCGTATTCTGCGGAGCGCGATTTCATACGCGGAACGAAGGTCACCGCGTCGAACCCGCGGCTTTTTTCGCGGAGCACCTTTTCGGCAATAAGACAGCCCAGAAACGCGGCGGTTCGCCGATCGGGGCGGCGCTTCAGCGACCGTATTATCTGCTTACCTGCTTCGCTTCGGTAATAGAACAAAAACAGCGTTTCCGATCCTCCGGGGCATAGGCAGTCGCTTTTTGAGCATCCGCATTCCGGGCACGGAGCGGTAAGCAGAGACTGGAATTCCGCGGCGCAGTCGCCGCACAGCGGAAGCCTTCCGTCGGCCGCCGGATCGCCGCAGATACAACAGGCAGGCACGAACAGGCGGTCGGCAATAAGTTCAGTCAGCTTCACTTTTCGTTTTACGGTGCCTTTCGTGCACCGACCAGCCGTCAACACCGCTTCGCTCCAGAGCACCGAACAGACGAACCTTAAGTCCGCGGTCGTTTTTCGACATATCCGCGAGCAGCTTTTTTATCTCCGCGCGCTTGGTGTTCCCGTCCGCCGGACAGTACTTCGGCGACGGCTCAATGCCGTTTTTTCGAATAAATGCAGTTATCTCCTTTTCCGGGCAGTAAATCAACGGGCGTATCATCGTAATCCCGGAGCGGTCAAGATAAGTCACCGGCGAAAAGCAGCCGAACCTTCCCTCGATAAGCAGATTCATCATAAGCGTTTCGACAGTGTCGTCGAAGTGATGTCCGAGCGCGACCTTGTTGCAGCCCAGCTTAACCGCGGCGGAATTCAGCGCGCCGCGCCGCATATTTGCGCACAGCGAACAGGGGAACTTCTCTTTTCTTATATTGAATACTATCTCGTATACGTCGGACGGCAGCAGAGTCAGAGTAAGCCCGAGCTGATCGCAGAGAAGCTGTATATTCGAAAACCCGGCACCGGGAAACCCCGCATCGAGAGTGACCGGGAACAGCTCGTATTCCGCGCCGTAGAATCTTTTCAGCAGTGCGAGAGTTACGAGCAGGGTGAGCGAGTCCTTCCCGCCGGATACCCCCACGGCTATTCTGTCGCCGCTTTCGATCATGCCGTAATCGGTGCAGGCACGGCGGGCATAACCGAGTATTTTCTGTATTCCCGCAAATTCACGCATAAACGCACACTCCCTTACAGCATACGATTATACACTGTCTTTGCGGTAAAATCAACAACCGTGCGCACGGAAAGCGTGTTTTGCAACCGAGAAAAAACGACGAAACGCAAGGAAAACGCAAAAAATACCGCCGATTTTGAAAAAATAATGTTTTGCCTATTGACAAACCGAACTTTCGTGGTATAATGGTCGGGCGTGAAAAAAGAATTTAACATAAACGGAGGATAAACCATGTCCACATTCATGCTCAGGGCCGAGGATGTCGAGCGTAAGTGGTACGTGATCGACGCCGAGGGCAAAACGCTCGGCAAGGTCGCAGTTGCCGCCGCAACGATACTCAACGGCAAGCATAAGCCCGAATACACCCCGCATATCGACTGCGGAGACTGCGTAATAGTTATCAACGCAGAAAAGCTGGTTCTTACCGGCAAGAAAGCCGAGCAGAAGGTGTACTATCACCACAGCGGCTATATCGGCGGCCTCAAGGCTGTAAAGTACAGCACCCTTATGGCTCAGAAGCCCGAGAAGGTCGTAGAGCTTGCGGTTAAGGGAATGCTTCCCAAAAACAAGATAGGCGATGCGTCGATAGCGCGTCTCAGAGTTTACAGAGGCGCCGAGCACGAGCAGGCAGCGCAGCAGCCCATTGCCGTAGAAGTTAAGTAAGAGGAGGAACGGTAACAATGACATATACACCCGCAACGCCGTATTTCTACGGCACAGGCAGAAGAAAGTCCAGCGTCGCCAGAGTCCGCCTCATTCCCGGCACCGGCGTTATTACCGTTAACGGCAGAGATATAGACGATTACTTCGGTCTCGAGACCCTTAAGCTCATCGTTCGTCAGCCGTTCGTGGTCACTTCCACTCTCGGCAAGTTCGACGTGATATGCAAGGTCGAGGGCGGCGGAATTTCCGGCCAGGCAGGCGCCGTAAGACACGGCGTGGCACGCGCTCTCCTTCAGGCGAACGAGGCGGAGTACCGTCCGTTGCTCAAGAAGGCGGGTCTGCTTACCCGCGACCCTCGTATGAAGGAAAGAAAGAAGTACGGTCTGAAAGCGGCTCGCCGTGCCAGCCAGTTCTCCAAGAGATAACAATTTCCTTTTCGGATTACGGAAGGCGGACGCCGTGCGTCCGCCTTTTTCCATGGATTTTGAAGAAAACCCAAACTGTTTGCTGAATTTTGAGGTATATTTATGTGGTTTGTATTTGCGCTGGCGGCGACTGCCGGCTGGGGATTTGCCGATCTGTTTTACAAAAAGGGTACCGACGAAACGGATAAATATTCGCATCTGCGCATTGCGGTATGGGTCGGCCTTGTTATGGGCGTGTGCGCCGTTTGTCTGCTTCCGCTTGCCGAAAGCGGTACTGCCGTGTTAAGCATCGGCAATCTGATTCGTTATTCGCCCGCGTCGCTTTCGTATATAATATCAATGGTTATCGGTTATGCGGGATTGCGTTATCTCGAGCTGTCCATTATCTCACCGGTTCAGAACGCATCGGGCGCTCTGTCCGCCGTCGTTATGATCGTATTCTTCACCGTAACGGGAAGATATACGGATATAGCGGAGGAATTCGATATTCTTTCGATAATCGGTACCGCCGCGATCTGTATCGGCGTTGTTGCGCTTGCGATAGCCGAGAACCGCGCCGAACGTCCTTCCGACCCCAATCTTCGCCGTTATCGCTACGGAGCGGGAGCACTTATTTTTCCGCTGCTGTACTGTATTTTCGATACTATCGGAACCGCAGCCGACGGAATAATCCTCGACGAGCAGACCGGCCTGGGGCTTGGCGAGATAGATATAATCATTTTATACGGGCTTACCTTTTTTGCTGTCGGCGCAGTCGCATGGCTGTTCCTGCTCTTCCGCGAAAAGAAGCCGTACAACCCCTTCCGCGATAAGTACAAGGGCATCGCCGCCGGATTCGAGGAGGCAGGTCAGGTATTGTATGTTTACGCAATGGCCGCAAACCCCGTGCTTTCCGCCCCGCTCATAGCATCATACTGCATTCTTTCCGTAATTCTTTCCCGGGTGTTCCTTAAGGAAAAACTTTCGCGTCCGCTTACCGCGGCTGTGATAACCGTTATTGCCGGAATTGTGCTGCTCGGCGTGTCCGAGGGATTGTCGGCATAGCACATTTCGGATTTTTATACAATATTTATGAAAAATATCCGGGCACAAGACAAATAAAATGCATAATTACTCTTGATTTTATTTTTTTCGGTGGTATAATTATCAACACATAAAATACATACTTTGTTTTAACGGAGGATATCCCCATGAAAAAGCTGCTTGCTCTTGTTTTCTGCTTTGTGCTTGTGTTTGCACTCAGCGGATGCGCTTCTTACCGTACTTATGAACAGATAGCCGCAGACGGAAAGCTCGTAGTCGCAACCAACGCAACCTTCCCTCCCTACGAATTTATCGACGACGACGGAAACTATTCCGGAATCGATATCGAGATAATCGAGGCTGTCGGCGAATATCTCGGTCTCGAGGTTGAGATCCAGAACATCGAATTCGACGCCATACTTACCGCCGTTCCGAGCGGAAAGGCCGATGTCGGAATTGCCGGAATGACAGTCGATGAAACCCGCCTGAAGTCGGTCGATTTTTCCGATACCTACGCCACCGGAAAGCAGGTAATAATCACTTCCGCCGATTCCGGAATTGCCGGCGTTGACGATCTCGCGGGGAAGAAGGTCGGCGTTCAGACCGGCACCACCGGCGATATCTACGCTTCCGACGACGAGGCTATCGGATCGGTCGAGCAGTACAACAGCGGTATCGAGGCTGTGCTCGCTCTGTCCCAGGGCAAGATCGACGCCGTAATTATCGATAACGAGCCGGCAAAGGCTTATATCGCTTCCTACGATTCGCTTATCATTATCGACGAGGAATACACTTACGAGGAATACGCCATCTGCATAGCGAAGGGCAACGACACCCTTACCGCCAAGATCAACGAGGCGCTTTCCGCACTCAAGGCGGACGGCACTCTGCAGGCGATCATCGATAAATACATAAGCGCCGATTAATTGCAGGGAATGAGTGAATTTTTCCGGAATTTTGCACGGCAGTTCAGCCTGAACTTTATAGAGGGCGACAGGTGGAAGATCATTCTGAACGGTCTTCTGGTCACCCTGCAGATCACTTTCTTTGCCGTGATAATCGGTATCGTTCTCGGCTTTGCGGTCGGACTTGTCCGCGCTTCGAACGAGCGTGCCGGTAAACTGCGCTTTCTTTCGGGAATATGCCGCGTATATGTTACGGTTATACGCGGCACTCCCGTTATGGTGCAGTTGCTTATTATTTATTTCGTGGTATTCATGTCCGTTCCGGTCGACAAAAGACTTGCGGCGATACTTGCGTTCGGTATAAATTCCGGCGCATATGTATCCGAGATATTCCGCTCCGGAATCCTGTCGGTCGATATAGGACAGACCGAGGCAGGCCGTTCGCTGGGGCTGACCGGCGCGCAGACAATGCGGCGGATAGTCCTGCCGCAGGCTGTAAAAAACGCCCTTCCGGCGCTCGGCAACGAGTTTATTTCGCTGCTTAAGGAGACCTCGGTCGTCGGTTATATCGGTCTGGTAGATCTTACGAAATCCTATGCAATAATCCAGTCCCGCACCTTCAGCGCCTTCTTTCCGCTTATGGCGATAGCGCTTATATATCTGCTGCTGGTGCTGGGGCTTACAAAACTGCTCGGATTGCTTGAGAGGAGGCTTCGCGCAAGTGATAAGCATTAGAAACCTCTGTAAGAGCTTCGGAGATCTTAAGGTGCTTAATAACGTCTCGCTCGAGATAGAAAAGGGCGAGAAGGTGGTCATCGTCGGTCCGTCCGGAAGCGGCAAATCGACATTGCTCCGCTGCATGAATCTGCTCGAGACGCCTACCTCCGGCAGTGTGCTTGTGGACGGTATTGACATCACCGACCGCAAATGCGACATAAATGCCATAAGGCGAAGAATGGGCATGGTGTTTCAGAATTTCAATCTGTTTCCGAACATGAGCGTGCTCAAAAATATTACTCTGGCTCCGGTCGTAACCGGGCTTATGACCGCGAAGGACGCGGAAGCCCGTGCGAGATCGCTGCTCGAGAGGGTTAATCTTTCCGATAAAGCCGACTGCTACCCCTCCCAGCTTTCCGGCGGTCAGAAGCAGCGCATAGCTATCGTTCGTGCACTCGCAATGGATCCCGAGGTCATGCTGTTTGACGAGCCGACATCGGCGCTCGACCCGGAAATGGTCGGCGAGGTGCTTGAGGTCATGCGTGAACTCGCGGAAATAAATATGACTATGGTAGTCGTCACTCATGAGATGGGATTTGCACGGGAGGCGGCGACCCGCGTCCTGTTTATGGACGGCGGCGTAATCGTGGAGGAGGCTCCGCCGGACAGGTTCTTTACCAGTCCGTCGTCTCCTCGTCTTAAGGAATTTCTTTCGCGTATATTATAACGTACTGTTATCCTCGGTTTGCGGCAGCGAACTGAGGATAAGTGTTTATTTCCGGCACATGAGACAATAGCCACAGCATAATAATACTTCTTTGCAAGGCAGCGCCGATGCTTAGGCAAACGTCAGGTAGGACATTATTGTATATACCGGTTGCGTCGCACTGCCGGTGACGGCTGTAAGCACGATAGTCGGGCTCGTTTCGTGTGCGCACATTCCTTTGTGCCCATATCATCGGCAGCCTTTCGGGCGTGCGGAATATGGCGTCGCTGCCGCCCGAGCCGTAAGCGTACCGCTCACGGTTACAGCCGGGCTTATACCGGCGTTTGCCGCGTCCGCAAAGGATCCCGCCGCCGCATTGAGGCCGGAGTAAATCGGGCAATGCCGAACCTTCCGCTTACGCGGCGATTATGAGCCGTACGTAAATAACGATAACTGCCCGGGTTCAAAATGAGCCCGGGCAGACTGTATTTTATATACAATTTGTGGGATGCGGAGATACATACGACCTTCTCCCCGTCCGCTTTTGGCTTATGACGCTATATCGAGCGGAAATTCTTTCCGAGTATCTCGCTGGTGTTGGTTATGAACATAAACGCCTCCGGATCGACCTCGCGGATCTTTTTGCGCAGGCGGAGCGCCTCGCTGCGCCGGCAGGCGGTAAGCAGCAGAGTTTTGCTGCTGTGTGTGAAGGCCCCCGTTCCGGTAAGCATTGTCGCGGTATGATTAAGATCGTTCATTATGAAATCCGATATCTCTTCCGGCTTGTCCGTCACTATCGTAAAGTATTTGCACAGGTTCAGACCGTCGATAACCGTGTCGATAAGGAAGGATTTGGTTACGAGACCGAGTATCGAGAACAGCCCTATCCGCACTCCGAACACAAAAAACGACATTGACGCAATTATAATGTCGGCGCAGAGCAGAGCCTTTCCGGAATCCAGCCCGAAGTACTTGCGTATAATCATTGCGATAATATCGGTTCCTCCGGACGATCCGTCGTGGTCGAAGATTATCGCGCTGCCAACCGACGGCAGGGATATGGCAAATATAAGCTCAAGCAGAGTCTCGTCGGTCAGCGGACCTGTCATGGGTACAAACCGCTCAAGCAGCCATGTCAGCGCCGAAAAGAGAAGCGAGCAGTAGGCCGTTTTAACGCCGAAACCCTTGCCGAGCACGAGAAATCCGATGATAAGCAACAGTATATTGAGTATGGTCATAATCGTCGCCGTGGACGGAAGTGTGGGCCACAGCCCGGATATGAGCAGCGAAAGACCGCTTATCCCGCCGGTCACAAAACGGTTCTGGAACTTAAAGAAATATATCCCGACGGCGGTCAGAACCGACCCGAAAGTAAGTACGCCGAATTCTTTAAGCTTGACCTTCATCATCTCACCCCATAGTATTATAACGCCGAAAACCCCTTTGTCAACAATTTGCTTAAAAATTAATATTATTATTGCAACATCGCAAAAAATGTGATATCCTTAATATGTATGTAAATGCACATCAGTCAGGGAGGAACGGTCATGGCGAAGCTGTATTTCAAGTACGGCACGATGGGCAGCTCCAAGAGCGCGCAGGCGCTTATAACCAAGTTCAATTACGAGGAGCGGGGCATGAGTGTCTGGCTTATCAAGCCCGCGATCGACACCCGCGACGGAGCAAGCATAATAAAGAGCCGTATCGGTCTTTATGCGGAGGCGGATCCGATAAATGCGGACGACGATATATACGCCATGTACGTTGCCTCGCACCGCGGCTGCGACGTGATTATTGCCGATGAGTGCGAAATGTTTACCGAGGATAATATCGACCAGATGCGGCGGATAGTGGACGAGTTCAATCTGCCGGTTATAAATTTCGGGCTCCGCGCCGATTTCAGAACAAGGCTGTTCCCCGGCTCCAAGCGGCTGTTTGAGCTGGCGGATTCTATAACCGAGATAAAGACGGTATGCGCCTGCGGCGCCAAAGCTACCGTAAACGCCCGCATTTCGCCTGACGGAAAAGTCGTTACCGAGGGAGCGCAGATAATGCTCGGGGGCAACGAGTGCTATACCGCGATGTGTCACAGATGTTATGTGAATGAGCAGAAGAAGGGGAACGAATAATGAGCGTAACGAAATATCTTTTCGATTCACTGAGCAATGCCATGCCGCTCTGCCCGCATCTCGGAGGAGCGTATTCCGTCAATTCCTACGATATCCTTCAGGGCAGGATAAATTCCAGCCGGTTTTCGAGCCTGTCCGAGGATATGCGGATATCGTCGGACACCGAGGTAGTCATAGTCGCCAAATCGGTTAATACTTCTGTCGGCGGAGGTATATACAGCTCCTCATCGACGTCTGCGCTGCGCGGCCTGTATTTTATCCCCGCGATGCTCGGCACCGACGGAAGGCTTTCTCTGATTCAGTCCAAACTTCCGTATTTTGAAGAAGAATTCCTCGGCGGAGAGTACTGCTTCGGCGACCGAGCCGCCGCTCACGGCTATCTCGCCAACAACACCCGGCTTATATCGGCAGTCTATGCCAACGGAAGCTGGGAGGCGTATATAAAGCTCGCCGTCGCTTATTTCGAGGAGGTGTGCCGAGTTTCATATAACGAGTGCTACCTCTTTAACCGCGCCGACGAGACACGGTTCATTCTCGACCGGAACTGCTACATACTTCCCGCCGGCAGGGTGACTCATATAAAGCCCATGCTGCGCCTGTATGCGCGGATATTCAAGGCGGGAAATCCCAATAAGCTGTACGGCGATTTCTGCGAAGGGAACGGCGAGAACGTTTCGTTTATAACTTTAACCCCGCAGGAGAAGCAGGATTTTATCCGCGAGATAGCGGTAAGCTGGATAGTCAACAATGCTCTTAAGCGCGCACCGTCAATGCCGATCGTTGTCGGTACCGACATGTCGCCCTCGCTGCGTCTGGCGGAGGGAGGAAACGACCTGTTCGGCTACTGGACCGATATACGCAGCAGCGTCCAGTCGCTCCCGGCGATAGATACGACGGGAATACCGACGGACAGCGTGTTTTCCGCCTGTGCCCGCCGCTACGGAGTGACCTTTTCCTCCGCAGTCGGATGCGTCGAGCGTATTCACCGCGAGCTTACCTCGCTGTCTCTGCTGAACGACCGGGTTCTTACCGAGATAAAGAAAAATCCCGGACTTATGTCCTTCCCGTGTTCGGACGGAAAGAGGCAGACCTTCGCAGCCTCGCAGACATTGCTTAAATGCGAGGAGCTCGAGCGTACCCTGCGTGAGAGAAGAGTGGAATGGGAGATATTCCTTCAGAAGCTTCCCGCCCGTATAAAGCTGTTCGGCGGGCTTAAGTCCGTGCGCGAGGAGCGCGAGGAGCTGTTTGCCGAATTCATGGGCGACAAGGATTCCTTCCTGCGTCCCGATATGACCCCGCAGCAGATTCTTTCGGAGTTCACGGTTATGGCGGAGAAAAACGCCGCTCTTATGAAGGATATGAAGGCAAAGAAAGCGCTGCTCGACATTATCGGCGAATACAGCGAGTTCGGTATCGACTTCTTCCGTGCCGACCCCGACGGAACCGACCCGGATTTTGTCTGCACCGTTCAGGATATGACCGCCCTTATAAAGAAGCGCGTTATGCCTACGATGTTCTGGCTGGCCGTGCATTATTACGAATGCGTATGGGCGTCCGACCCTGTCGGGAATCCGTATACGCTGGCTCCCGTAATTTTTGCGCCCTGCGTTAAGATTGCCGATCAGTTCGATACGTTCGATTCGATACCCCTGCTGATAATCGATCATGCGGACAGCATTTCGCCCGAATATGCCGGCGGTTTGTTCGCGCTGGCAAAAAGCGCAATACTTATATGCGACGGCGACGGAAGCCGGCCGGTGCATACCGTGCCGCGCGGGACAGACCCTGTGCTCGCAATACGCGGCGGAGCGATAGAGTATGCCGACGAATTCGAAAAGATAAAAAAAGCCGGTCTTTCGGTGTCTTCCTGCTCGCTTGCGGACTGCTTCAGGGTATCCGATCCGACTTGACACGGAGCAATATCTGTGTTAAAATACACCCATCTGTATTCTAAACCGTTTGTTTAGCCATTTTTAATTGAAAGGAATGCGCAAATGAAAAAACACATCAGACTGTCAGCCCTTATTCTGTGCCTGCTGATGATCGCCGGTGCTTTTGCTGCCTGCCAGCCCACATCCGACACATCGGATGTCAGCGGAAATACCAGTGAAAACGGCACCGAGGGCGGCCGCTATGTTGCGGATCTGCCTGAATTCAAGTGGGATACCTCCAACGAAACCTACGCCAAGTTCAAAGTCTGCGTATACAGCAACGAGCAGCAGACCACCTATTTTTCCGAGGAGATCGGATACGGCATGTATACCACCACCGATGAGGTTATAACCGATGCGGTAATGAATCGCAACAACTATGTAACCCAGCTCACCGGCGTGGAAGTGGTCGCATGTGCCGTACCGGATGTACTTCCCGCGGTACAGAACGACCTTGTCGGCGGAACCCAGCTTTACGATATGGCAATGCCGTTCATGCCTGCCGCCGCAACTCTGGCACAGGAAGGATCGCTGTATGCTCTCAACGACGAAAAGTTCGCCGATTATATCGATCTTTCCAAGCCGTGGTGGGATCAGAACGCAAACGCCTCGCTTTCCGTAGACGGCAAGCTGTTCTTCACGATCGGCGATATTTCGATAATGCAGAAGATAGTCAGTACAGCCATCACCTTCAACAAGGAAATGTACGCGACTTATTTCCCCGGCGAAGATTCTCTTTATGATGTAGTAAAGGACGGCGACTGGACGCTTGACCTTATGGTAAGACTTTCCAAGGCTGTCACCCAGGATAACGGCGACGGAGTATGGGACAGCAACGACCAGTGGGGACTTTCCTCCTCCTATGCCGACTCCAATATGTTCTATCTCGCCTCCGGCCAGAGTATCTGCTCAAAGGATTCGGACGATATACCCGTGTTCTCGATGGACAACAACGCAAGCGTGAACATAATCCAGAACATACTCACCAACCTCCAGCTTCCGAACACCTGGTGCATCCACGCCCAGCAGTTCGATGCGGCGAACAGATGGGTAATTTCGCTGGATATTTTCGGCGAGGGCAGATGTCTGTTCAGAACCAGCGCTTTCTCCGCCATCAAGAAGCTCCGCGCCTATGAAGAGGGTGTGGAATTCGGTATAATCCCGATGCCCAAGATGACCGCAGAGCAGGAGAATTATTACACTCCGTGCTCCGCAAGGTATTCATACGCAGTCGTTATACCCAACAATGTTGCCGACGCGGAATTTTCGGCTTATATGACCGAGCTGCTTTGCTGCGAGGGAAAGAACTATATAGCAGACGCGTATTACGAGACCACTCTTAAATCGAGAGACGCCCGTGACGACGAGTCCGAGGAGATGCTCGATCTCATATTCAGCAATGTCGTGTATGATGTCGGATATATATATAACTTCGGCAGTGCATCCAACTTGCTCGAGAATATGATGAGCATAAACTCCACCGATATCGCCTCCCAGCTCGAGACCATAACCCCCACGGTAGAAGCTGCTATCGAGGAGACGATCGAGAATTTCAGAGACTGATGTACGAATAAACTGCTCAGGCGGCGGAACCTCGGTTCCACCGCCCGTGCCTTTTCCGCGGTTTTACCGTATCTGTATACTTTTCCGCAAAGTGGCGGAACGCAATAATTACGGAGGAAAAAATGAAAAAGCTTACCATTATTATGTTGTGTCTGCTGCTGACAGCCGGCTGTATGCTGGTGTCCTGCAACGGCGATAACGGCGATGTCTCACAGACGGCGAGCGATACCTCGACCGTATCGATCGATGGATACGACCCTGAAAGCGGTCGTTATGTCGCCGATCTTCCCGATTTCAAGTGGGACGCAACCAACGAGACCTATTCGACCTTCAAGGTTTGCGTTTACAGCAATGTCATAGAGACCACTTATTTCTCAGAGGATATCGGATACGATCTGTATACGACCACAGACGAAGTTATTAACGACGCTGTAAGAGAGCGCAATAACCTCGTGCTCGAAAAGACCGGCGTTACCGTGACCGCCTGCCCGGTCGACAAAGTTTTTACCGCAGTACAGAACGACATTGTCGGCGGAACCCGTCTTTACGACGCAGCCATGCCGTTCATTGGCGACTGCGTAAAGCTCGCACAGGAGGGTCAGCTTCTGGCGCTCAATGACGAAATGTTTGCCGATTATATCGATCTTTCGATGCCGTGGTGGGATCAGAAAGCGTCCGAGGCATTTTCGGTGTCTGACGTGTTGTTCTTCACGACCGGCGATATAACCATAATGAATAAGATCGACACCTGGGCTATCACTTTTAATAAAGAGATGTACTCGACCCTTTTCCCGGGAGAAGATTCGCTTTACGATATCGTTAAGCAGGGCAAGTGGACCTACGATAAGCTTATAAGCATGGCAAAGACCGCCACCGTCGATAACGGCGACGGAGTTTGGGATTATAAGGATCAGTGGGGACTTTCCTCCGCATACGGCGATCCGATCGCTTATTATCTTGCTGCCGGTCAGTCGCTCTGCTCCAAGAACGCCGACGATCTCCCGTATCTTTCTATCGGCAGCGACGCTTCCTTAAGGCTCGCTCAGGACATTCTCCAGGAGTTCTCGGTGAATAATTCATGGCGCATATACGCCCAGAGACTCGGAACTCCCAACATCTGGGTTACCGCTCTCGATATATTCGGTGAAGGCAGAGCGCTGTTCAGAACCAGCGTCTTTTCCGCCATCAAGAAGCTCCGCAATTACGATAACGGCATTGAGTTCGGTATAGTGCCGATGCCCAAGGGCAGCGAGGAGCAGGAGTCTTATCTTTCTCCCACCACCGGCGGTTACGGTATCGTAATACCCACCAGCGCTGCCGACCCCGAATTCTCCGCCTATATGATCGAGCTTATCGCGTCCGAGGCGAAGAACACGCTTACCCCCGCTTACTACGAGACCACCCTTAAATCGAGAGACGCCCGTGACGACGAATCCGAGGAAATGCTCGATCTGATATTCGGAAATCTTAACTACGATATAGGTCAGATCTATGATTTCGGCGGAGTCGCCTCGATGTTCTACACTCTCGCCAGTTCCGACAGAAGCGATATAGCCTCTTCACTGGAACAGATACAGGGTACCATTGAAGCCAAGATAGAAGAGACCATAGAGAATTTCAGAGACTGATCCTTCGTAAAAAACGGCAGCGCAAACGGTTTGCGTAAGCGCTTCCGGATATAACCGGAAAAACCGCGGAAATATACAGTTTCCGCGGTTTTTTGCGCGTTTTTTACTGTTTTGCGGTTTTTCGTCCTGACGGTGCATTCATTTCCTTACATATTATGTTCCGGAATGAGCAAATTAAACCCGATGCGAAAATCATTCAGCGAAAAAACGGAATCAGGGTGAGGATATGAAGTTTTTAAGGCGGACGTTTTTTGTATTGATCTGTCTGGCGCTTGTGTTCGCGGTTACGGCTGCGCCCGGAGTGTCGGCGGAACGAATGAAGCTTATTCCGGGAGGAATGAGCTTCGGAGTTAAGTTTTTCACGGACGGAGCCGTGGTTGTCGGTATCACCGGAGTCGAAACAAACGCGGGGCTGGTCTGCCCCGCATCGGATTCGGGGATATCGGTGCGTGACGTGATAACCGCCGTGAACGGTGAAAAGCTCGCTTCGGCCGAGGATCTTATCGAAGCGATACGAGGCGGCAACGGCAGCGAGCTTAAGCTGTCGGTAACGGATACCGACGGAAACCTGCGCGACGTCACGGTTAAACCCGCAAAGGGCACCGACGGTGTTTACCGTATAGGCGTCTGGGTAAGGGATTCCACGGCGGGCATCGGAACGGTTACGTTTATCAGCGCCGAAAACGGCTTCTTCGGCGGGCTCGGCCACGCGATATGCGACGTCGATACCGGTATAATACTGCCGGTCGGAAAAGCATATGTCGTCGATGTCGATATAACCTCGATCGTAAAAGGCAGGGAAAAGACTCCGGGGGAGCTTAAAGGCACCTTCGGTACCGCGGTGAAGGGCGAGATAATCACGAACTGTGAAGTCGGAGTTTTCGGCACTTACACCGATCCTCCCGAATCACTGCGCGAGCCGATGGAAGTCGGAAAGGCGAGCGAGCTGATGGCGGGTGATGCCACCGTCCTTTGCGCGGTCGACGGCACGGTGAAGGAATACGGAATCGAGATAGTCAAAATCTATAAGGATTCGGGGAACACAAAGAACTTCCTTATAGAGGTGACGGATCCCGAGCTGCTCAAGCTTACCGGAGGAATCGTTCAGGGTATGTCGGGCAGTCCGATAATTCAAAACGGCAGAATAGTGGGAGCTGTGACCCACGTGCTTGTTAACAACCACACGCGGGGATACGGTATCCACATCGAGAATATGCTGTCGGGCTCATCGCAATAATGAATGTGCAAAAACGGCGGCGCCGGTATTATCCGGAGCCGCCGGATATCCGGATACGCCTTCGCGGAACAAACCGCGGAGGCGTTGTGTTATTTCAAAGTATTTACCTGAACTCGATACAGCCTGTTATACATAACGCGGCTTTTATAAGCGCGGCGGAGGTGCCGTGCCGGCGGTAATCCGCGTCGGAAATTTCCGTGCGGGTGTCCGCTCCTCTGCACATCAGGCGGTTGTTTTGGCAGTATATGTCGAATGACGGTTGTTTATGTCACAAAAAATGCCAAAAAATATATATTTTTTGCCAAAATACTATTGCCAAAAAATGCCAAATATGTTATAATTCGGTCAAACGGAAAACATAATGCTTGAAAGGAATGTAACGGAAAATGGAAAAGCAGCAAAACAGGGCAAGAGTTTTCATCGCGGACGGATCGGCGGATTTCAGGCTGCAGTGCGCGCAGTATCTGCGCCGACAGGGGGTTGAGGTTGTCGGCGAAGCGGCGGACGGCAGGGAGGCGTTTGCGCGGATAGCCCGTGCGAAGCCGAATGTCGTGATAAGCGAACTGTATCTAAGCAAGCTCGACGGAGCGGGTCTGATAAGGGAGTGCAAGAAGCAGCTTGGAGATTCCTTTCCCGCGTTCATAATGATGTCCTCCTTCAATGCGCAGGAGCTGTTCGAGGAGTGCTGCGAATCCGGCGCGTCTTACTGTATGATAAAGCCGCCCGATTTTGTAATGCTCACCGAGAGAGTCCGGCGGCTTGCCGACCGCACCCGCCGACGTATCGGCATGCGCATGCCTCCGGACGAGACCGATCTGGAAGCACAGGTTACGAAAATAATACATCAGATAGGCGTTCCGGCGCATATAAAGGGGTATCAGTACCTGCGGACGGCAATAATAATGACGATAAACGATAACGACATAATCAATTCGGTGACAAAGGTGCTGTATCCGTCGGTTGCCAAGCAGTACGGGACAACCTCCTCGCGTGTGGAGCGTGCCATACGCCATGCAATAGAGGTCGCATGGGACCGCGGAGATCTTGACGTGCTCAATTCGTTTTTCGGATACACCGTGCAGAATTCCCGCGGAAAGCCGACCAATTCCGAATTTATAGCAATGATTGCCGATAATCTGAGGCTTCGCAACAAAGCGCTGACAGTCTGATAAATACATATAAACCGGATTTCCGCCGGGGTAAAAGGGCAATATCCCTTTCCCCGGCGGTTTTTTGCCGTTTTCTTTCCATTCGTGCCCGTGTACGCCGCAAGTCGCGGCGGCATAAAATAGAACGGGAAGTATATTTACCCGAAGCAACTCATGGGAGATGAAAAAATGAACGAATCAATTACGCTTAAGGAGCTTCGCCCCGGGTGCCGCGCAGTGGTAAGCGGGATGTCGTCATCCGGCAGTATGCGCCGGAGACTTATGGATATAGGGCTTACGGAAAACACGACGGTGGAGTGTGTCGGCAGAAGCGCGGCGGGCGATCCGTCGGCATATCTTATACGGGGTGCGGTTATCGCAATCCGCTCCGAGGACAGCGAAAAAATAACGGTCAGGATAAGAAGGTGAAGCTGGTGGAGTATACAGGAGCTCCGCTTGCACGGAGAGCAGGAGCAAAAGGGGTGATAGCGCTGGCCGGGAACCCGAATGTTGGCAAAAGCACCGTGTTCAACGGGCTCACCGGAATGAAGCAGCACACCGGAAACTGGCCCGGTAAGACGGTAAGCGGCGCTTCCGGCGTTTGCGGCGACCTTATTCTGGTAGATCTTCCCGGCACATATTCGCTTTTTGCACGCTCCGCAGAGGAGGATGTAGCGCGTGAATACATCTGCTTCGGAGATTCGGATGCGGTTGCTGTGGTATGCGATGCGGTATGCCTCGAACGCAACCTGAATCTGGTGCTCCAGATTGCCGAGACGGCAAAACGTCTTATTGTCTGCGTTAATCTTATGGACGAGGCAAAGAAAAAGCGTATCGGCATAGATCTGGCTCTGCTGTCCGACCGGCTCGGTGTGCCGGTGGTCGGCACTGCCGCCCGCGACCGCCGCAGTCTGCGGTCGCTCAGGGAGGAAATGGAAAAATGCGCTTCGGGAGGGATTCCGCGAAGCGGCATACGGATTTCTTACCCTCCGGTAATCGAATCGGCGTCAAAAACGGTCGAGGACGCGCTGTCCGACCGTTGCTCCGGTTTAAGTCCGCGCTGGGTAAGTCTGCGCCTGCTGGAGGGTGATCCGGAGCTGACGGCGGGAATAAACGAGCATTTGGGTTACGATATTACTTCGGTGCCGGAGGTGGCGGAAGCGCTCGCTTCGGCAGTCGGACTGCTCAATGAAAACGGGCTGAGCCGCGACCGTGTGCGGGATTCGCTTGCGTCGTCGGTAGTGGCGGAGGCGGAGCGTATATGCGAAGGAGTCGTCACCTGCGGCGACCCGCATACAGAGTCTCGCGACAGGCGTATAGACCGTATTCTTACCGGAAAGTTAACGGGATATCCGATAATGCTGTTTCTGCTTGCCGTTATATTCTGGATAACAATAACCGGCGCAAATTACCCGTCCGAGCTTCTTTCGGATCTGTTCGGCAGGCTCGAAAAGCAGATCACACGGCTGTTCTTTGCTCTGGGGTCGCCCGAATGGCTGCACGGCGTGCTTGTGCTAGGCGGGTACCGGGTGCTGGCATGGGTGGTATCCGTAATGCTGCCGCCGATGGCGGTGTTTTTCCCGCTGTTCACTCTGCTCGAGGATCTCGGGTATCTGCCGCGTGTGGCGTATAATCTCGACCGCCCGTTCAAATGCTGCGGCTCCTGCGGCAAGCAGGCACTGACAATGTGCATGGGATTCGGCTGCAACGCAGTAGGTGTTACCGGCTGCCGGATAATCGATTCCCCGCGTGAGCGTCTGCTCGCGGTGATAACCAACAGCTTCGTGCCCTGCAACGGCAGATTCCCGACTTTGATTGCACTGATATCCATGTTTTTCGTAGGTACGGCTGCAGGCGGACTTTCCTCCGTGTTGTCGGCGCTTGCGCTTACCGGGGTGATACTGCTCGGAATAACGGCGACCTTTGCCGTCACCGGACTGCTTTCGGGAACGCTGCTCAAAGGGGTGCCTTCCTCGTTCACGCTTGAGCTTCCGCCGTACCGAAGACCTCAGATAGGCAGGATTATCGTACGGTCGGTGCTTGACAGAACATTGTTTGTGCTCGGCAGAGCCGCCGCCGTCGCGGCGCCTGCGGGAATAATTATCTGGCTGACCTCCAATATAACTGTCGGCGGCGAAAGTATACTGAGCATATGCGCCGGGTTTCTTAATCCGCTGGGCACGCTTATGGGGCTTGACGGGGTTATACTCATTGCATTTATACTCGGGTTTCCGGCAAACGAGATAGTACTGCCCATAATCATAATGGCTTATACCGCTCAGGGCAGTCTGGCCGGCATGGAGGGATTGGACAGCGTGCGGAGTCTGCTTGCAGAAAACGGCTGGAGCTGGATAACCGCGGCGTGCACGGTGTTGTTTTCGCTGTTCCACTGGCCCTGCTCTACGACCCTTCTGACAATTAAGAAAGAGACCGGAAGCCTGAAATGGACGGCGATTGCCGCCGCGGTACCTACCGCAATCGGAATCGCGTCGTGTATTGTCTTTGCCGCAGTTGCCCGGCTGTTCTGAAAACGACCTATAAAAAACGGACGGCGTTCAAAGCCGTCCGGATTACATAAAATCACGGATTATTCCGCAGATGTATCCGCAATATAATCGGTATTATACAAGGGGCTGTATTCGATATTCGCGGTACCTACCGGCAGCGAATGCGATGTGGTCAGCACTACGGAGGAATCTGCAAGTACGATTCTGCAGACATGGTTGTCGCCGTAGGTGACGGTGAGCCCGTTCACGTAATTGTCGAGCAGCTCGACGGGGATAAGCCAGTCGTCCTCGGTGAACAGCACCGGCGACGAAAGACGGCATGGCGTGTCGTTCACGAGTATCGACGAGGAGTTTGAAAAACACTCGATATAGTCATCGGTATCGGGAAGTATCAGCGCTATACGGTTTGCGTCGCCGGTAATGGAAATCGGGCAAAGCCTGTTCAGAGTGGTGAAGGACACGTACAGACCGTAGGCGTTGTTTGCCGCGGAGGCGCTGACCGAAAAAACCTTTTTGTCGCCGAGACAGCCCTCGACCGAATAAACCTTATCGTTTTCCGCTACCGAATTGAATGAAAGGATACCGTAAATGGCAATAATCGCACCGATGCAGATATAAACGGTAAGCAGCAGTGCCGTAACGGCAACGGCGCGCTCGCGGCGGCGGCGTTTCCGGCGGATCGCACGCGCACGCTTTGCGTCACGCGCGGTGATTTCGTCCGGCGTAAGCTCGCGGCGGCGTGTCTTAACCTGCTTCTCTGCCATTGATGCGTCTCCTTTCTTGCTTTTTCGCGTTTTGATTTATCACTGTTCATGAAAAGTATATCACATTTCAGGCGGATTTGAAAGGGCTTTTTAACAAATATCCGCAAAAACGCATACATTTACTTTGGGAGGGCGGCAATATGAACGGTAAATTTTCCGATTCCGCGCGGCGCGCGGTGTTTCGCGCAGTGGAGCGGGCGGGCGAGCTCGGACACATATATGTCGGCACCGAGCATATGTTGCTCGGCATCGTTTCCGATACCGATTCACCGGCGGCAAAGCTGCTCCGAAAGAACAGACTTACCGACGAAAGGATTACCGACAGGCTTATAGGAATTGCCGGGGTCGGATGTCCCACATTTCTTACAGCCGACGATATGACTCCGGCGCTTAAAAAGGTGCTTCTTTCAGCCGGGGCGGCCGCCAGGGAATCCGGCGACGGTACGGCGGATACCGTACACATACTTACCGCGCTGCTCTCCGAGGAGTGCGTAGGAAGAAGGCTTATCGAGGACGAGGGGCTTTCCCCGAAGGAGATGATGAAAATACTGGAAAGACAAATGTCAAGGGAAAACGGCAAAAGGGATGCGCGCCGCGCAACACCGACTCTGGACCGCAATTCGGTGTCGCTTACCGACCGTGCGGCGGCTGGCGAGATCGACCCGGTCGTCGGACGGGAAAAGGAGGAAGAACGGCTTATTCAGATATTGCTCCGCCGCCGCAAAAACAATCCGCTGCTGGTCGGCGAGGCGGGAGTCGGCAAAACCGCGGTTGCCGAAGCGCTTGCTCTGCGCATAGCGGCGAAGCGGGTTCCGGACGCGCTTATCGGCAAGCGGCTGGTATCGCTGGATATGTCGGGTCTGGTTGCGGGGACAAAATACCGCGGCGAATTCGAGGAGAAGCTTCGCGCCATTGTCCGCGAGACTGCCGACGCCGGCGATGTGATACTGTTCATTGACGAGATACACACGCTCGTCGGCGCGGGCGCGGCGGAGGGCGCGGTGGACGCTTCGAACATCCTTAAGCCGCCTCTGGCGCGCGGGGAAATACAGCTTATCGGCGCGACCACCCCGCGCGAGATGAAAAAGACCATAGAGCGCGACGCGGCGCTCGAACGGAGATTCCAGGTCATTAACGTGAACGAACCGAACCGCTCCGAATGCGAAAGGATACTGTTCGCGCTGCGCGGACGGTATGAAAAGCATCACGGCGTCCGAATAAGCGACGGCGCCGTCAGGGCTGCGGCGTATCTTTCCGACCGGTATATATCAGGGCGCTGTCTGCCGGATAAGGCAATAGACCTTATCGACGAGGCGTCCGCCAAAAAACGGCTGAACGGCGGCGGGAGCGTGTCGGAGCGGGATATTGCTCTGCTTACCGAGGAGCAGTCGGGTATACCGCTCGATTTTCTTACACGGAGCGACGGCGACCGGTTTGCGGAACTCGAAGCCCGTCTCCGAGCGCGCGTTATCGGTCAGGACGAGGCTGTATCGGCAGTCTGCGCGGCGGTAAGGCGGAGTGCGGTTACGCTCTGCCGCGGAAGCCGGCCGTACGGATCGTTCCTTTTTGTAGGACCGTCCGGAGTAGGCAAGACGGAGTGCGCCAAGGTGCTCGCCGAATCGCTTCTCGGCAGCGAAAAGGGATTTATCAGGCTGGATATGTCCGAATATATGGAAAAGCATTCGGTTTCGCGGCTTATAGGCGCGCCGCCGGGATATGTCGGCTGCGGCGACGGAGGACTGCTCACCGAAGCCGTAAGGCGGAACCCGTACTGCGTGGTGCTGGTCGATGAGATCGAAAAAGCGCACCCGGACGTGCTTAATCTTTTTCTTCAGATTCTGGACGACGGAAGGCTTACAGATTCCGACGGGCTCGGTGTGTCGTTTGCGAATTCGCTTATAATCATGACCTCCAACGCCGGCGGAAAGGCGTGCGAGGCAGGCTTTTCCAGACACGAAAATACGACACCGACGGGCGTTCTGTCACCGGAGCTTACCGACCGTATCGACGAGATAATACGCTTCAGGAGTCTTTCGAGCGGAGTGCTTTCCGAAATAGGGAGAATGAATGCCGAGCGTATTCGTGCGGAGGCGCTGGTAAAGGGGATATCGCTGGATATCGGAGACGATTGCATTGCCGAAGCGGTGGAAAAGTGCGGCGGCAGCGCACGTACGCTTTGCCGGATAATCGCACGGGGGGCCGAGGATATGGCTTTTTCCTGCGCGTTCGGCGGTGGGAAAGCGCGTGAATATCAAAAAAGCACTTGACAAACGCGCATATACGGAATATAATTACGCCTGTAAAGAAAATAACTTTACAGGCGTCCTTTATACAGGCGTATTTTTTTGCGGACAAGGGGGCAGCAAACGGATTGGATGCAAGGGAGCGTATATCGCTTTTGCTCGACTGTTATTCCGGCGTCCTTTCCGGTAAGCAGCGCGATTCGCTCGAGCTGTATTATAACGAGGACCTTTCTCTTTCCGAGATAGCGGAGCAGACGGGAATAACCCGTCAGGCGGTGAGCGAGCTTATAAAGCACGGCACCGAGCGGCTGGAGGAGCTTGAGAATTTGCTGCACGTCTGCGAAAACGGGTTCAAAATGCGGTACGCCGCCGAGCAGATACTCGCGCGGAGCGACGACCCGGTGCTGGTATCCGCCGCACGGGAGCTGATAGGGGAATAAAAGATGTTTCAGAGTCTTGCAGAGAAGATGACCGCCGCGCTGCAGAAGTTCCGCAGCAAGGGCCGTCTGACCGAATCCGACGTTAAGGCGGGCATGCGTGAGATAAAGCTCGCACTGCTCGAGGCGGACGTGAACTTTAAGGTCGTAAAGGAATTCGTCGCACGCGTGTCGGAGCGTGCCGTCGGCGCCGATGTAATGCAGAGCCTTATGCCGGCTCAGCAGATCGTAAAGATCGTAAACGAGGAGCTGGTCTCGCTTATGGGCGGCTCCAATTCCAAGCTCAGTATTTCGCCCAAGCCGCCCACGGTCGTGCTCATGTGCGGACTTCAGGGCAGCGGTAAGACAACTACCGCGGCGAAGCTTGCCCGGATGTACAAAAAGCAAGGCAAAAACCCGTTGCTTGTCGCCTGCGACATATACCGTCCCGCCGCAATACAGCAGCTTCAGGTGGTAGGCGGACAGGCTGGCGTTCAGGTCTTTGAGCGAGGAACGCAGGACCCTGTAAAAACCGTAAAAGAAGCGCTGTCGCATGCCCGTAAGTATGGTCACGACATGCTGTTTGTCGATACCGCGGGCAGACTTCATATAGACGAAAAGCTTATGGCTGAGCTTAAGGCGGTCCGTGAAGCCTGCGACCCGACCGAGATACTTCTTGTCGTCGATGCGATGACCGGTCAGGACGCGGTCAATGTCGCCGAGAGCTTTAACGAAGCGCTTGACATAACCGGAGTAGTGCTTACCAAGCTGGACGGCGATACCCGCGGCGGTGCGGCGCTTTCGGTAAGGTTTGTCACCGGCAAACCGATAAAATTCATCGGCGTCGGCGAGAAGCTCGACGGAATCGAGCCGTTCCACCCCGACCGTATGGCTTCCCGGATACTCGGTATGGGCGACGTGCTTTCGCTTATCGAAAAGGCGGAGCAGCAGATAGACGAGAACAAGGCGAGGGAGCTCGAGCGCAAGCTGCGCGAGCAGTCGTTCACGCTCGACGATTATCTCGACCAGTTCCGGCAGCTTCGGAATATGGGCGGAATAGATCAGCTGCTCGGTATGATGCCGGGAGTAAAACCCTCACAGCTTAAGGATGCGAAGATAGACGAAAAGCAGATCTCCCACATGGAGGCGATCATACTCTCGATGACCAAAAGGGAGCGCGCCCGTCCGGAGATACTCAATTCGTCGCGCAAGAAGCGTATTGCCGCCGGAAGTGGAAGATCCGTCGAGGAGATAAACCGCTTGCTCCGTCAGTACGAGCAGATAGGCAAAATGATGAAGCAGATGACCTCGGGGCGTAAAGGCAAAAGGCGCTTCGGAGCCGGATTCGGCTTCTGATAATCAGTCGGCAAAAAAATTAACATAAAATTTTCGGAGGAACACTATCATGGCAGTTAAGATCAGACTCAGAAGAATGGGCGCAAAGAAGGCTCCTTTTTACAGGATCGTCGTCGCCGATTCCCGCTATCCCAGAAACGGCAGATTCATCGAGGAGCTCGGCTATTACGATCCTATGAAGGAGCCTGCCGAGATTAAGCTCGATGTCGAAAAGGCAAAAGACTGGATCTCCAAGGGAGCACAGCCCACCGAGACTGTAAGATCGCTTCTCAAAAAGAACGGAGTACAGTAAGCAGCTTGTGCGGAGCGCGATTCTGATCCGCTCCCTTACGCCGTTTTGTTTGAAAGGAAGAAATAATGAAGCAGACACTTATTGATATCGCTTCGTCCATAGTCGAAAAGCCGGAAGAAGTATCGGTGACCGAGAAGGTCAGCGGCGATACCGTAATTCTGGAGCTTTCGGTCGCCAAGTCGGATATGGGCAAGGTTATCGGGCGCGGCGGTAAAATCGCCAAGTGCATCCGTGTGGTCATGCGCGCGGCTGCGGCGAAGGAAAACAAGCGCGTCATAGTCGATATTGTCGACTGATGAAAAAAAGATTTCTTGAGGCGGGGCGGTTGAATTCCCCGCGCGGGATAAAGGGCGAGCTCCGGTTTTCCTGCTGGTGCGACAGCCCGTATTATATCGAGGGAGTCGAAGCCCTTTATCTTGACGATAAGGGAGAGAAAAAGCTGGAAATAGCTTTGTTCCGCCCTCAGATACCGTCGATCGTATTCAAGGGCTACGAGGACAGGAATTCCTGCGCGGTGCTGTCGGGAAGAACCGTCTGGTTCGACCGGACCGACCCTTCGCTTCCGCAGGACGCCGTATACAATGACGACCTTGTCGGTCTTCCGGTGTTCGATTACGATACCGGCGCTCCCGTCGGCACGCTCGTGCAGATAGACGAGAGCATTAGCGGTTTTTTCTACCGCATAAAGGGCGAATCCGATTATACCGTTCCCGCGGTGGACAGATATATCCTCCGTGCGGACCCGGATACCGGGATATTCGTAAGACTTGACGAGGGACTGAAAACAGAAAGCTGAATTACGCCGTGCGATACGAGATACTCACACTTTTCCCCGATATGCTGGAATCCTATTTCGGAACCAGCATTATCGGGCGCGCCCGCAGAAAGGGGCTGTTCACGCTGAATGTCACCGATATCCGCGCATACACCCTGGACAGGCAGGGAAGGGTGGACGATGCGCCGTACGGCGGCGGATTCGGGCTGGTTATGACCTGTCAGCCGGTGGTGGACTGCATACGTGCGGTGAAGGCGGGGCTTACCGGAACGGTGAGAACGGTGTACCTTTCCCCTCAGGGTGCGCTGTATGACCAGAGCAAAGCGCGCGAGCTGCTCGGATACGATAATCTGATATTGCTCTGCGGCCATTACGAGGGAATAGATGAGCGGATAATAGAGCTCGAGATCGACGAAGAGATATCGGTGGGCAATTACGTTCTCACCGGGGGCGAGATCGGAGCCGAGATAATAGTCGATTCCACCGCGAGGATGATCGACGGAGTGCTTTCCGACCCTGAATGCTATCTGGGCGAGAGCCTTTCCGACGGCTTGCTTGAGTATCCGCAGTATACGCGTCCGCGTGTGTTCGAGGGGAAGGAAGTCCCCGAGGTACTGCTTAGCGGCAATCACGCTGCCATAAAGCAGTGGCAGTATGAGCAGTCCGTTGAGCGTACGCGGCGCAAGCGGCCCGATCTGATCGGAGATGAGAACAAATGAAGGGCGAGAGAGGAAACGGCGCGTTTCTCGCGCGGCTTGCCGCGGAGAGCCGTATCTTGTCGCGCCTTTCGTCTGATAACAGGGGCAAGCCCGGAGCGTCGGGGTTTACCCTGCGCGAGGACGGTTTGCTCGGCAAGGGGCTTTTGGGTACAGCCGGCGCAAAAGCGGACAGGGCATTTTCGGCGGTTAAGCGCGCCTGCGCTTCAGCAACCGAAAGCAGCAGGATAATTTCGGCTTTCCGCCGGGCTGCAGTCGGGCTGCTCGATACGAGCGTCGGCAGCATCGGCGTGTTTTTGTTGTTTTTCGGATTGTATTCAGCCGCCGTATATCTTATAAGGCAGTACGCCGGCGAACATCCGGATATATTCGATCCGGTGTTTTCCGCGGTTGTTGCTCTTGCGGGGCTTTTGCTTACGCCGGTAAAAAAGAGTTTGCTCGGCTGTATCAAAGGCAGCCTGCTTCCGTCGTATATGACGGGAGAGATCTTCTCGGTAAGCGATTTCGCCCTTGAGCGCGAGCATTCGCCGGTACGCCGCACCATGTCTGCGGTGTTGCTGGGGTCGGTCACGGGTGCGCTGTGTTTTCTGGTATCGCCCGCGGATATTCTGTTGTTTATTATTTTTACGGCGACGGTATCCGTGGTGTTATATTCGCCGGAGGGCGGACTGGTATTCGCCGCATTTCTGCTGCCGTTTGCGGGAGATGCCGCAGCAGCCGTGCTTGCCGTTTCAGCGGCGGGATATCTGTTCAAGCTGTTACGCGGCAAGCGGAACCTTTATATCGGCACCGCCGATCTGTTCGTGATACTCTGTGCGGGATTCGTTATCGTTTCAGGATTATGCTCGCCGTTTCCGGACGTATCGCTTGCGGGGCACTGCTTATGCGCCGCGGCGGGATATTTTCTTGCCTCCAACCTTATACGGACCTCCGCACAGCTTAAGCGGCTGTATGGCGCGCTGTGCAGCGGAGGATTGATTGCGGCGCTCGATTTTATTATCGGAAGATGCTTCCCAGACGGTCTCGCTTTTACAGGGATATCTGCCGGGGCGCTTTCCGGCTTCGCTCCGTTTCTGCCGCTGCTGCTTCCGGCAGCTGCCTGTCTTGCCTCGCGTGAAGAAAGCGGCGCGTCCCACACTCTCACGTTTGCACTTATACTCGCGGGGACAGTCGCTTCGGTATCGGAGGGGCAGTACCTCGCGGCAATATGCTGTCTGGCGGTATACGGACTTATCGCCATGCGGCGTCCGATGCTCGCCATGCTTACCGCAAGCTTTTCCGCGGTTTCGGTGGTGTTTCTGTTTGCCTTCGGGATAATTCCGGGGAGCATGTTTACTCTGCCGGTGTACGGGGAATCGCTTACGGCGCTTATTTCCGGGTATTTCTATACCGGAATCGGTATCGGCGGGCTCTCGGCACGTCTTGCTCCGGCAGCCGGAATTGTTACCGATACTTATACCGGTATTCTGCTGACCGGCGGAATACTTACCGCCGTCACCTTTGCGGCGGCAGAAATGTTTCTGCTCCGGCGTGCGCTCGTTGCCGCGCTTAACTGCGGCAGCGATCTTAAAAAGCCTGTCGGAGCGGCCGCGTCAATGCTTATACTGTTCGCCGCAGGAGGCGTGTTTGTGAATTTCTTCAGTAATCCCGTGATTGCCGCGGTATTCGCCGTTATATGCGGATGTGCGTCGGCTCTGCCCCGTATCTGCGACAGAGAGACCGGAGGTTTTGTTTATGAAGATCAATAATAAATTCAATGCCCTCGACGCCGTAATAATAGCAGTATTTCTTTCTCTTGCGGCAGTGCTTGCCGTTCGCAGCTTTTCGTCCGCTCCCGGAAGAACAGCCGAATTCGGCTATTCCGTGACGGTTGCCGAGCTTGACAGCGGAGCGATACCGGAGCTTAAATCGGGCGATACCGTGTATTCTCCGGACGGAACCGTTCTCGGAACGGTTTCACGCACGGTCGTAACAGATGCCGTGCAGACCTTTACCGATACCCGCGTCGTTGCGGGGGCAGATCCGCTGCGTACGGTGACCGCATACGGGAAAAGTCGTCTAATAATTTATATCACCGCTTCCGGCACCGAAAAGAATACCGGATATTCGGTCGGAGATATTCCGGTTAAGGTCGGGACGGAAATGACCGTCTGCGTCGGGGGCTTTACGTCCGCCGGCACCGTTACGTCCGTAAACGGGGGTGAATGACATATGCGCAAAAAGATAAGCGTTCTGGATGTGGTAATAATACTTCTTCTTGTCGCCCTGATTGCGGGTATGTTCTTCAGATCTGCTATAGTATCCCTTGTATCCGGTATTCAGAGAGTGAGTATTACCATAACCTTTACCGCAGATCCGATGCAAAGCTCTTTCACTCAGTATTTCGAGGCGGGAACCGAGGTATTTGACGCCGATACCGGCGTTTCACTGGGAATTCTGTCCGATATCCGGCGTTCGCTCACCGAGGTAACGGTTCAGCTCGATGACGGCACCTATGTAGAGGATACGGACCCTCTTTCCAGCACTGTCGTCGGAACGCTCACCGCGGAGGGTTATATAAAAGA
Organism: Clostridiales bacterium; assembly: GCA_004553575.1. Classification (GTDB taxonomy): domain Bacteria; phylum Bacillota; class Clostridia; order Oscillospirales; family CAG-382; genus SFLA01. Next base: position 42,897 of record SFLA01000002.1, read on the forward strand.
CGGATGCTTTTATCTGACTAACGGAACCCCGGTGGCGGCGGGCAGCGTTTTTTCTGCCGAGGGAAGGCTGATAGTCTTTACCATGACCGTAAACTCGGTAGAGAAAACGTCGTACGAGCAGCCGGGACAGCTCCCGGAGCCCGAAATATCAAAATAATACTTGACATTTGTATGCGCCGACAGTATAATGAGCTTGATTAATATATCGTAGCCATCGGAGGAATATAATGCTTTCAAGAGATATAACACTGGTGAACAGTGTGGGACTGCATGCCCGTCCCGCAACTTTTTTCATTCAGAAGGCGAATTCGTACAGGTGCTCCATCTGGATCGAGAGCAACGGCCGCAGAGCCAACGCCAAGAGCCTTCTCGGCGTGCTTTCGCTCGGAATACGCAAGGGCGATTCGGTCACTCTTATTGCCGATGGCACAGACGAGTCCGAGGCTATCGAGGGTCTCTGCGATCTCATACTCAGCGGCTTCGCCGATTGAGCGCGTAAAAATACCGACTCACAGCGTCCCTTATAATACAAGGGGCGTTTTTGCTTGTCAGAAGCCGTGCTTTTCGGGAGGTGAGCGCACGCGTGACAAAGGAACAGCTTCTTGAAAAGGCGAGGCTGCTGCCCGCTTCGCCGGGTGTATATATAATGCGGTCTGCATCCGGCAAGGTTATCTATGTCGGTAAGTCAAAAGCGCTCTGCAACCGTGTCAGCTCGTATTTTTCACAGCCTCATACGGGGAAGACCGCCCGGCTGGTCGCTGCGGTTAACGATTTCGAGGTTTATCACACAGGCACCGAGCTCGAAGCGCTGCTGCTCGAAAACCAGTTTATCAAGCAGTATATGCCCCGTTATAATATCAAGCTGAAGGATTCAAGCGGATATCCGTATATCCGGATTTCCGACGGCGATTACCCCGATCTAAGCATCGTCTACCGGCGTGAGAACGGAAAATCCAGATATTTCGGTCCGTTTTCATCGTATACCGTCGCGCGCGGAATTGCCGATACCGCCCGCCGCACCTTCGGACTCCCGACCTGCGGGCGGGTGTTCCCGCGGGATATAGGCAAGGGGCGTCCCTGCCTTAACGCTCAGATCGGTATTTGCTCCGCTCCCTGCATAAAAGACCATATAAGCGCGGAGGAATACCGGTCGCTGTACGACTCGGCGGCGAGACTGCTGGGCGGCGATTATGCCGCGGTAACCGAATCGCTTACCGCAAAAATGGAATCTCTTTCGGACAGGCTGCTGTTCGAGGACGCCGCGCGCTGCCGCGACTGTATAAATGCCGTGAAAAAGCTGGGCGAAAAGCAGCATATTGTCGGAAGTCCGTCGCTCGAGGGCGATTTTATAGGCGTCTACCGCGACGATCTCGGCAGTGCCGTTAACCTGTTCTTTGTGCGCCGCGGCGCCATTGCAGACCGTGAGTGCCTGTTCTTCGGAGCCGACGAGATTATCGATTCCGCATCGCTCGTGTCGCTGTTTCAGCGGCTGTATACGCTTCGCGGGTTCGTTCCGGCAAAGATATATACCCGTTTTCCCATATCCGACGGCGACAGGGAACTGTTTTCTCACTGGGCAAATGAATATCTTTCGGTCAAGGCGGAGATAGTATTGCCGCAGCGCGGAGAAAAAAAGGAGCTTGCCGCCCGCGCCGAGGACAACGCTCAGCAGCTTCTGCTGCACCGCCGGAAGAGCGAGGAAAGGGACGGAAGAATACTAACGTCGCTCGCCTCACTGCTTTGTATCGAAACCGTTCCGCGCCGCATAGAGGCGCTTGACATATCGAATTCCGGCGACGAATTCATAACCGCCGGGCTTACCGTTATCGAAAACGGGAGGTTCGCAAAAAGACAGTACCGGAGCTTTAATATCCGGTTCGAGGGTCAGAACGACTGCGCCGCCGTGCGCGAGGCTGTCGACAGAAGGTTTTCCCACCCGGAGTGGGAGAATCCCGACCTTCTGCTTATAGACGGCGGCGATATACAGACTTCGGCGGCAAAGAGCGTTATTGCAGATAAGGGACTTGACATACCGGTGTTCGGTATGGTAAAAGACGAGCATCACAAAACCCGTTCGCTTACCGACGGCGAGCATGAGATCGGGCTGACCAAGCGTCAGGATCTGTTTGTATTCATTTACCGCATACAGGAAGAGGTTCATCGCTTCGCGCTGAGCCGCATGGACGCCCGCAGAAGGAAATCCGTAAGCAAGAGCTCGCTTACCGCCATAAAAGGCGTCGGCGATCAGACGGCGCTCCGTCTTATCGAGCATTTCGGAAGCTACAAGGCCGTATCCGAGGCGGATATCGGTTCGCTTATGCGTGTAAAGGGCATGAAAATGCAAACAGCCGAAGCGATACGAAAGCATTTTGAAGGAGAAAAGCAATGAGGATTATTACGGGAAAGGCGCGCGGCGCCAGACTGATTTCGCTCCCCGGCGACGAGACCCGCCCCACCGCCGAAAAGGTAAAAGAAGGAGTCTTTTCGGCAATACAGTTCGATATAGGCGGGCGGACCGTGCTGGATCTGTTCGGGGGCAGCGGACAGCTTGCGCTGGAGGCGCTTTCACGCGGAGCGGATTCGGCGGTTATCGTGGATTCGTCGCGTCAGGCAGCGGACATTATCCGGCGAAACGCGGCGAATACCGGGCTTATACCGGATTGCCGTATCGTCTGTGCCGACTGGAAGGAATATATAAAATCCGCGTCCGGAAAGCAGAAGTTTTCGCTTATCTTTCTCGACCCTCCGTATAAAGCGGGCTTTATAGACGAGGTGCTTAAGCGTCTGCTTGCCGCCGGTCTTGCGGACGACGGCGCGATTATTGTTTCGGAATCCGCTATCGACGGTGTTCCGGAGCCCATACCCGGCTATACGGGCAAGGTGTACCGCTACGGAAAGACCTGCGTAACGGTTATGAGGGCACAGCAGTGACAAAGGCTGTTGTGCCGGGCAGCTTTGATCCGGTAACCTTCGGGCATATTGACGTAATAATGCGAGCCCGACGTCTTTACGGCGATGTTACGGTCGGTATTCTGCGCAATTCCGATAAAAAGTATCTGTTTACCGAGAAGCAGCGCGCCGAGATGCTTGAATATGCACTGCGCGGAACCGGGATACCCGTTATTGTCTGGGACGGCTATCTGTGGCGTCTGTGCACCGAGAGGGGATACGGCAGAATAGTAAAGGGCTTACGCGAGGGCGATGCCGATTACGAGCTGCTCCAGGCGCAGTACAATATGCGGCGCGGTGTGAAGACATCGGTGCTTAGGGCGGACGAAAAATACGGAAGCGTAAGCTCGTCTGAAGTACGGAGACTGCTCGCCGCGGGAGAGGACATTTCCGCGCTTTGCCCGGCGGCGGAAATGGCGAGGGAGTTTTATGATAAGAATACAAAGCTGTGATACCGCTTTCGTGCGGGAGCCTCTGGCGAGCCCGTTCGGGTTTAAGGGCGGATATCTGACCGAGCTCTGGCAGGCGGTGGTAAAAGTAACGGCCGACGGCGTGACCGCCTGCTGTCCCGGCACCCAGAGCGTGCTCTGGTCGGACCCGAAGGTTTTTGCGTCGTTCCCGCCCGAAAAGGCGGACGAAATAATGTTTTCGGTCACAAAAAGAGCCGCTCAGATGCTTTGCGGTCAGTCGTTTTCAAGACCGGACGAGCTTATTCCGCAGCTTCTGCCGGATCTTAAGGAATACGCGAGGTCGCTCACAGGGTTCGCTGTCGCGGACACCTTCATACTTAATTCGCTGGTCGGTCTGGATACGGCGCTTTGGTCGATATGGGCAATAATTAACCGGGCGGAATCGTTCGGCGATATAATCCCCGAAGACGTACGTCCCGCAATGAGCTGCAGGCACAGCCGGCTCGCAAAAATACCGCTTATTTCCTATGCGGTAACCGAGGAGCGTATACGGGCGCTGGTGGATTCCGGCGCCGCACTGCTGAAAATAAAGATCGGAGCGCCCTCCGGAGAGAATCCGGGAAGCGAAGCTGATATGCGCGGAATGCTGGAGCGCGACTGCAGACGGATTTCGCAGATACACTCCATAGCCCGCAACGCGCAGACCGACCTTACCGACGACGGCAAGGTGCGTTATTATCTCGATGCGAACGGCAGGTACGACGGCAAGGAGCGTTTGTGCGCGCTGCTTGAACATATGGACCGTATCGGAGCCGCAGACCGTGTATCACTGATAGAAGAACCGTTCGCGCCCGATAATCTGACCGAGGTCGGAGATATACCCTTTGTGCTCAACGCCGACGAATCCGCTCATTCGCTTGCCGACGTGCGCGCCCGCCTTTCTCTGGGGTACCGCGCCGTTGCGTTAAAGCCGATTGCAAAAACACTTTCGGTTTCGTTTTCGATGATAAAGGCGATACACGAAGCCGGCGGTCAGGCGCTTTGTGCCGACCTAACCGTCAACCCGCTGCTTGCCGAATGGAACAAGCAGTTCGCCGCCCGCATATCTCCGCTCGGAGGCTTCCGCGCCGGTTGCGTCGAAATTAACGGCGACGAGAATTATTTGCGCTGGCGCGGGATGTACTCGATGCTTCCGGACGGCTATGTTCCGGCCGAGGCGGCGGGAGGCTCCTTCGCGCTGGGCGATGATTTTTACGATAACAGCCGTCTCCTGTTTGGGGTAAACGGCTGCAATAAATACTTCGGAGTGTGAAAAATGGAAAAAATTGCGCTTATTATGGGCGAAAGTGCCCGCAATCTCGTTATCGGCCAGCGCTCGCTCGACCGTCTTGCCGGTATAGGCGAGGTAGTTCTCGGTACCGGAAGTGACCGCGACAGCGTTAAAAAGGCGATATCCGGAGCCACCATAGCCGTTACCACCTGGGGAAATACGCCTCTCGATGCCGACATTCTTTCCGTTTGCCCGGATCTTAAGCTCGTCTGCCATGCTGCGGGAAGCGTTAAGCCGATCGTCTGCGACGATATGTGGGACCGCGGCATCCGCGTGACCGCCTCTGCAGCTATGCTTTCGATGGGCGTGTCCGAGACTGCACTCGGTTTTACCATTGCAGCCTCCAAGAACTTCTTTGCGCTTAACGAAAACCTTCACAGAGGAGGATGGGCAGAGGGAAAGGAGAACATACGCGAGCTTTATGAGCTTACCGTCGGAGTTGTCGGCGGCGGCTGGGCCGGACGCCACTATATAGAATTAATGAAGGCGTTTGACGTCGATATTCTGCTTTACGACCCGTTCGTAACCGAGGAAAAGTGCGCGGAAATGGGCTGCAGAAAGGCGGAGTTCCGCGAGCTGCTTGAAAAATCGGATATTATTTCCATACACGCACCGTCCATTCCCGAGACTTATCATATGTTCTCGGCCGATACCCTTCCGCTTATGAAGAAGGACGCCGTGCTTATAAACACGGCACGCGGATCGATTATCGACGAAAAGGCGCTGTACGACCATATGTCCGCGGGCAATCTGAAGTACGCCTGCCTCGACGTGTACGACCCCGAGCCGCCCGCCGTCGATTCGCCGCTGCGCACACTTCCCAATGTTATAATGACCCCTCATCTTGCCGGACTTGCGTCCAACGGACTTAAAAAGATAGGTCAGCATGTCTGCGAGGAGATCGAGCGGTTCCTCGCCGGAAAAGAAATGATGTGCGAGGTCACCCGCGATATGCTCGCGAGAATGGCATAAAACGCCGAAAACACAATAAATTACCGCCCCGGTCTTTGCTTTGCGCGCAGATCGGGGCGGTTTTCGCATAAGAAAAATGTTTCGACGGTAAAGCTTCTCCTGCCGGTCGGCCGTAGGGCGGCGCCCGGATTCAAAACGCTTTATCCGGGGAATTCTATACAGCCGCAGGAGAGCGCAGGCATTACGAATTCGGCTTTTCCTCCGGAGAACACGGCGTCGGCGCCGCATACGGTGTAGCTGCCGTCGGGAATATCGCCGGAGCTCACGGTAACCGCCGCGTCTTCCTTTGAGGCGTTAACAATGAACAGCGCTTTGCCTCCGCCGCGCTTGCGCCACATACCTCCGATAACCGCGTTTTCTTCGCAGATGCGGTTTATCGCCTGGGAATCGGATTCGGTGCGCAGACGCGGAAGCCCGCACGTTATCACCGGCGGACGGAGCATCGAGGCGGAATCGAAGTATTCCCGCTTATCGGCGCGGAGCTTCACGCAGGATACATAGAAATCGCGGTAGGGGCATTCGATAAATCTCTTGGGAGGTATCCAGCCCATCTGCTCTCCGTATACGAGGCTCTGCGCAAGGAATATGCGCATGCCGTTGTCGTCGGGGTCGGTATCGGCGTTGTAGCACCGTCCGAACAGCGGTATCTGATCCGAATAAACCGCCGGGAATGCGGGAACCTGACGGTCCCTTATCCAGAGCCATGAAAGGTATCCGCCCATATGCGATATAAAGGGGTCGGCGGTGCATTCGGTCGTAAGCAGGCTGCCCTCGGGGATTTCACGGTACACCCGGTCGAGCAGGGCACGGTAGGAGCGACACCACCAGTCGCCTCCGCCGCTGCGGTGGGGGTGATTACGGTTGCAGCAGGGATACGGCTGTGCCGCCGCTATCTGATCCATATATACGCCGTCAAAGCCCTCTTCGTTGATAAGTCTTCCGACCGTGTATGCCATTTTTTCCTGCCAGAGCGCTGTCGAGGGGCACATTATAGCGAGCGATACCTTGCTCCCGTCCGTTTCCCGCGAGGAATAGGATTCGGTAAAGCAAACGCCGTGGCGGTCCGAGGTTGCGTTCGCCTTTGCGACGGAGGTGAACTCAAAGTCCTCAAGCCCTCTGTCGCGGGTGTCCCAAAGCCGCCCGTTGATATACGGCATAACCTTTATGCCGGCATCGTGCAGCTTTTTAAGCCCCGTTTTAGCGCAGTCGCGTACGGGGAAGTAGTGCGGATAATCGTTGTCAAACGGGTTTTGGTGCCACAGATAAAGATGGACCGCGGTGTCGGTGCCGAGTATCTTAGCCGCTTCAATAACCTCGTCGGCAAACGAATCGTCCTCGCCGATATGCACGAGGAACCAGTGGGGGTTCCGACGGTACCATTCGGGGAGCTTCTCTCTGCCGGGCAGGAATTCCGCGCGCTCCAGCGCCCATGCGCGGTAAATCATTGCAGCGTCGTACCAGTCTCCGTCGAATATCTGCCATACGCAGTTTCCGCAAAGCTGCTGCGACGTTCCCGCACGGTCGGGCTCCGCCAGAGGCTGGCTCGCCCGCATGCTCATGTGCCTGTCGCCCGCCTTCTTCAGGAAAGAGAGCCTTTTATAAGCCGGAGCGCCGTCGTGGAGTCCGTAATATATACCGCGTCCGGTGCGGGAATTCCAGAACGCCATATACTGCATTGAAACGCCGTAGGACGGGTAATTCTGCGCGTTCTGAAGCCCCGATTTACGCGGAGTGTCGTATACCTCGCCGGAGCCGTAGGGGTAAAAGAATTTTACGTTGTCGCCGGTGTCGAAGGAGAGCACCGGATAATCGCAGGATATAAGCGATTTTTTACAGCCGGTGCAGGTTATGGATACCGCCCAGGTGATTCTGTCGGTATCTGCGGCGGCGGTCAGTGTCACGGAAAGCCCCGGCACCTTCTCGGAGCCCGAAAGAGATATTACCGTGGTGTTTCCGTTAACCGATACCGACACATCCTTCCAGCCGGAATCGGATTCGATCAATTCGGTGTCGTCCGATCCGATTTCGGCGGCGGTCAGCGTGAACAGAGGCGAAGAAGCGGTGAGCAGGCTTTTCGAAGTCCTGCGGTCACGAAGGGAATATAGCCTTACTCCCGACTTTGTCTTTTCTATTGCGGCGGAAAGACTGCCGGCGGATATCCTGTAAATGTTATCCATGTTGAACTCCTGTATTCCGGGTTAATATTTCTCTGAGCGCGCCGAAGCGGCTCGCTTTGACATCGTTGGCGACCATTGCCGATATGCATCTCCGTTTACCGGCAATTATAAGCATTTTTTTGGCGCGGGTGACTGCGGTATAAAGCAGATTGCGGGTCATAAGCGGATACGCGCAGTCCCACGCCGGCATAAGCACGACAGGATATTCATTTCCCTGACTTTTATGTACGGTAACCGCAAAGGCGTGCTCAAGCTCGTCGGTCAGCGCGAAATCGTATTCGGCGGTGCGATCGTCGAATTCGATACGCATTGTCTCGCTCTGCGTGTTTATCGATATTATCCTTCCTATGTCTCCGTTAAATATTCCCTGGCCGGTTTCGCTCCCGCGCTCCCAGGTAATATCGTAGTTGTTTTTTGTCTGCATTACCTTATCGCCTTCGCGGAACAGCACGCTGCCGATACGCTTCTCGCGCTTTTTTCCGTTCTGAGGGTTGAGCCCGTCCTGAAGCACCGCGTTCAGCGTCTGGGTGCCGAGCTCGCCCTTGCGGGTCGGGGTGAGTATCTGTATGTCGGAAAAACTGTCGATCCCGTAGGTCTTTGGCAGTCTGTCGCGGCACAGGCTGAGTAGTAATGCCTGGATTTCCGCCGCGGACTGCCGCTCCATAAAGAAGAAGTCCGAATCTCGCCGGCTCAGCTCCGGTTCTTTGCCCTCGTTTATCGCGTGGGCGTTGGTAACGATAAGACTTTTCTGCGCCTGACGGAATATGTGATTCAGTTTTATAACCGGGAACGCTTCGCTTTCGATTATGTCCTTCAGACACTGGCCCGCTCCGACGGGCGGAAGCTGGTCGGCATCCCCTATAAGCACCAGCGTGCTTCCGGGCTTAACCGCCCGGAGGAGAGAATCCATAAGCAGCAGATCGACCATGGACATCTCGTCGATAATCACAAACGAGGCGGGCAGAGGATTTCCCTCGTCCCGCCCGAACTTCGGACGGTGCGAGGCGTCGAACTCGGTCTCGAGCAGGCGGTGTATTGTCTTTGCGTCCGCTCCGCTCGCTTCGCTCATTCGTTTTGCCGCGCGTCCGGTGGGCGCCGCAAGACAGAAGGATATCTTAAGCTCGGTGAGGATATCGGTCAGAGCCTTTATTACCGTCGTTTTTCCTGTGCCCGGCCCGCCGGTTACCACCGTTATGCCCTCGCTCACACAGCTCTCTATCGCTTCGCGCTGTTCCGGCGCGTATTCGATACCGTACTGTTTTTCAAGACCTTTTATACAATCCGCTATTCCTTCGTATCTTACCGGGCGCGGCGTGTCCCGCAGCAGCGAAAGCTTTGCGCAGACATATTTCTCCGCGTCGTAGTATTCTTTAAGGTATACGGTTGTCTGCCCGCCCGAAACCCGTTTTACGAGCGACCCTGTCTCGGCAAGCCGATATTCCGCAGTCGCCGCAGTCTCCTTCGGTATGTTAAGCGCGGCTGCAGCCGTGTCGATCAGTTTTTGCTCCGGCAGACAGCAATGACCGCCCGAATATGCGGCGGAAACGAGCACGTGACGCAGACCCGCTTCGATCCGCTCCGGACTGTCGGCGGGGAATCCGAGCTGCTGGGCGACCCTGTCGGCTTTCTCAAAGCTTATTCCCTCGATATCGTCTATAAGCCGGTACGGATCGTTTTGTATTATCGTTACGGCGGCTGCCCCGTAGCGTTTGTATATCCTTACCGATACCGACGGGCCGAAAAAGCGGGCACAGAACAGCATAACGGAACGCATTCCGAACTGCGCCGCGTAGCTCTCGGATATTTCCTGTGCGCGGCGTGGGCTTATACCCTTAATGTCACACAGCCATTTCGGGTGGTTTTCCATAACGTCGAAGGCGTCGGTGCCGAACGCTTCGATAATCCTTGCGGCGGTGACCGGTCCTATACCCTTTACCGCACCGGAGGAAAGGTATTTGTAAATCGCGTCGGCGTCGGTCGGAAGCTTTTTTTCAAAATATTCGACCTTGAACTGCCGTCCGAAGGAAGGATGCATCTGCCATACGCCCTGAGCGCGCACGGTTTCGCCCTCGCTGAGGAAGGGCATTATTCCGACGAGGGTGACAAGCTCGCTGCCGCACATCGCCTCGCATACCGTGTATCCGTTATCTTCGTTTGAAAACACCACGTTTTCGACCGTTCCTTCGATGGTTATGCTGTCCAATTCCCCGTCACTTCCTTTTGTAAACGCGGCCGTACCGCTCCGCAAGCTGTTCTATCGTTTTGTCTTTTCCCTTTTCGGTAACGCAGACGACTACGACCTTTCCGCGCAGAGTGCCGGATTCGATTTTTCGTAGCGCGTCCTCCTCGGTTTCGTCCTCGAATGGGATATAAAGATAGGTTCCGGACCGTTCTTCCGGCCGGAAAAGCAGTCTTAAACCGTGAGTAATCGCCCCGACCATTCCTACACAGGCGAGAAATGCCGTAAAAACTTCTGCCGCGATACGCATATATTTCACCTCCCATTATAAATTATACGCGGGTATATTTCAAGTGGTAAACAAAATGCGCGCGCACGTTTTTTATGCTTTACTTTTCCTTCGCTCCGTGTTAAAATAAACTGAGTATTTGTATGAGGCACATCAATGAAAAAATATTCCCTTATTCCTGACCGTATGTTCGACAGCATATACGATATAACCCCGGATCTGCTGAAGGACGAAAAGGTTGAAACGGTTATATTCGATATAGACAACACCATTGCTCCGTACAGTATCGACGAGCCGACCGAGCAGATGAGCCGCTATCTGTTTTCCCTTCGTGACAGCGGTATTTCGGTGGCGCTCGCTTCGAATAATCACAGCGGACGGATCGATCTGTTTAACCGGAAGCTCGGCTTCTTTGCGGTTAAGAACGCAAAGAAGCCGTCGCGCCGTGCAGTCAGAATGTGTATCGATCGCTTCGGCGGATCGCCGGATACGACAATCGTAATCGGAGATCAGCTTTTTACCGATTGTCTTTGCGCTCACAGGGCGGGAGTGCGCGCATTTATTGTCGAGCCGATAGCGCGCAAGGAGGAAAATATGTTTATGAGATTCAAGCGCTGGCTCGAAAAGCCGCATAAAGCGGTTTTCAGAAGGAGGAACAAAAATGGCGGCATTGTTCGGACCGGGCGGTAACTGCGAGCTGTTCGCACGAAGCGGCGCCAGGAGCACGCTTCAGGCCCCCGCGTTTGTAGCCGGAATGGGGCTTGACGCATACGAATACGAGGCGGGACGCGGTATAAACGCTTCGCCGGATACTCTTGCGGCAATAGGCGCCGAGGCGCGGCGATGCGGGATAAAAATGTCCTTCCATACGCCGTACTTCATATCACTTTCGTCGGTTGAACCGGAAAAACGTGCAAAGAGCGTCGGATATATTACCGACAGCGCCGCCGCTTCCGCATTGCTCGGAGCGGAGGTAATGGTCGTGCACTGCGGCTCCTGCGCGTCCGTTCCGCGTGACACGGCGATGGGCTATTCGGCAGAGACACTGCTTGCCGCCGCCGAGCAGCTCGGTAAGCTCGGACTGGGAGTAAAGCTCGGTATCGAGACAATGGGCAAGGAAAACCAGCTCGGTACGCTGGAAGAAGTGGTAACGCTGTGCGGGCTTTCGCCCATGTTTGTTCCGGTGGTGGATTTCGGGCATCTTAACGCGCGCACTCTGGGCGGAATTAAAACCGCAGACGATTACATGCGCATATTCGATACTATCGCCTCGCGTCTCGGCAGCGAATATATAGATACGCTGCACTGCCATTTTTCCAGAATCGAATACACGGCTAAGGGCGAAAAACGTCATCTTACCTTTGCGGATACCGAATTCGGTCCCGATCCGCTTCCGCTTATGAGCGTGATAGCCCGTCTCGGCATTTCGCCGACAATCATCTGCGAGTCTGCGGGCACCCAGTCGGCGGATTCGCTTACAATGAAGAATGCATATGAGAAAGCGAAAAACGGCTAAGATAATTCTTATTTCCGCCGCAGCTGCGGCTGTTCTGTGCGTCGTATTGCTTACGGTATGCAACGCGGTCGTTATCCGTTCGTCAAGCGACGGGGTCATAGATGCTTCCGAAGCCGGCAGATACGATGCCATTCTCGTCTTCGGCTGTAAGGTCGGAGCGGACGGCACTCCGTCGGCGCTTCTGCGCGACAGGGTGGATTGCGCATGTGCGCTCTACTTTGCCGGAGTTTCAGACCGGATATTGATGAGCGGTCATGCCGATACATCCGGATACGACGAGGTTACCGCCATGAAGAAGCGCGCCGTCGAATCGGGAGTTCCGGAGGAGTGCATATACACCGACCCTATGGGGTACACCACATACGATTCGGTGCTCCGCGCAAGGGAAGTGTTCGGCTTTGATACCGTTATTGCCGTAACGCAGGAATTCCACATATACCGCGCCGTTTATCTCGCAAGGGCAGTCGGTATGGAGGCGGAGGGCGTTGCCGCACCGGAAAACGGTCATATTCCGGCTTATTCCACGGTTTACATCCGCGAGCCGCTCGCAAGGGTAAAGGCCGTGTACTGCGCCTTATTCCTTCCCGATTCCCGTTCGGACGGCGGGGAGGGTTCGCTTGGCGTTAATAACACAAGTATTAATGAAAACGGGGAACATTCACATGGTATTTCATAAAATAACCGTACACGCCTCCGCCTTGGGGGTGGAATTCATTGTCGGCGTACTTACCGCCGCCGGCGCCGACTGCTTCGAGATCGAGGACCCTGCCGACCTGCGCGAGCTGCTCGACGAAAAATACGTCCCGTTCGACTACGTTGACGATACGCTTCTCGACCGTCAGAACGACGAGCCCCAGGTGCGTGTGTATCTCGCCGACAACCCTCAGGGCAGGGAAAGAATGAAAGAAGTGCTCGAAGGAATTGCCCGCCTTAAGGAAGAAACCGGCTTCGATCTCGGGTCGCTTGAGACAGAGATAACCGAAACCGACGACGGAGAATGGGCGGACAACTGGAAGGAATTTTTCCATCCGCTTCCCGTCGGTGACAGGTTCGTAGTAAAGCCCACATGGGAAAACTGGGATCCGGACGGAAGAATAGTGCTCGAAATCGATCCGGAGTCTTCGTTCGGCAGCGGTCAGCATGAAACCACCTCGCTTTGTCTTTGTGCGCTCGAAAAATCGGACGTATCCGGAAAGGACGTACTGGATATGGGCTGCGGAAGCGGGATACTCGGTATCGGCGCTTTGCTTCTGGGCGCAAAGAGCGTGCTCGCAGTCGATATTGACCGCAATGCCGTCGATATTGCCGAAAAGAATGCGCGCCTCAACCGGGTGGAGGGCTTTACGGGCATATGCGGAGATCTGCTTTCGGACCCCGAAACCTACGCGGCGGTAACCGGGCGCCGCTACGGAATCATTCTTGCGAATATCGTCGCGGACGTGATAATCGCAATGGCTCCGGTGTTCAGATCGGTGCTTGACGAAGGCGGGATTCTTATTGCCAGCGGTATTATATCGCCGCGCAGGGACGAGGTTATCGCCGGACTCGAAAAAAGCGGTTTTACCGTCGCCGGAATTAACGAAAAGAACGATTGGACGGCACTGATATGTCGCTGAACGATACGCGCGCGGAAATGCGCCGCCTTGAAGAAGAACTGGAGTATCATTCCAGGAGGTATTACGAGGACGATTCTCCCGAGATATCCGATTCGGAATACGACGCGATGTTCGACCGTCTGAAAAAGCTCGAGTCCGAATATCCGGAGCTTGCCTCGCCCTCATCGGTCACCCACAGGGTGGGCGGCGCGGTCGCCGAGGGATTTGTAAAGGTAAGGCACGAGATTCCGCTCGATTCACTTGCCGACGTTTTCTCCCGGGAGGAGGTAATATCCTTCTGCGAAAAGATAAAACAGGATTACCCCGACGCCGAATTCGTAGTCGAAGAAAAAATCGACGGTCTGTCGGTCTCGCTCACCTATGAAAACGGCATCTTCACTCTCGGCGCAACCCGCGGCGACGGCGTGTTCGGCGAGGATGTGACCGCAAACCTGCGGACGGTCCGCAGCATACCGCTTACGGTCGACGGCGCACCCGACAGACTGATCGTCCGCGGAGAAGTATATATGCCCAAAAAGGTGTTTGCTTCGCTCAACGATAAGCGCGAGGAGGAGGGAAAGGCCGTATTCGCCAACCCGAGAAACGCCGCCGCCGGCTCGCTGCGTCAGCTTGACAGCCGCGTCTGCGCATCTCGCCGTCTGGGAATTATCGTTTTTAATCTGCAATACGCATCTTCGGGCATGCCGGTGACCCACCGCGAAGCGCTCGATATGCTTGACGGTCTCGGCTTTAACGTGTCTCCGTTCCGAAGGGTATGCGGCACGCCGGAGGAGGTATCCGCCGCCGTGGAGGAGATCGGAGCGCTGCGCCCGGGTCTTGCATACGATATCGACGGAGCGGTAGTAAAGGTAAATTCGCTTGCGATGAGAAGCCGTCTGGGCGAGACTGCCGTGGCGCCGCGCTGGGCGGTCGCATTCAAGTATCCGCCGGAGACCGCGTCGTCGGTTATAAGGAGAATAGACATTCAGGTCGGAAGGACGGGAGTGCTTACTCCGAAGGCGGTGTTCGATACCGTTCGGCTTGCCGGTACGAATGTTTCGCAGGCTACCCTGCACAATATAGATTATATACGCGCAAAGGATATACGTATCGGCGATACGGTGCTCATACGCAAGGCGGGGGATATAATACCCGAGATCGTCGGTGTGGACCTTAAGTTCCGCGACAATTCTTCGGTGCCGTTCGAGATGCCGTCCGTGTGCCCCGCATGCGGATCGGAGGTTACACGGGTGCCGGGGGAGGCAGCGGTGCGCTGTACCGATCCTTCCTGCCCCGCACAGCTTCACCGCACCGTGACCCACTTCGTGTCGCGCGATGCAATGAATATTGAATCGGTCGGGAGCAGAGTCGCAAAACAGCTTATAGATTCCGGACTTGTAAAGGACGTTTCTGATCTGTATTCGCTTTCCGCGGAGGAGATCGGCGGGCTGGAGGGGCTCGGCGAAAAGTCCGCCGCGAATATTATTGCCTCGGTTAATAAAAGCCGTTCGGCGGGTCTCGCCCGGCTGATATATGCGCTCGGGATACGTAATATCGGCGAAAAGGCGGGCGAAGCGCTCGCTTCGCGGTTCGGAAGCATGGATGCGCTTATGAACGCCGATACCGATACGCTTACCGGTATCGACGATATCGGACCGGAGAGCGCCGCGGCGATAACCGGCTTCTTTTCCCGCAGGGAAAACCGGGATCTTATTGCCCGGCTTAAGGAGCGTGGGGTGGTTATGACCGATACCTCCGTAAAACGCGGAAGCGAGCTTGACGGAATGACGGTCGTCGTTACCGGAACTCTGCCGGGATTAAGCCGTTCCGAGGCGGAGGCGCTTATTCGCGAACACGGCGGTACTGCCTCCGGAAGCGTATCCGGAAAGACCTCGCTCGTGCTTGCGGGTGAAAACGCGGGCAGTAAGCTGCAAAAGGCTGCAGAGCTCGGAATTCCGGTCGTGAATATAGATGACTTCTATAAAATTCTTAATAAACAAGGAGAATGAAAAATGAAGAATCCTATACCGGTATACGGCAATTACGACGTAGTGGTTTGCGGCGGAGGAACCGCCGGCGCATTTGCGGCGATCGCGGCGGCGGATCAGGGTATGAGCGTGCTGGTTATCGAGCAGTTCGGATCGCTCGGCGGTACCGCCACCAACGGTCTGGTCACGCCGGTAATGCACACCCACATAAACGGCAACCCGCAGTGCTCGTATATCTTCGACAGGCTTGTTGCACGCCAGAAGAAGTACGGCGGCTGCAACGACGCCGGAAATATGTTCGATCCGCTGGTGCTCGAAGTCGCTCTCGAGGAGCTTTGCGTCGAATCCGGAGCGAAGCTGCTGTATCACACTTTCGTGTCGGATGCAGTAGTGGAAAACGGAGCCGTTACCGCGGTAAAGATAGTCAATAAGGGCGGCGAGCAGCTTGTAACCGGCAAAGTGTTTATAGATTGCACCGGCGACGGCGACGTATCGGTGCTTGCGGGAGCCGGATATACAAAAGGTAACCCCGAAACGGGAGTATGCCAGCCGATGTCTCTGCGCTACCTGCTCGGCGGCGTTGATATCCGCAAGGTCGGCGAATTTTTCGAATCCGAGACTGCCCGTACCGGAGCAAAAGGCGCAAGCTACGACCGCAGGGAAGAATCGGTTTACGCCGCCGTTACCGCAAACGGCGAGTGGGCGCTTACCGACTGCTTCCGCCGTGCGATAGCCGCCGGAGATCTCGAGCCCGAGGACGAGATGTATTGGCAGGTGTTCATGATACCGGGCAGAGCGGACGGACTCGCCTTCAACTGCCCCGAATTCTTCGATCATATCGACGGCACCAATCCGGACGACCTTACATATTCGCAGATAAGGGGTAAAAAGGCGATACTCCGCCAGCTCGCTTTCTACAAGAAGTACATGAAGGGCTTTGAAAACGCCTATGTCGCCGAGATAGCGTCGATGGTCGGAATCCGCGAAAGCCGGAATATCGACTGCGAGTATGTGCTTACCGCGCGTGACCTGCTTTCACAGCGCAAGTTCGGCGATTGCGTATGCCAGTCGAATTATCCCATTGACATACACGGAAAATCGCTTCATTTTTCGCTTGACGGTATAGAGAAGGATGAGTCGCGTCCCTGGTACGATATACCTTACCGTTCGCTCGTGGTCGCGGGGATCGACAATCTGCTGGTCGCCGGAAGATGTCTCGGCGCAGAATTCCTCGTGCAGTCCTCTCTCCGTGTTCAGCATTCCTGCCGTGCCACCGGCGAGGCTTGCGGTATTGCGGCGGCGCTTGCCGTGCGCGGCGGCGTTCCCTCCCGCGAGATTGACGGAGCCGAAGTCCGCAAGATAATGGTCGATAAAGGCGCCGTGTTCGCAGAATAACGCTGCAGACGAATGAATAAAGGCTCTCACGGAATAAACCGTGGGAGCCTTCGTTTATCAGATTTACGCGGTAATGCCGTGAAGCGTAAGCGGAACCGCCTTTGCGAGGTCTTCCGGGCTGAGCTCTATCTGAAGCCCGATTCTTCCGCCGGATACGAATATCGTATCTTTTCCTTCTGCCGACGAATCCAGAACCGTAGCAAACCGCTTTTTCATACCCACCGGAGAACAGCCGCCGTGGATATACCCCGTAAGCGGGAGCAGCTCGCGCGATTTTATCATTGCAACCGATTTCTCGCCGACCGCCCTCGCCGCCTTTTTAAGGTCAAGCTCCGCACATACCGGCACAATAAAAACGTAGTACACGCCCGAGGACGCACGGGTAACGAGCGTCTTGAACACCCTTTCGGGGTCCTCGCCGAGTACGCTCGCAACGTCCGCTCCGGAGACAGCTCCGGTATCGGTGTAATTACGGCAGACATAACTTATTCCGGCCTTGTCGAGCATGCGCATGGCGTTGGTCTTTTCAGCGGCTTTACCCATCGCTTTCGCCGCTCCTTTTTAAGGATACCCCGCCGATATACAGCAGGTCGCCCTTAACCGTGAATTCGTTTGTTCCGAGCAGCGCGAAGGTATCTTCGGTTATCCCGCGCAGTGCGGCGGAATAATCGTCGGTCGAAACGGTAAGCAGCTTTCCGCTTACCGAGTACTCTATTTGGAATTCCAGCCCGAGCACGGTAAGCGTTCCGCAGCCCGTATCCCCGAATTCAATCGCCATGTCGCCGCCTTCGTCGCTCCAGCGCGTCCCCGCAAGCGGGTTCCCGGAACTGTTTTTGCAGGAGCACAGCGACAGCGCGAGCATAAAAGCCACCGACAGCAGAGCCAGTTTATTTTTCATATACGTGAGGGCCGGAGCGCTTGTGCTCGCTCATTGCGTGGCGGCGCTCGATTATCGGTTTAGCGCTCTCGGAGGTCTCTCCGGTAAGCAGCAGCGAGTCGATTTCCGCGTAGGTTACGCCCATCTCTCCCTCGTCGGTCTGTCCGTCGAACAGCCCCGCCGACGGAGCCTTGGTTATGATATGCTCGGGCGCGCCGAGGTATCTCAGGAATTCGTATATCTCGGTTACCGTAAGGTCGGATATCGGGTTAAGATCGTAGGCGCCGTCGCCCCATTTGGTGAAATATCCCATATACCCCTCGCTCCGGTTTCCGGTTCCTGCCACGAGGTATCCCTTGGATTGCGCTACCGCATAAAGCACAGTCATACGCAGACGCGGATTAATGTTTGTGCCCGCAGGATCGGTCACCTTAAGCGATTTTTCTATTGCGGCGCAAAGCGCGTCCTTTGTGTCCGAAAGATCGACCGTTATGCATTCTATTCCGAATTTCTCTGCGGCACGAAGCGCGTCGTCGCGGTCGCTTCCGTAGTTCTGCCTGCTGTGGCAGGGCATTATAACTCCGATAACATTGTCGGTTGCCCTTTTGCAGATAGCAGATACAAGAGTGCAGTCCTTGCCTCCGCTGTTGCCGTATACGATTCCCTTTGCTCCGGAATCGCGCAGTATGCCGCGCACCCAATCGGCGCGTGCTTCAATCTCTTTTTCGTAATCACGCATTTTGTTGTTTCACCTCATCGGTATTATGCGATAGTTGCCTTAAAATGTCAATAAGCATTGTTGAAAAACGGTTATTTTTTTGCTTTACGGTCTTTACAACGTGTTTACGGGGGTGATATAATATAATGCTGTGAAAGGATGTGCCGTTTATGGATGTTAAAAGATTTGTAGCTTTGCTTCTGGTCGCATTAATGGTGCTTTCCACGGCGTTCATCGTTCTATATTTCATTGCAGGGTAATAGAATATGAATACCCGTCTTGCAGAGATTATTGAGGATTCGTCGCGCATCGTCTTTTTCGGCGGCGCCGGCGTTTCGACCGAAAGCGGTATACCCGATTTCAGAGGGGCGGAGGGACTGTATTCGCTCGTTCCGGAGGAGATTATCAGTCACTCGTATTTTTTCGCTCATACCGACCGTTTTTTCGAATTTTACAAATCAAAGCTGTGCTATCCCGATGCTCTGCCGAATCCCGCGCATATTGCAATCGCGGGGCTCGAGGCCGCCGGGAAGCTGACCGCGGTTATAACCCAGAATATCGACGGTCTGCATCAGGCGGCGGGCAGCAAAACCGTGTACGAGCTTCACGGTTCGGTACACCGCAACACCTGCCTTGCCTGCGGAAGAAAATACGGTCTGGATTATATTCTTGCATCGGACGGAGTGCCGCACTGCTCCTGCGGCGGGCTGATAAAGCCCGACGTCGTGCTTTACGGAGAGCAGCTTGACGGCGGAGTTATAAACGCCTCGGTAAGGGCTATTTCGCATTGCGATACGCTTATAGTCGGAGGCACCTCGCTTGCCGTATATCCTGCGGCGGGACTTATAAATTATTTCTGCGGCAAGCATCTGGTTCTTATCAACAAGACGCCGACCGCCGCCGACGGTATGGCGGATCTCGTTATCCGCGATCCGATCGGCGAGATGCTCGGAGGCATCGGGACGTAAACCTTTTTTGGGGGGAGTCCCGTATATGAAAAAAACCGTTGCGGTAGTATTCGGAGGCGAATCCGGCGAGCATTCCGTGTCCTGTGTTACCGGCGCGTGGGTCGCCGACCGGCTGGAGGAATGCGGCTATAACGTCGTGCGTGTGGGGATAACCGTGCAGGGCGGCTGGTTTCTGTATTCCGGCGGGTCGGAGGAGATGCGCTCCGGCGCCTGGGAGCTCGACGGCAGCAGACTGTTCCCGGCGGTAATATCACCGTCGCGCGGTGACGGCGGACTGCTTGTCGGCGGAAAGCCAATGCGTATAGACGCGGTGTTTCCCGCCGTTCACGGCAGATACGGGGAAGACGGTACTCTTCAGGGCCTGCTTGAGCTTTCCGGTATACCGTTTGTGGGCTGCGGAACCTTTTCGTCGGCAGTGTGTATGGACAAAATCGCCGCAAAGCTGATATGCGCATCGGCGGGGATACCGGTGCTGCCGCATAGAGAATACCGCGCCGGCGGAGTTTCGCCCGAGCACGCCGCAGATGAATGCGAGTCCGCGTTCGGATATCCGGTGTTTGTAAAGCCCGCACGCTCGGGATCGTCTTTAGGTATAACCCGCGCAGTGTGCCGCGAGGAGCTGATATCCGGTTTTGAAGCCGCGTTCGGCGTGGACGACAAACTGCTGGCGGAGCCCGCGCTTGCTTCCCCGCGTGAGATCGAGACGGCAATTCTCGACTGCGGAGAGCTTACCGTTTCCGAATGCGGCGAGATAAGCAGCGGATCGGTGTTTTACGATTACGACGCCAAATATGTTAACGGAGATTCCGTCTGTACGGTACCCGCCGTGCTTGCACCGGGATTATCCGATACGCTTCGTGCCGCGGCGGCTTCCGCGTTCACCTCGCTCGGATGCAGGGGAATGGCGCGGGTCGACTTCTTTGTCTGCGGCGATAAATGGTATTTCAACGAAATCAACACGATACCCGGGCTCACGCCGATAAGCATGTACCCGAAACTTATGGAGGAAAGCGGTATTTCCGGCGCGCAGCTTGTCCGGCTGCTCACAGAAAGTGCCTGCAGAAATTCAAGATGATCGGAATATTCGATTCCGGACTGGGCGGACTGACCGCCGTAAACGAGCTTAAAGCGGCTCTTCCGGACGAAAACTTCATATACTTCGGCGATACCGCGCGTATACCGTACGGTACCCGCAGCGTGGATACGATCCGTTCCTACGCCCTGCAGGACTGTCGGTTTCTTGTGTCAAAGGGAGTCGACGCGATACTCGTCGCCTGCGGCACGGTAAGCACCAACGCGCTTGATACCCTGCGAGCCGCCTTTGACCTGCCCATAGTAGGGGTGGTGGAGGGCGCGGCGAAGAAGGCGGCGGAGATTGCCTCGCGGGGACGCGGAAGGGTGCTGGTGCTCGGTACTCCCGCGACGGTTCGCAGCGGCGCGTTCGGGAAAGCGGTGCGTGACCACGGCTGCGAAGACGTCCGCAGCGTCGCCTGTCCTATGTTCGTTCCGCTGGCGGAAAACGGCTACACCTCTTTGAGCGATATTGCCGCGGTGGAGATAGCCCGGGAATACCTCGAGCCTTACCGCGCTTACGCTCCGGATGCGGTCATACTCGGCTGCACCCATTATCCGCTGCTGGGAGATATTATCGGCAGTTTTCTGCCCGGAAGCGTTCTCGTCAGCTCGGGAGCCGAGGCTGTCGCGGAGCTTAAAGAAACACTTACACGCAGCCGTCTTCTGTTCGGGGGCGGCGGAAAGGGAAGATATTTTGTATCCGACGGAGTTGACTGTTTTGCCGAAAACGCCCGCAGGTTCCTCTGCACCGATGTTGACGACGTTACGGTTACGGATATAAACAGCTATTAATAAAATGAAAATTCCTGTAGAAGTCAGAATATATACGGAGCGCAGCAGCATTGATCCGTCCGTCGCCGACAGCGGAGCCGAGACCGAGCGCAGCAGCGCCGTCGCGTACGGTGTGCTTCAGCGCACCCGCAACGGTCTTCAGTGCAGATTCGGGGACGGAGACGGCGACGGAAGCGTAACAACCCTGTCCGCATTGGGGGACAAGCTGGTCTCGGTGAATAAAATCGGGGATCAGAATTCGCTTATGGTGTTCGAGCAGGGAAGAAGCCACAACTGCGTTTATTTTAACGGATATCTGCCCATGCAGCTTAAGGTAAGCACGAATTCGGTCGAAAACGGTCTTACCGAGCAGGGGGGCAAAATAAATATCGATTACTGCGTACATATTGTCGGAAATGTTGCGGAGCATACGAAGATGACCTTTTCCGTCATACCTTCGGAGAATATAGTATCTTAAAGGAGGAAAACGCGAATGAGCGAAAAATTCAATATACCGCCCTCCGCGATTCCTCTGCTTAAAAGCGCCTCGCGGCAGGAGCTTGAGGCACTGATATACATAAGCGTTAAGAGCGATTATACCGTCGCCGCCGCTGCCGAGGAGCTTGGCATGACCGAGCCGGAATTTGCCGGGGCGATAGCTTTCTGGCGCGGAGCTTCACTCGCAATGCCCGCCGGCGAAAAGAAAAAAACGGCGAGAACAGAGCGGGACGAGCATTACGATGCCGAAACGGTTTCGAAAGCAATAGAAGACAATACGGAATTCCGCGAAATGTGCGGTGCGCTCTCACGGCAGTTCGGAAAGGTGTTCAACCGTTACGATTACGACAGTCTGCTGTATCTGTACGATTTCTGCGGTGCCTCTGCGGAATACCTCTGTACGGTAGCGGCGCACTGCATATCCTGCGGGAAACGAAGCCTTCGGTATTTTGTCCGCACCGCCGAGGGGTTGTATACCGACGGGGTGGACAGCTATTCCAAGCTCGAGCGGTATCTTGCCCGCAAGGAGCGCGCCGCCGACCGTGTATTCGAGCTGAAGCGCATGTGCGGATTCGGTGACCGCGATTTTACCGCGGCGGAGGGAAGGTACGTTTCCGACTGGTTCGAGGAAAAGAATCTGTCAATAGATCTCGTACGGGCTGCCTATGACCGCACCGTTGCGGCTATCGGCGAGCCGAAGCTCCAGTATATGAACAAGATACTGTGCGACTGGCATTCAAAGGGCTGGCTTACCCCTGCCGATGTCGATTCGGATAAAAAGATTAACGACGGGAAGAAGAAACACGGCAGCTTCGACGAGGACGAGTTCTTTGCCGCGGCGGTCAGCCGTACCGAAAACAGGAGAAGGCAGAAATGACGGTAAACGAGGCATTCCAAAGGATCCGCGATATCCGCGAAAGGGCACTTGCGGACGCTTCGGCGCGCACCGCACAGCTCGATGCGGAGTACCCCGATATAGCCGCGGTCGACTCCGAGCTTTCACGTACCGGCGAAAAGATTGCCGGGGCGGTGTTTTCGCCCGACTGCGAATCGCTTATCGCGTCCATTCGCTCCGAGAATGAGTCTCTTCAGCAGAGAAGAAGAGAGCTTCTCGAGAAGCACGGAATCCCGCTTGATTTCGACGAACCGCGGTTTTCCTGCCCGATCTGCGGCGACACCGGTTACGACGGCAAAAAATACTGCGTGTGCGTTCGCCGCATGTGCTCACGCGATTGCTACGAGCGCAGCGGTCTGGGACAGTCGCTGCTCGTGCAGACGTTTGAAAACTTTTCGCTGAAATACTACGGCGGAGCAGACCGCGAAAAGATGGAGACGGTGCTTGATGTCTGCCGCGATTTTGCCGATACCTTCGGGGGCGGCGACAATCTGCTGCTTATCGGCGGCACCGGACTCGGCAAAACGCATCTTTCCTCCGCAATAGCTCAGCGGGTAATCGATTCGGGTTATTCGGTGGTATATGACAGCGCGCAGAACGTGTTTGACTGCTACGAGAGGGTGCGGTTCGCGCACGAGGCCGGAGATACCGACAGGTATCTGACCTGCGATCTGCTGATTATCGATGATCTCGGCAGCGAGTTCACCACACAGTATACCTCGGCGGTTCTGTATCGGATAGTAAACGAGCGGCTTATTAAGGGGAAGTCTACGGTGCTGAGCACCAACCTTGACAATAAAGAGCTTAAAAAGCGCTACGGCGACCGTATATATTCGCGGCTTCTCGGCAATTACGGCACCTGCGTGTTTGCCGGCAGCGATATACGCCTTCTTAAGCTCGGAGAGTGAACCGGATGAAAAAAGTTTATTGCTATACCGACGGTGCCTGCCGCGGAAACCCCGGTCCGGGAGGATACGGCGCCATACTCGTATATGCCGGGGCGGAGAAGGAGTTTTCGGGCGGAGAGCCGGTCACTACCAACAACCGTATGGAGCTTACCGCGGCGATAGTCGCGCTTGAAGCGCTAAACGAGCCGTGCGAGGTCACACTTACCAGCGATTCAAAATACCTTACCGATGCGGTAACAAAAGGCTGGCTCGACGGCTGGAAGAAGCGCGGCTGGGTGAAGGCGGACAAGAGCCCCGTGCTGAATCCCGATTTATGGAAGAGGCTTGACGCACAGCTTTCCCGCCACGCGGTCACCTTCGTTTGGGTAAAGGGCCACGCAGGGCATCCGTACAATGAAAGATGCGATGCGCTCGCCACCGCTCAGGCTGATCTATTCAAATGATATTTCTCGGGTCTGCCGGGTGCGGCAGACCGCTTTTGTAAAAATACGGCGTTGTACGCAAAAATGATGAAATTCCGGTATACGGAGGATTAATAAATGAGAGTAGTAGTAAAAGTAGGCACTTCGACGCTTGTGCACAGCACCGGGCTGCTTAATATCAGAAGGGTCGAGAAGCTCTGCAAGGTGCTGAGTGACCTGAAAAACGAGGGACACGAGATAATTCTCGTATCCTCCGGAGCAATAGGAATGGGGTTCGGAAAGCTCGGGCTTCGTTCCCGCCCCACCGATATGCCGTCAAAGCAGGCGTCCGCCGCGGTCGGTCAGTGTGAGCTGATGTATGTTTACGATAAGCTTTTTTCCGAACACCGCCATACGGTCGCGCAGATACTGCTTACCGGTGACGATATAAAGAGCGAACAGCGCAGAAGCAACTTCCACAGCACCCTGTTCCGGCTGCTCGAGCTCGGCGCGCTCCCGATAATCAACGAAAACGACACGGTGTTTACCGAAGAGATAGTTATCGGCGATAACGATACCCTTGCCGCCGCGGTCGCGGTAAACGCTTCTGCCGGGCTGCTCGTGCTGCTTTCGGATATTGACGGACTGTATACCGCAGACCCGCACACCGATCCCGACGCGCGTCTTATACCGCAGGTCGATAATGTCACCGACGAAATGATCGCCTCCGCGGGCGCGGGCGGGTCGCTCGGTACAGGCGGAATGGCTACAAAGCTGAACGCCGCTCGCACTGCCGCCGAGTCGGGTATTGACACCGTTATCGCCAACGGGAGCGATCCGGATATACTCTACCGGATATTCGGCGGGGAGTCCGCCGGTACACGGTTTTCGGGGAGGAAAAATCAATGACGGTAAACGATATGATGCGCGCCGCAAAGGCAGCTTCGCCGGTGCTCGCCGGTGCGGACACCTCTGTAAAAAACGCCGCTCTCGAGGCAATGGCGGCTCGCCTGCTGTACCGTACGGGCGAAATCCTCGCCGCAAACGAGACGGATTTGGCCGCCGCGAGAGGAATTATATCCGATGTTATGCTCGACCGCCTTTCGCTCGACGAAAAGCGGATTGCGGCAATGGCAGACGGAATCAGGTCGGTCGCCGCACTGCGGGATCCGGTCGGCAGGGTTATCGACCGAACCGAACGTCCGAACGGTCTGATTATAGAAAAGACCTCGGTTCCGCTCGGAGTGGTCGCAATAATTTACGAGAGCCGCCCCAATGTCACCTCCGATGCGGCCGCGCTCTGCATAAAGAGCGGCAACGCCTGCATTCTTCGCGGGGGAAAAGAAGCTCTGAACAGCTCGCTTGCGGTCTCGTCCGCACTGCGCGAGGGGATATCGTCGGCGGGTCTGCCGGAGGAGCTTATACAGTTTGTAACCGATACCTCACGGCAAAGCGCCGCCGATCTTATGCGCGGTGTGGGTTTTATCGATCTGCTTATTCCCCGCGGCGGCAGGGGGCTGATTAATGCGTGTATCGAGAACGCGAGAGTGCCGTGTATCCGTACGGGAGAGGGCATATGTCACATATATGTAGATCGGGCAGCCGATATTGACATGGCTGTAAAAATTGTCGAAAACGCCAAAACAAGCCGACCTTCGGTCTGCAACGCCGAGGAGGTACTGCTGGTACACAGGGATATCGCTCCGGTCTTCCTGCCCGTTCTAAGAAAGGCGCTTTGCGACGACCGCGCCGCGGCAGGAAAAACGCCTGTTGAGTTCCGCGCCGATCCGGAGTCACTCCCGTATTCCGGCGGTGTTCCCGCAGGGGCCGGGGATTTCGATACGGAATTTCTGGATTATATCCTTGCCGTCCGTACCGTAGCTTCGGTCGGTGAGGCGGTAGATCATATCTCCGCTCATTCGACCGGGCACAGCGAGGCGATTATTACTTCCGATTCCGCCGCCGCCGAGGAGTTTCTGCGCGGTGTGGACAGCGCCGCCGTATATGTAAACGCGTCAACCCGATTTACCGATGGAGGCGAATTCGGACTCGGCTGCGAAATGGGAATATCCACGCAGAAGCTGCATGCCCGCGGACCCATGGGGCTCTGCGAGCTGACGTCATATAAATATGTTGTCCGAGGAAACGGACAGATAAGAGGATAATTATGTATTGCGGAAGAATAGGATTCATCGGAGTCGGCAATATGGGAGGCGTTCTCGCCCGCGCTGCCTGCAGGAGCGTGGGGGCGGAATATATCTCCGTAAGCAGCCGCACGCCGGAAAGCGCGCGTGCCTTCGCGGAGCGAAACGGGGTAAAGGCGTCTTCCAACAAGGAAATAGCGGAAGACGCGGATATGATATTCATCGGTGTTAAGCCGAATCAGATATCCGGGGTGTTTGACGAGATAGCTCCGGTACTCGGTGCAAGAAGTGACCGCGTATTGCTGGTCAGCATGGCGGCAGGCGTTTCCGCAGGTAAAACCTCGGCTCTCGCCGGCGGCAGACCGGTTATACGGATAATGCCGAACACACCGTGCCGTATCGGCAGCGGGCTTATAACCTACTGCACTTCAGGCGACGTAACCGCAGAGGAGAAGAAAAATCTCGAATCCGTGCTTGCCTGCGCCGGCAGTCTGTGTGAGCTGCCGGAACCGCTTATAGATCCCGCCTGCGCACTTGCGGGCTGCGGTCCTGCGTTCGTATATATTTTCATCGAATCTCTTGCCGACGCCGCGGTTTCGGCAGGACTCCCGCGGGAGAAGGCGCTTGAGTTCGCGGCACGTACCGTTTCCGGAGCGGCCGAAACCGTGCTCCAAACCGGTCTGCACCCGGGTATACTAAAGGACGAGGTGTGCTCACCCGGGGGAAGTACTATAGCCGGAGTTAAGGCGCTCGAGGACGGAGGCTTCCGCGCGGCGGCCGAGAATGCGGTGCTCGCCGCATACCGCCGCACGCTTGAGCTCGGAAAATAACCGCAGGGAAGAATACGGAGCATACGCGGCTTGTGCCGCTTGCCGATTCAACGGAATCGGCGCTCAAACGAAGTAAAAATCAAAGGGACCGTGTATAACGGTCCCTGTTTTTCTTCCGGGCAAAGATCAGATCTCGAGCTGCTTCGACAGGAACAGCGCGCCGGCGGAAATAAGCTGCTTTTCGGCATCGCTTCCCGACGGAGTGTCGGAAGTGCGGAGCGACATCATCGCTCCTACCACGCTGCCGTCGGTTATTATCGGCGAAAGGCACGAAATCCTGTGGCTTTCGACTTCATCGGTAAGGCTTATCCGGTCGCCGCGCTCGTCGGCATAATAGGACTGACGTTTATCCAGCAGGGCCGATAGCCCTATCGATATCGGCTTTTCGATATATTCCCGCCGCGGGACTCCGGAAACGGCAATGACCGAATCCTTGTCGCATACCGCAACCGCAATACCTCCCGCCTTGTTCATCGCATCCGCATACTGAGCGGAGGAGGAGGCAAATTCACCGACCGGTGAATATTTTTTAAAGATAACCGCTCCGTCGGAGTCTGTGAATATTTCGAGCGGTTCGCCTTCGCGGATTCGCAGTGTACGCCGGATTTCCTTCGGTATCACGACCCTTCCGAGATCGTCTGCTTGTGTCAAGTGGAATCCAAAAATTTTTAAAAACCCTTATATATCAAGGGTTTCCGGACTTTCCGCAAAAACAACCCTTGTGTTATTATAACACAAAAACAGCATAAAAGCCAGCGAAAAGCCGGCTTTTACATGGTCATGAAAGTTGAAAGGCAACATCAAACTTCCATTCAATTTTCAGATTTTCGTTGTCAAAAACAATGACGCGGTCTATATCGTCGTACATTCTTTCCCGGAGTTTATCGTCCGGCTCATCTGCTGCAGCGGCGATATTTTTGATCGCATTCATTGCCGTGTTGCTTTCTTCCTGCTTTTGCAGCAGACCTTCAATTTCATCCTCGATTCGTGATAACTCCGTCTGGAGTCTGTCCCTATCCTCTGAAAGAGCGCCTTTCTTTTCGAGAAAAGCATTCCGGGATATTTCATCGGAACGGAATTGCTCATACAGTGATGCAACCTTACCGCCGATCCCTCCGAGCTGAATGCGGAGGGATTTTTGCTGCGCCCGAAGAGGAGCAAGCTTATCTGGCTGCTTTTCATTTACTGTCCTGCAATATTCTTCGCTGACAATTTGCAGCTGCCGTTTGTATGTGGTGAAAACAACATCCTCTATATTTGTCCGGCTCCAATGAATGCCTGCACACGGAGCGTCCCTTATATATAACGGCGTAGCGCAGGAATAATATTCGTCCAAGCCAAAGGTCTTGCGAAGTCTGCGGCCGCAGTGCCCGCAATAGTAAACACGGTCACGGCGGTCGGTTCTGACAACATCGTACTTTTTCACCTTCCGCAGAGTATCATTCGCTGCGTAGTATTCATCGTGTGTTACGATGGGTTCGTGCATGCCCTCATTTATCACATAATCCTCCGGCGCATACCGTTTTTGCACTTTGGCCCGAATGGTTTCATTTCCGCATTTGAAAGACACCATAGCTCCGGTATACTTATAATCCCGTATGATTCGGATCACCGCCTGATGACTCCACATTGCATCGTTGCGAATCCCTTGCCGTGAGAGCTTTTTGTGTTGCATCGGCGTCGGAATATGCTTTTCGTTCAGGATACGGGCAATTTCCGTGGATTTCTTTCCCTCAATAGCCCACAGGAAAATATCTCGCACAACGGGTGCAGTTTCGGGATCCGGCACCATATGGTGCTTTTGTCCTTTGATCTTTGTGTATCCATATGGGCAATGGCTGACATACCGGCCGCTTCTCATCAGCATGTGCTGTGATGTTTTTACCTTTTTTGAGATGTCAACGCTGTACATCTCATACATAAAGTTTCGGAAGGCAACATCAATACCGCCGGTTGTCCCGATAAACTGATTGCTGTCGTAATGGTTATTGACCGCAATAAACCGGATGCCGAGATATGGAAAGATGTGCTCAAGGTAATCGCCGGCTTCAATATAGTTTCGCGCAAATCGGGAAAGGTCTTTCACGACGATGCAGGAAACATCACCGGAGCGCACCATCGCCATCATCCGCTTAAAACCGGGACGGTCGAAATTCGTCCCGGAATATCCGTCATCGACGAACTCGACCGTCTTCATGGAAGCAAGCTCAGGCTGCCCTTGGATAAACTGAGCGATGATGCCGCGCTGGGCCGTAATACTATTGCTCTCATCATTCGCGCCGGTGTCCTCAAGCGATAGCCTGAGATACACGGCAAGCTGTTTTTTCGGCATTTAGGCAACCTCCTTTCTGATTCGCTCGCACTCCTTGAACATTTCCTCAAACTCAGGCATGTACTTAAACCGAATATCCAAAGAGCCGTCGGTATTCACTCGGATCTCATCAACCATTGCCTCGACCATTTCTTCGGTTACCGTTTTCGTCTTATAATAGCGTGAAATGAGCCGATTCCATTTTCGGGCGCCTGTTTCAGTCACCTTGGTTTTTGTCTTAATTGCCTGAAGCTCCTGCAATTCGCTTTCATATGCGGCGATTTCCTTTTGATAGACATCTCTGGCAAGCAAATATTCCTGCTGCGTCAGTATGCCGTCCTTGAAGTCGATATACAACCGGGAAAACAGCTTTTTCTTTTGGTCCAGCTTATCCTGCAGTTCTTTGACACGATTTGCCGGCACACTATGCTTTGCTTTTTCTTTCTCCAAAGCGATCAAGCCGAGCAGCGTTTTTTGTGTGTCAAGGAATAGGTCCATCTGCTTTCGTATAACGCTCAACACGATTTTATCAAGGTCATCGGCGCGGATGCTCTTTTTTGAGCATGCCGTGTCTCCAAGCTCGATGTTTGTCGGGCATTTATAATTATAGTAGTCTGTGACCACGCCGTCCTTTTTCGGGCGGGAATAACTGCGAACATATTTCATAACACGCCCGCAGTCGGCACACCTCAAAACCGAACCGTATGGATTGGGACGCTTGGGCAGATGCGCATAGCGTCCGAAGGATTTCGTCGCATTGCTTGAGACCTTTTTGTTGATCTCCTGCACCGTATTCCACAGCTCCATGCTGATAATCGGCTCGTGTGTCCCTTCAACCACATCCCAGTCCGCCTCTTTTGTCCAATGGTATTTTTCGCCCTTATACAGGCACTGCGAGCTGCGTCCTTGCGCCAAATTCCCGATATAGACCACATTGACAAGCAGGTCTTTCAGAACATGGCGATTCCAGGGCAGTTCACTCCCTTTCTTATTATTATTTGTTATAATGCCGCGCTCATAGCGTAGCCGCCCAGGGGAGGGATAGCCTTTTTCGTTGAGAATACGGCATATAGTATCAAATCCGATCCCTTTCGCTCTGAGTTCAAAGATCTCGACTACGATCGGAGCGATCTCATGATCGATCACCAATCGGCTCCGATTATTTTCATCCTTCAGATAGCCGTATGGAGCATAATTGCCGATGTAATCACCGCGCAGCCGCTTATTCTTCATTGTCGAGCAGATCTTTTTGGATATGTCCTTTGCGTACATATCATTGATCAGATTTTTAAGAGTGGCGGCGAGCTTTTCGCCGGCATTGGCAGAGCTGCTGTCATAATCGTCGCTGACGGAAATAAAGCGTATGCCGAGGAAAGGAAAGATGCGTTCCAGATATTCACCGGTCTCCACATAGTTTCTGCCAAGGCGGGAAAAGTCCTTCACAAGGATGCAATTGATCCGTCCTTTCCGCACATCCTCGATCATTCGATGAAACGCGGGGCGCTCAAAAT
The DNA here is from genome assembly GCA_004553575.1 of Clostridiales bacterium. GTDB lineage: Bacteria > Bacillota > Clostridia > Oscillospirales > CAG-382 > SFLA01. Next base: position 73,603 of record SFLA01000002.1, read on the forward strand.
CGGTACCCGTGTAGCCGTTATCGGCATATACCTCTTTCAGCTCGAGATACGGCCGCTCGGCAAGATAGTTTCTCAGGAGCAGTTCCTGATTTTCAATCGAATCCGCATCCGCCTTGCCGTTGTCCTCAACAGACAAACGAACATAAAGCGCGGTACTAAACACGGCCTGCCTTTGGCCTTTCGGAAGACCTTCGGAAACGCCGTTTTTCCGTGATACTCTGGCCACTATCCCACCTCCCTTATCGGCATAGCCAACACTTTTTTATCTGTGGTTTGCTCTGAAATAAACCGCAATATTTCCTCGATCTGATTCCGATGGCGGAACACGATCTCAATATTGGAGTCCTCAAAAATATTGATGCGTTCTATCAGATGAATGACCATTGGCCGCGTGAGTTCGGTCACATTTTCATACTGACGGAACTGTTCAATCCAGGACTGCTGCTTTGAAACGCCGTCGAGGATTTCCCGTTTCTCTTTGTTCAGCTTTTCGATGGCGGCAGTTGCTTCGGCGATTCTTTCTGCAAGCTCTTTTTTCAGAGACTCATATTCGGACCTGTCCAGCAAGCCTGCCCGCAGATCCTCATAAATTCCGAGGCGCAGCGTGTTGTTTTTCCGAACGACTTCTTCCTGTATTTCGATGCTTGCGTCAAGCTGCTTCAGTTTGTGCTTTTCCCATGACAGATTTTCAAATTGCCTGAGCGCCTTATCCACATCCAGCAGCAGGTCGATTTGGTGCCGGACCGTCTGATAAATTACCTGACCCAAAATATCTTCTCTTATGGAATGCCTGCTGCACACCGTTTTGTCGTGCTTATTGGCGTTGCAGACATAATATACATAGCGTTTGCCTGCGTAGGATACCGTCTTTCTGACAGCCGTAGCACCGCAGTCGCCGCAATAAATGCGGCCGGCGTATACCGGTACTGTTACATCTCCCGCACGGCAATGGGTATCATCCCTCAGCAGCTCCTGAACAAGCTCAAAATCACGCACGGAAATAATAGCCTCATGTGTACCTTCCACGCGAAGCCACTCACTTTCAGCTTTTGTAACCACTGTCTTGGTCTTATAATTCGGCGTAGTTCGTTTGCCTTGGATCATTACACCAAGATAGATTT
>SFLA01000069.1 GCA_004553575.1 Clostridiales bacterium
GAGGCCCTGAACATGATAAGTATGGGAAGCAAGCATATTTTCGGAACGGTAAAGGTCGGCACCAAGGGACAGATAGTCATAAGCAAGGAAGCGCGCGATATGTTCGGGATAAAACCAGGTGACACTCTTATGCTTATCGGCGACACGGAGAGCGGACTCGCACTGATAACCGACGCCAAGCTCGCCGCCGCGTTCGGCGATATTCTTAAATCGGAGGAAAAAAATGGAAGCGGCGATAAAAGCGGTAAAGCTGAATAAATACTACGGAAGTCTGCACGCGGTAAAAGATCTGACTCTCGATATAGCGCAAGGTGAATTTTTCGCTCTGCTCGGTGTGAACGGCGCCGGAAAAACAACCACCGTAAAAATGCTTACGGGGCTCAGCCGTCCGGATTCGGGAGATGCGTTAATATCCGGGCACAGCATTATCAGCGATATCGAGGAAGCAAAGCGGAGGTCCAACCTGTCTCCGCAGGAGACGGCAGTTGCACCCGCTCTTACCGTAAGGGAGAACATAACTTTTATGGCTCAGATATACGGTCAGAGCCCCGAGGAAGCAAAAGCGAACACCGACGCAACCATTAAGGCTTTTTCGCTCGGAGAGGTCGAAAACAGGAGGGCATCCGTTCTTTCCGGCGGATGGCAGAGACGTCTGAGCATAGCAATGGCGCTGGTCACCCGCCCCGAAATACTCTTTCTCGACGAACCGACGCTCGGTCTGGACGTGATAGCGCGGCGTAGGCTTTGGGAACGCATTTCCGCCCTGAAGGGCAGTGTAACGGTAGTACTTACGACGCATTACCTCGAGGAGGCGGAAGCGCTTGCGGACCGTATCGGTATTATGTCCGAGGGCGTGCTTAAGGATGTCGGAACGGCGGAGGAGCTGTGCCGCAGGGCCGGTAAACCGAGCTTCGAGGAAGCTTTTATAGAACTTGCCTCCGGGGAGGTGAACGGGTAATGTCCGTGATATTTGCAAAACGGAATCTCCGCGAGCTGCTGCGCGACCCTCTGAGCTACGTGTTCTGTCTCGGGCTGCCGCTGGTAATGCTCGTTATATTCATTGTTATCTCACGGTTCTCCGACGGACAATGGCTGTCGCTTCCTGAATTATCGACCGGGATTACGGTGTTTTCGTACAGCTTTACCATGCTTTATACCACCCTGCTTGTATCGAAGGACCGGTCGACCAGCTTCCTGAAGCGGCTGTATGCTTCCCCGATGAAGGGTAAAGACTTCGCTATCGGTTACGCGGCTCCGGGATTCATTATTGCGGTCGGGCAGGCAGCAATCTGTTCCGCCGCCGCCATGCTGTTGGGAATAATAACCAATAATCCGCTTTCTGCGGTGCGTATGCTCGCCTGCATAGCCGTGACCCTTCCGGCTGCCGTTATGTTCGTCGGATTCGGGATACTATTCGGATCTTTATTCGGTGAAAAATCCGCACCGGGTATATCAAGCATTATCATATCCGCGTCGGGTTTTCTGTCCGGAGCCTGGATGCCGCTCGAATCCATGGGCGTTTACGGAACCGTCTGCTCGTATCTGCCCTTTTATCCGCCGATAAAAGCGGCAAGGACGGTGCTCGGGGGCAAAGCCGTAACCCTCGACAGCTTCCTGCTGCCTCTTGTAATTTCGATATGCTACGCCACGGTCGTTTTTGCCCTTGCGGTTATAGTATTCGGAAGGAGGGCTTCAGCGGACGGAAACTGATTCCGCCCCGGAGCAATGCGTCGAACATAATTGTTTTGTGATTGCACGGATTCGCATCGACGTATTAAACGGCCTTGCGCGTGATACCGCGACGGCAAAGCGGTAACCAAAAATGTTATCTGATTGTAACTTATTTTGTTTCCCCCTTGCAATATAAGGAAAAATGATGTATTATTGAACTGTTCTTATTTGAACAGTTCAATTTTGCATTTTTTCGGAGGCGCCATGTATAATCTGTTGGAGAATATATTTATAAGCAGAGATCTGTATCAGGCAATGATTGCGCCCGTTTGCGATAAATACGATATGACACAGGCGGAAATGATAGTGCTGCTGTTCCTGGCAAATAATCCCCAAAACGACACGGCTACGGATATTGTCGAAAAGCGACGCATGACAAAATCCGCTGTTTCCATGGCTGCAAGAGCGCTCCAGGAAAAAGGGCTGATTACGGGAGAATATACCGGCGGAAATCACCGTTCTATTCATTTGAGGGTTTGTAAAAACGCACTCGGAATTATTGAGGACGGCAGAAAGACACAGGACGAATACTTAAAGATTTTAACCAAAGACTTCAGCGAGTCCGAACGTACCGCTTTCAGGGACTATATAATGCGGGTTACCGATAATATTAAGCATTATAACGAGTTGTTCGAACGATAACAGTATTTCGGACGACACTGCGCAAAGTCCTGTTTATTGCATACATATTTCAGCGCGTTAAATAATGATACAACTCAGACGTTGTACCATAAATATAAAAAGAGGTATAACAGAAATGGCCAAGAAACAGTTCAGAACCGAATCGAAGAAATTACTGGATATGATGGTGCATTCCATCTACACAAACAAAGATATCTTTTTGCGTGAGCTGATTTCCAATGCAAGCGACGCTATTGACAAGCTTTATTTCCGTTCGCTTACCGATCAAAGCGTTAAGCTCGCTCACGAAGATTATGAGATCCGTTTGACAGCGGATAAAGAAAAGCGCGTTTTGACCGTGGCTGATAACGGCTGTGGCATGACCAAGGAAGAACTGGAAAACAATCTCGGAACTATAGCGAAGAGCGGATCATTCGACTTCAAAAACGATCCCGAAAACGAAATTAAGGATAAAATAGACATTATCGGTCAGTTCGGAGTGGGATTCTACTCTGCTTTTATGGTCGCGGATAAAATCACCGTCGAAAGCAAAGCCTACGGATCCGCTGAGGCATACTGCTGGGAATCGAGCGGTGCAGACGGATATACGATAAATCCGTGCGTGAAGGATACTGCCGGTACGATTATAAGGCTTACAATAAAGGAAGATACCGAGGACGAAAAGTTCAGTGATTATCTTGACGAATACCGTATCCGCAGTCTTATAAAAAAGTACAGCGATTATATCCGTTACCCGATTAAGATGCTCTGCGAGCACAAGCATTTGGAGGAGGGCAGCGAGAACGAATACGAAACCGTCTCCGAAGACGAAACCCTTAACAGTATGATCCCGATATGGAAAAAACCCGCATCCGAGGTCTCCGACGATGAGTATTCGGCGTTTTATCAGGACAAATATTATGATTATGAAGCTCCTCTGAAGGTAATACGGCAAAAAGCCGAGGGAACCTCGAGCTATGAAGCGCTGCTGTTTATCCCGGCTCATGCGCCCTATAACTATTACAGCCGCGATTACGAAAAAGGCTTGCAGCTTTATTCAAGCGGAGTGCTTATCATGGACAAATGCAAGGAGCTCGTTCCCGATTATTTCAGCTTCGTGAGAGGACTTGTCGACAGCTCCGATCTTTCGCTTAACATCTCCCGCGAGACCCTCCAGCAGGACCGCCAACTCAAGATAATTGCAAAGGCGCTGGAGAAAAAGATATCGGGCGAGCTCGCCAAACTGCTTGAAAACGAACGCGGGAAATATGAGCAGTTCTATACCGCATTCGGTTCGCAGTTAAAATGGGGTATTTATAATGATTTCGGCATGCATAAGGACATTTTACAGGATCTGATAATGTTCAAGTCCTCGAACGAGGGCAAGTACGTGACGCTGAAGGAATATGTATCCCGTATGAAGGAAGAACAGAAGAAGATTTATTATGCCTCCGGCGACAGTATTGAAAAAACGGCGCTGCTGCCGCAGGTCGAAGCGGTTATCGGGCGCGGATACGAGGTTCTCTACCTTACCGAAGACGTCGACGAGTTCGCTCTTCAGATGCTCCGCAGCTATTCGGAAAAAGAGTTTTCAAACGTGTGTACCGATAAGCTCGACCTTGCTACGGAAGACGAAAAGGAAGCTCTGAAAGAAGAAAACGAAAAGTCAAAGGACATGTTTGACTTCATGAAGGAAAGCATCGGCGACCGGCTTCATTCGGTCCGCTTTACAAACACCCTTCAGAACCATCCCGCATGCCTGTCAAGCGAAGGCGCCGTTTCAGTCGGTATGGAAAAGGCTCTGAATAAAATCCCCGGATCTGAGGAGCATCAGGTAAAGGCGGAGCTGGTATTGGAAATAAATATAAATCACCCGATAGCCGCCAAGCTGAAAGAACTGTATGAAAACGATAAAGACAGGCTTGCTTCTTACGCCAAAATACTTTACGCACACGCTCGGCTTGTCAGCGGGCTTTCTTTGGAGAACCCGTCCGAGGTAAGCGGTCTCGTATGCGATCTGAT
>SFLA01000070.1 GCA_004553575.1 Clostridiales bacterium
AACCTTTCGTGCCCTTCTCAATTTCCACAATCAAAACCGTATCCTGCTTCGCGGTATTAACTCCCGCATAATCCGGTTCAAACGCATATCTTCCGGTAACGGTTTCCACCGTCAGCTTGCCCAGACAGATATCCTTATAATAGAGGCTGTAGGTTTCCATTCCGTAAAGCTATAAACACCCTTACCCATTCTGTTTTTTATGCATTATAGCACAAGCACCGATTTAATTTCAAGATTCATGTATTCGTCTGACGCAAAGAAAAACCGTTCGCCGGGTGCCGACATGCGAGGTGCGGAATATGACCGGCTTGGTAAATCCGACCCGTCGGGCGGAATGATAAAGCATATTTTTCAACATATGTTTGCAATAAAAACCGCCACCCGGAGTTTTTTTGCAGCCGAACCGGCCGATCTGCCATTAATCCGTTGCCTGCGCCTGAAATACCGTAAAACCCACTCTTCCCCATACGGGTAAAAGTGGGTTTCGCGTTTTATTCCAATCCGAAGAATGCCAGCAAAGCGGCGGCGCGATCGGCGGAAGTCATTTCGTCATTTCCGGTTACATACATGTATTCCAGCTCTCCGGCACAGCGGATTATCGTCGCTTCCTCCTCGGCACTTATCAGACTTCCGATTCCCAGAGGATCGCTGCCGTGGGTCTCCGCCAGGGTTTGCACCACCTTACAACCCGAATTTCCTCTGCCGTAACAGCATAGGACATCGTAAAGCTTGTCATCATCGGCGTCAGCCGTGCACATCTCCACGGCAGCCGCCAGATCCCACATACTGCAATCCAATCCTGATATGAATTCGCTTTCTCCGGTTTCCATCAGCTCGCATGCCTGCTCCAGCAAGGCATATACGGCGGACGAAGCGGTCAGCTTTCCGCTGTCGTGAAGCCAGTCGAAGTATTCGCTTCCCAGTTCTCCGCCAGCCCATTTCATGGCATCCGCCGGAATATAACAGCAGTAACTGTCCGGCAGCTCAGTATTGCCGAGATTGGACAAGCTTATCCATGCATTGAAAATGTGGGCTATATTCACATGACTGTCGGTATCCGCCGCGTTCACCATGGCATCCCACAATTTTTGCCTCAGAGCATCTTCTCCGCCCAGATATTCCGTAAGCAGATCCCAACCCTCAAAACAAACCGCGTCCCCGGTTTGAGTTCCCGAACCCCAATTATTCCCGAATCCGGGCGTTATTATCGTTTCTCTTCCGTCCGGGTCGGAACTGTAATCGAATTCAATTCCGTCTGACCCGTCTCCCGAGCCGGCAGGATCGAATCCCGAAATAATATAGTATCCGTCGGAAATCTCCATATCTTCAAACGAAAACGAGACGTCGTATATTGTATCGCCGGTAATTAATCCCCCATTTAAACTGCTGATACATATATATTGATCCGGAAACAGTTCACTAAGCGGCGCGGTCATAATATAACGCCGGACGGCTTCCCGATCCAGATTCCCAAGATACAGATTGCTTTTCAGCATGTCGAGCTTTTGCGACCCGCTTTCCAGTATACCTAACAATGCCATTGCCTGCCCGAACTGCGCTTCCGGATCGTTCGTGGGTTCGCCGCCCCAGGCGTTCAGAATCATGCCGTACAGCTCGGTTCCCGCAAGATCCGCTTTCTGAAGATACATCTGCACCAAAAGCTGGCGCACGCTCACCGCCTGAGCCGTAGCATTTATGGTTTCACCGACCTTGGCGATCAGACCGGTTTCCTTCATAAATTCATAAGGATCTTCCGGGCTCTCCGTCAGACCGGACACAATCCGTTCCTGCATTGCAAATTCGCCGAATTCCAGCAATGCCTCGGCATTGACGACAAAATCCTCCCGTGACATGGCTGCCAATTCGGAAAACCTTACCATTTCCTCAGAACCGTCGGCAGCTCCCTTTTCCGCTATAACGTCCACCAGCTCCATGCAGGCGGTATAAAACCACTCCTGCTCCACCACATCATTCCGCAGATAATTCAGAAATTCCCGGATCATTGCGGGGTCCGGCGTTCCGCTTTGGAAACTGGCCTCCAATACCTGTATACGTTCTATGGTGCCGCTCACCGACCGGGCCGCAGCGGTTATATCCAGGTTTCCGTGCTCTGTTCGTATGGTCGAAAGACTCCTGTACACCAAAGAAGCCGGACTGACCGCACTGAGACGGGTCACAGGATGATTAGCCGCCGTATCCACCAGCTCCAGCATCTGCTGCGCCGTTTCATCCTCCCGTATCTGTGCAGTCGCAGTCATAACGGTATTGACTGCCGGGAAATAAGCTGCAATGGTGCCGTACAGCGGGAGCAGAAGCAGCTGAGTATAAAGCAGAGCATCGATCAGCCGGACTCCGAGACCGCCCCAACGCAGTTCTTTCCGGTCGGTCATACAATACTTTTTAAGATACTTGTCAGCCAGTACCTTTGCGATAATCGCAGTGATAAAAAGCAGTACGGAGAAAATTATTAGCGCCAGCAGGCTTTTTACAACTCCCACCAAAAGAGGACGGAATGCCTCCGATTCTCCCAGTGCTCGCCGCTGCTCCAGGGCAGCAATCAACGCCCCGGCAATGGGCTGCGCCATCAAACCGGCCAGCAGCAGGCTCACAGACGCGCTGACAGCGGTTGCGCCCAAGCTGATAAGAGAACGCCAAAGCCCCCTCTTATAGCCGGTTCGGCAAAACAGAATTGCACTGATAAGAAATACGATCCCGAACGGAATCCAAAGGGCAATACTCAAGATTTTTACCGGCATATTTAAATCCTCCGTCGATTATCCGTAAGGCTTGCACAAAAAAGGTGAACGAATACGGATATTACGTTATCTGCAGTCAATATACACCATCGAAAACGGTTTTTCAAGATGAAACGATGCTGTCTCGTTAATCCGGCGCAAAAATCTATATAAATCCGATATTCCGCACGATGTGCAGGAGTGCAATGCAAAACCGATATCTGTTATTACTCGTATTTGTAATAACTGTAAGGCCGCTTTTTCTTCCGAGGCGGCTCCGGGTGTTCGGTGCAACCGATAACACCGATCTCAAAAGCGACATATTTTCTCAGCCTGATTATCAGACCCCGGTAAACCGCAGCCGCCATGTCCTCCGGCAAAGCGTCAAGCATAAGCTGCAATGCCTTGCCTCTCATTTTCGGAGCGGCTTTTTCGGGATGAAAATGTCTCTCGTCGTCGAGCATAACCTTCATAAGCCTGCGGCGGCAGCAACCGTCACATTCGCAGACGCCGCGCTCGACGGCACTGATAATTGACCTGTCCACCCCGGAGATTTCCGCAAGCCGCTTCTGAGTAAGACGGCAATTCTTGCGGTAGACCGTCAACGCCGTCGCCAACATTTGAACATTCCTCCCAAATTTATTTATTATTTGTTCACATTATACACCTTTATACCGGATATGTCAAGTTGACATTTCCGCTTCTCAGGGATATAATTAACTTATAGAACAAGACAGTTATTAAAAGGAGAAAACGCATATGAGACCCGACGGAAGACCCTGCGATACAACCCGTAATATAATTATCCAACCCGATTATACCGAAACCTCCGGCGGGAGTGTGCTTATAAGCTGCGGCAAAACCAAGGTACTTTGCACCGCACTGCTGGAAATCGGAACGGCACAGTTTCTTAAAAACACCGGCACCGGTTGGCTGACCGCGGAATACGCAATGCTCCCCTCCTCCACCTCCGAGCGCAAGAAGCGCGAGACATTAAAGCCGGACGGCCGTTCGACCGAGATAAAACGGCTTATCGGGCGGTCGCTTCGCTGTGCCGTCGATATGAAAAAGCTCGGCGAACGCACCATATGGATCGACTGCGACGTGCTCCAGGCAGACGGAGGCACCCGCACCGCGTCAATATCCGGCGCGTACGTCGCACTCGTGCTCGGGGTACGTAAGTGGCTGCGGGCAGGTCTTATCGAGCGCGACCCGATAATTCATCAGGTCGCAGCCGTTTCGGTTGGAATATGCGGCGGAAAGCCGATGCTTGATTTGTGCTATTCGGAGGATTCCTCCGCCGAAGTCGATATGAACCTCGTAGCGGACGAGACCGGCGCTTATATCGAGCTTCAGGGAACCGGCGAGGGACGTGCCTTTACCCCTGCGGAGCTCAGCCGGCTGATTGAACTCGGGAACAAGGGAATATGCGATATAATGAAGCTCCAGCGCGAAGCGCTGGGAATATCCGATAAATAGCATTTACACCGCCGTGTTTGCACGGCGGTTTTTTCGCCCGGGTATTGACAAACCGAAGCAAAGGTGATAAACTTGTTTTACAAGTATGAAATTTCATACTTGTATGAAAGGAGGCC
>SFLA01000071.1 GCA_004553575.1 Clostridiales bacterium
GCTGCATTTGATATCGTATCCGTCATAGAACGGGGCGGGGATGTGGCCTATTTCACCCTCGATTCCTTCGTCGCTTGTCTGGATCTTTCCTCTGAAAACAAATTTATTCCCGATTCCCGAACTTACGGTTATCAAGCAGAAGGAATCATAATCATGTATGTAACGGTATGCGGCGGCTGTCAGGTCATTTGCAAAAACAACATTCTTATCTCCGGTCACTGATTGCACTGCGCTGCGTATATCACCGCATTCGTCGGAGAACCTTCCGTAGATAACCGCGCTCGGAGCGGGTTGACCGTCACCCGAAACCGGACCGGCGTAGGAGATTCCTATTTTCGAAAAGTTACCGGCGTATTCGCGGCAGCCGTCTGCTACAATCTGTGCAATCCCGTCGGTAATCTCTTTGCCGGAGCCACGGTTAAGAAAGCTCGGAGTGTCAATGCGTGACGATTGAATTATTCTTCCGCGGTCGCACAAAGCTGTGCGTGAGGTCGTTCCTCCGATGTCAAAAACAAGATTCATAGGTTTCCTCCTTATTCAGATGTTCAGCGGAACCGATTTTCCGGTTCCGCTGAAAAATGGTGTTATTTAACCATGTCCGCCGTAACGGTAAGCTCGTTTACATCTTTTCTTGAGGGCATTTCGTACATATAATCGTTCATAACCCCCTCGACAATACTGCGAAGACCGCGTGCTCCGGTTTTTAACTCGATAGCACGGTCGGCAATCTTCTCAATCGCTTCGTCGGTAAAGCTAAGCTCGATTCCGTCGAAAAGGAACAGCTTACGGTATTGTTTTGTAAGTGCGTTCTTCGGCTCGCGAAGTATTCTGATAAGCGCGTTTCGATCGAGCGAATCAAGAGTTACGATAACCGGAAGTCTTCCGACCAGCTCGGGAATAAGTCCGTATTTAACAAGATCGTGAGGAGTTACCTGCTTGATAACCGAATTCTGTTCTCTTTCACGCCTGGTGACAATCTCGGACGAATATCCGATAGTCTGTCTGCCAAGTCTGCTTTCGATAATATCCGCGAGCCCGTCGAAAGCGCCTCCGCAGATAAACAGGATATTGGTAGTGTCTATCTGAATAAACTCCTGGTTCGGATGCTTTCTTCCTCCCTGAGGAGGAACATTCGATACCGTGCCCTCGAGTATCTTTAGCAGAGCCTGCTGAACTCCTTCACCGGAAACGTCGCGCGTAATAGATCTGTTCTCGCTTCTGCGTGATATTTTGTCTATTTCATCAACGTATATTATACCGCGCTCGGCGCGTGAGATGTTATAGTCGGCAGCCTGTATCAGCCGAAGCAGTATATTCTCGACATCCTCTCCCACGTAACCGGCTTCGGTCAGGGTAGTGGCATCCGCAATAGCAAACGGAACATCGAGTATCTTTGCAAGTGTTTGTGCCAGCAGAGTCTTTCCGACGCCGGTGGGACCGAGCAAAAGCACATTGCTCTTCTGAAGAGATACACCGTCATCCGGCCCGCCGATTGAATAGATACGCTTGTAGTGGTTATAAACCGCCACTGCCAGCGCCTTCTTCGCGTCATCCTGTCCGATAATGTGCTCGTCCAGTTTTTCTTTAATCTCTATGGGCTTAAGAAGCTTATCCTTTGCCGCTTCAAGCGACTGCGTACCGCATTCGCTTACCGTGACATCCGTTGCCTCCGTATCGGCGCTTGTCAGCGCATGATATTCGTCGCTTATCTCCTGACAGACAGCAATACATTCGTCACAGAAATCGAGCGTCTGTCCGCCTATCATAAGCGGCGTAACGTGAAGCGCGGGCCGTCCGCAGAAGGAACAAACCTTGTTTTTAGCCATTATTTCTATCTCTTTTCGATAACCTTGTCAATAAGACCGTATTCGAGTGCCTGCTGAGCCGTCATAAAGTTGTCGCGGTCGGTATCGTGACGGATAGTCTCTATATCCTTACCGGTGCGCTCCGCCAGAATACGGTTCAGCTTTTCCCTTACTGCGAGTATGTGGTCGGTGTGAATTTTCATGTCCGACGCCTGGCCCTGTATTCCGCCGAGAGGCTGGTGAATAATTATTTCGCTGTTGGGCAGTGCAATGCGCTTACCCTTCGCACCGGCACAAAGCAGAAACGCGCCCATGGATGCAGCCATTCCGACGCATATCGTCGAAACATCGCATTTAATAAAGTTCATCGTATCGTATATAGCCATTCCCGCGGATATGCTTCCGCCGGGGCTGTTTATATATAACGAAATGTCCTTGTCAGCGTCCTGCGCCTCAAGGTAAAGGAGCTGCGCAACCACGAGCGATGCCGTTACATCGTTGACTTCGTCGGAGAGAAATACTATTCTGTCATTGAGCAGTCTCGAATAGATGTCGTAAGAGCGCTCGCCTCGGTTGGTCTGCTCGACTACCATAGGAACCAATGCCATAGTGTTCACTGCCTTTCGTTATTTTATGACCGCGTTGTCCTTCAAAAGCTGCACGGCTTTGCGGAGTACAATATCTCCGGTGATATCCGCTGCGGGTATAGATGACTTGATTTTTTCGATTTCTATGCCGTATCCGGAAGCAATCTTCTCGTATTCGGCTTCTATGTCCTCGTCGGACGCTTCGATATTCTCAGCCTTTGCTATATACTCCAGTGCAAGGCGGGTTTTAACCTGCTTCTCGGCGCCGGGTCTGAAGGATTCGCGCAGAGTCTTCTCGTCGGTGCCGGTATACTTGTAGTACAGGTCAAGCGAACCGCCCTGTGATCTCAGCCTGTAATCGTAATCCTGTATGTATCCGTCGATTTCGCTTTCTATCATGCAGTCGGGGATCTCGACCTCTGTTTTCTCTGCGACCTTTGAAAGAAGCTCGTCTTCAAACTTTCTGTCGCTCTCTGCAGTCTTTCTTTCCTTGATTTTTGCCTTTACATCTGCCTCATATTCGGCTATGGTGCCGAATTCGGAAACATCTTTTACGAATTCATCGTCGTATTCGGGAAGTTCACTGCGCCTTATTTCATGCAGCTTGATTTTGAAAACCGCAGCTTTACCGGCAAGCTGTTCCGCACCGTATTCGGCAGGGAAGGTTACATCAATGTCAAAGCTTTCGTCGGAGGGAGTCTTTCCTATAAGGGCATCCTCGAATCCGTCGATAAATGTGTGGCTGCCCAGCTTAAGGTTCTGCTTCTCGGCTTTTCCGCCCTCGAACGGAACGCCGTCTATCGAACCCTCGTAATCTATCACGACTTCATCGCCTTCCGCAGCAGGTGCATCGGTAATGGTGATTATACGAGCATTGCGCTGACGGATTTTGTCAACCTCTGCGGATATCTCTTCTTTTGTTACGCGGACCTTGTCTTTTTTAACCTCGATACCCTTATAATCGGTCACGACAGCAGCGGGTTTCGTGTATACTTTTGCGCAAAGGAGTACTCCGCCGTCGTCAATGGATTTAATCTCTACCTCGGGGCGGGAAACGGTGTCGATACCCGCTTCGGCTACTGCGGACTGATAAATGTCGGGAAGCAGATGATCGATAGCTTCTTCATAAAAATAAGATGTACCGTACATTTTCTCGATAATTCTGCGGGGGGCTTTGCCTTTTCTGAACCCCGGAACGGTAATCTTCGCGGCATTCTTTTTGAAAACCTTATCAACCTCGTCATCGAAGACGGGTTTCTCTATAAGGATCTCGAGTTCTGCCAGATTCTTTTGTTCGGTGTTTATGCTTTTTAAGCTCATTCTATTTTCTCCTTAAAATTTTTACATAGTTAAACACCTTGTTATAATATAACAAATCTCTGTTTTTGTCAACATATTTTTCACCATACAGAGCTTTTGTTGCCTGTTTTATAAAATTTTACATATGTGTCTTGCGTTATTAAACATAATTGACTATAATTTAAAAAACATCTGTCGGGAGGTGTTATTCTGCATGGAGAACAATAATAACAGTTTCAAGAATTCGCTGTCTTCGCTTTCGCCGGACGAAATCGAATGCAAAAGCACGCTTCTGCGCCGTCGCAGGTCAAAAGCCGGATATGCGCGCGCCGTACTTGTCGTATTCTTTCTCGGAGTGTTCGTATTCTGCACAGTAAATATCGCCCAGCGCGTTATGCAGGACAGGGAAGAACAGAATACCTATTCCGGACTTACCGATTCGCACAGTGCAGTCGGTCAGCTTAACGCAGCCGCAATGCCCGACAGCCTGCTTTCGCTGTACGATTCGATGAACCTTTCCGACAACCGTTATACCGGAAGCACTGATACCGATTACGATAATCCTTCCCGTTATGCGAAATATCGCAGAGCACTGCTTGCGCTTCAAGCGAATTATCCCGACGTTAAAG
>SFLA01000072.1 GCA_004553575.1 Clostridiales bacterium
CAAGAACGCAGGAAGTCACTTCGGAGGATACAGCTCGTTTACGTTTGATATTACCGATTTACTGAAAACGGGCGAAAACGATCTTACCGTAAACGCAAAGGATGATCTGCGCAGCGCAAAACAACCGCGCGGCAAACAATCGGCGGATTTTTATTCGCACGACTGCGACTACACCCGCACCACGGGAATCTGGCAAACGGTTTGGCTTGAGTATGTACCTTCAGGCTATATCAAAACCGCAAAATACTATCCCGACGTTGAAGAAGGGGCCTTTGACATTGAGCTAACCCTTTCCTGCGGCGGACAGCTTACTGCAGAGGCGTTATATAACGGAAATTGTGCAGGCAGTACTTCAAGGGTTGTGAGCGGTCGATACGCTCGTATTCATCTCCCGCTTAAAGAAAAACATCTTTGGGAAGCGGGAAAAGGCAGACTGTACGATCTGAGATTCACCCTTCAAACGGAAAGCGGAACAGATGTGATATACAGCTATGCCGGACTGCGGGAAGTACGGACAGACGGTTTTAAAGTACTTATAAACGGCAAAAGCGTGTTCCAGCGTACCGTGCTTGATCAGGGTTTTTACCCCGACGGGATTTACACCGCGCCTGACGATGAGGCGCTGAAGCGTGATATAAAGATTTCGATGGATCTGGGATTCAACGGCGCCCGTCTGCACCAAAAAATGTTCGAACCGCGTTTTCTGTATCACTGCGACAGAGCCGGCTATCTGGTTTGGGGCGAACACGCCAATTGGGGACTCGACATTAATAACGACGGCGGTTTGTTGGGCTTTCTCCCGGAATGGAGCGAAACGGTGGAGCGGGATTTTAATCACCCTTCCGTAATCGGCTGGTGTCCCTTCAACGAAACCTGGCATCAGCACGGCAGGACCGCACGGCGTATAATACGTGCGGTTTACGATGAAACCAAGCGCCTTGACCCTACAAGGCCGGTTATCGATACTTCGGGGTTTTATCACGTAATAACCGATATTTACGACCAACACGACTATGACCAAAACCCCGAAAGCTTACGGAAATCCTATATCGGGTATAACGGAAAGGCGGAGAGCGTTAAACTGTTCGGTCCGAACAATCAGGTTTTTATTCCCGGTCTGCCGTTCTTTATAAGCGAATTCGGCGGTATAAAATGGATTCCCGAAAACAGGCGGAAGATCGCCGCGGAGAATTCATGGGGCTACGGAGACGCACCCGAAACCGAGGAGGAGTTCTTCGCCCGTTATGAAAAGCTCGTTTCGGCTTTACTCGAAGCACCGAACATTATGGGCTTCTGCTATACCCAGCTTTACGATATCGAGCAGGAAGTAAACGGTCTTTTCACCTATGATCGCGAAAAGAAATTCGCAGATTACTCCAGGATAATCGCCGCGAATACAGCTGAGGCGGCTATCGAAAAAATGTAAATCCGTATGTAACCTGCAAAAAGGCATGCAGATAAAACCGCATGCCTTTTGTTATGCAATACCGCCGATACAAATTGGGTATAAGGGTCGTAATGCTTACCGGCGACAACAAGAACACGGCTTCGGCAATCGGAACGCAGGTCGGCGTTGACGGGGTGATTTAGGAGGTGCTACCGGAAGGCAAGGAAAACGGTGTTATTTGATTATCGCCGCAATAATACGCACCTGCAAATGCTTAGGAAGAACACTCAAAAGTCTGAGCAAAGGATTGCGGTTAATGTTATAGACGTACTTCGGGCGTTTTGAGGTTAAAGCCTTAAATGCGGCATCGGCAATTCTTTCGGGCATAACATTACGCGTCTCAACCGAGTCTACGACCCGGCGGAAGTTTTCTGCGTTGCACGCGTAACGCTTCGTTTTTTTACAGAATACCTCGAGCGACTCCGTCGATGCGCCGAGCATCCCTGTCTTAACCGCGCCCGGACGAATTACGCTGACCGAGATACCGTGAAGATTAAGCTCCATCCGCAGCGAGTCGGCGTATTTTTCGACTGCGCCTTTGGTAATTGCGTAAAGTCCTGTAAACGGCAGAGGATCAAGCGGAGCAAGCTCGCTTGAGGTAATCACTATTCGGCCGCCGTTACCCATCATCGGCACAAATGCCTTGTTGATACGATAGATTCCGAACAGGTTGATATCGAATATCCTTATAAAATCTTCCTCACTTATTTCTATAAGAGAATCGAGGTTATATATACCCGCAAAATGTAAAATTCCGTCAAGCCGCTCTGTCTCACCGGATATATTATCCTTCACCTCCCGGACAGAAGCCTCGTCTGTAATATCTGCAGAAAAATAGCGTATAGGCAAATCGCAGGACTGTCGGCGGTCAATACCGAAAACACGAAATCCTGCCGCGGTAAACCGCTCGGCGGCGGCATGTCCCATACCTCCGCATACACCCGTAATCAGAATGCTTTTCATGTTGATTCCTTCTGTTTTTCAACCATTGTTATGTTTGGGATAATGCATCGAAGAAAATATATTTCCGCGTGCGCGGACTTGTGTAACTGCGGTACGTTAAATGAACCGTCCTTCACGGGAAAGCACGAATCTCAGAAGCAAACATTCACAGTTGCCTTACATGTTAAGCGTCCATCCGTTATCGCCGTGGTATATCATCTGACGGGTCATTCCGCCGTCAATACAAATGTTTTCGCCTGTAATAAATCCAGCGGCATCCGAGCAAAGATAAAGAACCATGCCGGCAATATCGGCAGGAGTTCCCACTCTGCCGGCAGGCTGCTGTACAGCGTCCGCCCCGTCATAGACGGTGAAGCCGGTGTCTATCCAACCGGGCGATATCGAATTAACACGCACCTTGCCCGCAAAGCTGACCGCCATTGCGTGCGTAAGTGCAGAAATACCTCCTTTTGCCGCCGTATAGCTCTCTGTCTGCGGCTGACTCATACGGTCGCGCGAAGACGAGATATTTATTATGCACGCGCCCTCTGCAAAATGAGGCGCGAATAACTTCGATAGATAAAACGGCGCGGTCACACCGACCTTCAGTGCGTATTCAAAGCTTTCATAGCTGCAATCCGTAATGCCGCACATAACGGGAGCGGCGTTGTTGATAAGATAATCGACACTGCCGTAATCGTTAATAACCTTCGCAGCGAACGATTCGAGCGTTGCCTTGTCCGAAAGATCGCCCGTATAATAATCGTTATCCAACAGGTCGATTACACAAACCGAAGCGCCTGACTTTTCAAACTCTTCGCGTATGCACTTCCCTATTCCGCGCGCACCGCCGGTTACTACGGCTACTTTTCCATTAAAACCATTCATTGTTACACTCCGTATTATTTTTACAGTACAGCCCCGGGTTATCGGGGAGTTCGGCGGTAATAACGAACTACCGGTGCAGGATATTACCTGCACCGGAAATTCCGTGTTTACACCAGTTGACCCGGCAGTTCGAGTTTGATTTTAGGCGTAAACTGCCTGTCAAACTCTTCGGCTTCCGTTTCGTCGACAAAATAACCCTCAGGCGTTCGGTAAACTCCCGTAACTCCTTCAAGGAATCCCTCCTGCAACTGCCTCAGCAGAAAATACGGTACAACATCTTCACGAGGTTCGGCATAATAGTGAATCCCGCTTTTTGATGCGACGTCAAAACCGCATTTGCCGTAAAAGTCTATGTTGCCTTCCATGAATATGGCGCCGTAGCCCAGTTCCCCCGCCCTTTCCATGGCATGGGTCAGAAGCCTGAGCCCGTAGCCCTTGCGCTTGTACGCCGGAGCTATGCTGATGGGTCCGAAAGTCAGTATGGGTATGCTGCGGCCGTCATCAGCGATGATCCAGGCACGGGAGAACATCACGTGGCCCATGATTATTCCGTCAGTCTCCATTACGAAATCCAGTTCGGGTATGAAGTCGGGGTTTCCGCGATACAGATGCAGTACGTAATGTTCGGTGCATCCGGGACGGTATACGTTCCAGAATGCCTCTCTGGTGAGGTTTTCAACCTCGCGGTAGTCAGATTCGCGCTCGAGGCGTATTATTGTGTTCTGATTCATGATAGATTCGGATATAGTTGCTCCGCCATTGCGGAAGCAGATTTGTTGAACATGGAGTCCCGCCGTGGCGGAACAATTAAACAAAAGGCCCACCCTGCACATTCAAGCTGAGCCTTTATGAGATTCCCGCATCCCCGCCGACCTGCCGCCGGCGGAAGATGCTAGAGAACGATATCCGAATTGAAATTACGCATCCAAAAATTTTAGCGCCGCAAATATAACAACTGTTTCCGAATAATCAAAATCCGGAACAGATCGAATATGCTGACCACTAGTCTATAGTGAAACAATACTCGTCGGCAT
>SFLA01000022.1 GCA_004553575.1 Clostridiales bacterium
ATTCTTGGTTATAGCTCGTTATCATGGAGTTACAAAAAATATGAGCATAAATACAGCTGCGGTTTCTTAAATTTAGGCACATGCTCCTATTCAAGAGCCTCGTATTATGTAGAGCGCGATTTTGCAACTAATTGGATAAAAGAAAAACAGGGAATCTGGGAAGCGTATAAAAATGCTGTGAAAAAATGGATTTACAAGGAACAAGGGCTTGGCGTTGAGCCTAAAATCGTTTATCGCTATGGCTATGTCGACGGCAAGTTCTTTGACCCATGGAAAGAAACATTTGAAAATTCTATTCAGAAACCAGTTTTTAAAAATGGAGGTGATTACGACGGTATTGGATCAAGATGGATAACATATGGAACCCCTTGCTATAGTACACCTTGTAAATAAGAAGGAGTTATTTATGAAAATTTTTCTATTTTCTTTATTACTTGTCTTTTCATTCGTAGCTTGCTCTGATGATTCCAGCGAATCAGAAACAATATTATCATATCATTACGATACTTCTATCTCTTATAATGAAAACTTACTTTTATTAGATTCTATCTCAAATTGTCTGTATGATGAGTCCGTAATTGAATCCATATATAAATATGATACCATTTTTACGAAAATGAAACAGGGTGAAAAATTATTATTTTTTTCTCAAGTACATAGTTTTAAAGATAACATAAAATCTATTGGTACGCGCTCATATGGAGATACGCTTAAAATAGAATTAATTGAAAAAGATAAAACGCCTACGGCAAGTTTGTATTGCCCAGTATGGGTTTATAGCATAATAAATGGTGAAATTAACGCGAAGTACATCAAAACATTTACAGGTGTATATCCATTAGGAAAGAAATAATCTTTCCTTCTAAATATTAAAAGTTCCCACAGTTTAATATGAATTGCGGGACTTTTCTTTTACCGATTCCCTTTAGCCCGATTATGTGACTTGCAAAACATTTCGCAGTTCGGGGAGGGGACCCGCCCCCTATAACGATAAGCGCAGGCTCAAACCGTGTCTGCGATTTCTAAAAGGTGATGCCCGGAACGGAGTCCGGCATGACAAGCCATCGGCGACTTCCTTTTGGACTCCTACGGAGTCCCAACCGCAGCGGCTCGGCAATGGGCAAATGCATTTGCCCGCTGCGCTCGCCTTGGGCGGTTGTCGCCAACAATAAAAAAACGTAGGCTCGAAGGAACCTACGTTTGCAAATGACATTCGGTTATTGACTAGCGAACGACTTTTCTGTCGTCTTCGGTCATCTTGAGGAAGTCGGCAACGGTCATAGAACCCTTGTCGCCGTCCTTGCGCTTACGCACGGACACGACTCCGTCAGCCACTTCCTTCTCGCCGACGATGAGGAGGTAAGGCACCTTCTGGAGTTCGCACTGGCGGATCTTGTAGCCGAGCTTCTCGTTGGATTCGTCCACTTCCACGCGGACGCCGGCGTTCACGAGTTCCTTCTCGACCTGCTTCGCGTAGTCCACGAACTTCTCGGAAATCGGGAGCACACGGGCCTGCACCGGAGCGAGCCACAGCGGGAAATCGCCCATGAATTCTTCAATCAAAATGCCGAGGAAGCGTTCGATGGAACCCACGGCTGCGCGGTGCAGCATAACGGGGATGTGCTTCTGGTTGTCCTTACCGACATATTCTGCACCGAGACGCTGGGGCAGGTTGAAGTCCACCTGGATGGTACCGCACTGCCAATCACGGCCGAGGGAATCCTTCAGGGTGAATTCAAGCTTCGGGCCATAGAAGGCGCCTTCGCCCGGGTTCAGAATGTAGTCGAGGCCAGCCAGCTTGGTGGCTTCTTCGAGAGCGGCTTCAGCCTTGTCCCAAAGTTCGTCGGAACCCACGCGGCGTTCCGGACGGGTGGAGAACTTCACCACGATGGAATCGAAACCGAAGTCGTGATAGATTTCCTTGACGAGGGCGCAGAAGTCAGCCACTTCGGAAGCGATCTGTTCTTCGGTACAGAAGATGTGAGCGTCATCCTGAACGAAGCCGCGGACACGCATCAAACCGTGCATGGTACCGGCAGGTTCGTAACGGTGGCACTTACCGAATTCAGCAAGACGCATCGGGAGGTCGCGCCAGCTACGCAGGCCGGTGTTGAAGATCTGAATGTGGCAGGGGCAGTTCATGGGCTTCACAGCCATTTCAACGTCACCAGCCATGGTCTTGAACATGTTTTCGTTGTACTTGTCGGCGTGACCGGACTTGATCCACAAAGTCTTGTTCACGATTTCCGGCGTAATCACTTCCTGGTAGCCGCGACGGTCAATCTTACCGCGGATGTAGTCCTTCAGGGCGTTCACCATCTTGGTGCCGTTGGGGTGCCAGAACACCATGCCAGGAGAATGGTCTTCGATGTGGTAGAGGTCCATTTCCTTACCAATCTTGCGGTGGTCGCGCTTTTCAGCTTCTTCCAGGAACTTCAGGTAAGTTTCGAGACCTTCCTTGTCTGCAAAGCAGGTTCCGTACACGCGGGTCAGCTGGTCGCTGTTCTGGTCGCCATGCCAGTAGGCGCCCGACATGGAGAGCACCTTGAAATTCTTGAGCTTGCCGGTAGAAGGCACGTGGGGGCCGGCGCAGAGGTCTTCAAAGTTCTTGCCCCGGTGCGCTTCAGGCCATCGGCGGCGCTGACTTCGCAACGCACGAACGGACGGTCTTCCTTGATGATTTCCTTCATGCGCTTTTCGATGCGCTCGAAATCCGACTGCTGGATCGGGGTCGGTGTCATCAAATCGTAGTAGAAACCCTTTTCGATAGCCGGACCGTAGGCGAGCTTGGTGCCCGGGAACAGGTCGCAGATGGCTTCGGCAAGCACGTGGCTGCAGCTGTGACGCAGGAGCATCAGAGCATCCGGGTCGTCGTTGCTCGGCGTGATAATCTTGATGGTGCCGCTCTCGGTGAGCGGGCGCGTGAGGTCGAGGACCTTATCGCCGAGTTTGACGCCAAGCGCCTTGCGTGCAAGACCTTCGGAAATGCCCTTCGCAATTTCGAGGCCGGTGGTGCCCGATGCTACGGAACGTACGGAGCCATCGGGGAAAGTGAGTTCGATTTGAGACATAAATAATCCTTTTTGTGGGCGGTTCTCGCCCGGTTCCCCAGAAATACGACATCTGGCGGTAGGGCCAAATTTAGCTAAAGGCGAGCGTCGCGGCAACCGTGCTTGCACGAGTTGACATAACCGAGCCGCGCTAAAAGCACGCGAAGCGTGCCAAGTAGAAAAAGACTATAAGTGTGGCTAGTGGTTGGTGATTAGTGGTTAGGAAATGTAATCGGATATTGACCCGAAAAACGTCATTGCGAGGAATGAAATGACGAAGCAATCCATACAAAAAGGGAGGGGAAAGCCTTCCCCTCGCTTCAACCGCCTTCGGCGTTTTCCGCTACCCCTTCGCCAGGGGACACCCCTAAAACCCCGTATTCATCAGTCCATAGACCGCAGCCGAAAAAAACACCCCTCCGAGCGCTCGGAGGGGCTTGACATGTCATAATTTAGTTCTAATCAAATCATTCTGTATGTCCCTGCAGGGACTCTAAATCTTAATACTTATCACGGCTTGCTTAGAGCTGAATGCCCATCTGCTTGCCTATCTCCAATAATAGACTCTTTACTGATGCAGTCTTGGTTTGCTCAGGCTTCGTATCATTCCCTTGCTTGGCTAGACGTTCTACTGGTATAATGCCGAATTTCGGCTTCTCTTGCGCAACCATGGTAGGTTGCTCTTCTAATCTTGGACGCGCATAAGACGTCACTTTCTTGCCGACAGTCACGTAAAAACGATAATAGGGCAGGGGTTTGAGCATCTTATTGAGGAGAGAGGCGTAAAAAATGAAAAAGACATTTAAACTGGAGCGGCTCGACTGCGCCAACTGCGCGGCAAAAATGGAGACCGCCATATCCGCAATCGACGGAGTGATTTCGGCGCGGGTTAATTTTATGATGCAGCGGCTTACAATCGAGGCGGATGAATCCGTTTTCGACGAGGTGCTTAAAAAGGCCGAAAAGGCCATTGCGCGGGTCGAGCCCGACTGCCGCATATCGTTTTGATACGGGGTAAAACAACTATGACTTCGGAGCATAAACGTACACTCTGCCGTATAGCGTCTGCCGTCGTGCTGACGGTGGCGGCGTTGTTTCTTCGGATCGAAGGAATGCCGCGTCTCGCGGCATTCTGTGTGCCGTATCTTATTGCCGGTTACGATGTGCTGTGGGGGGCGCTGCGCAACATCATCCGCGGTCAGGTGTTCGATGAAAGATTCCTTATGACTGTCGCAACCGTCGGTGCGTTTGCGGTCGGTGAATACCCCGAGGCCGCCGGAGTGATGATTTTTTACCAGATCGGCGAGCTTTTCCAGAGTATAGCGGTAGGCAGAAGCCGCAGGTCGATTGCCGAGCTTATGGACATCCGTCCGGACCATGCCGTCGTGCTTCGCGGAGACGAGGAGATAACGGTTTCGCCGGATGAGGTTTCGGCGGGCGAGACGATAATCGTCCGCCCGGGAGAACGGGTTCCGCTTGACGGCGAGATTATATCCGGTGCCACTGCCGTGGACAGTTCTGCGCTTACGGGCGAGAGTCTGCCGGTGGAAAAGAATACCGGCGACATGATTTACAGCGGTTCCGTGAACCTGACGGGTCTGATACGTGTACGCACCACGGGAGAATACGGTGAGAGTACGGTTGCCGGCATACTCGAGCTGGTTAGCGATGCTTCGGACAGAAAATCCCGTACCGAAAGCTTTATAACCAGATTTGCGCGGTGGTATACTCCCTGCGTCGTTGCCGGTGCGGTACTGCTTGCACTTATACCTCCGCTGGCGTTTTCTCAGCCGTGGGGCGACTGGATACGGCGTGCGCTTATATTTCTTATGGTGTCCTGTCCGTGTGCTCTGGTGGTATCAGTTCCGCTTACCTTCTTCGGAGGAATCGGCTGCGCTTCCCGCCGCGGTATACTCGTAAAGGGAGCGGAATATATCGAAACGCTTGCAAAAACAGACACGGTCGTATTCGATAAAACCGGCACTCTTACAAAGGGCGTTTTTAAGGTTAACGCAGTACATCCTAACGAAATTTCCGCAGATTCGCTTCTGGATATTGCGGCGGCGGCGGAAAGTCACTCAAACCATCCGGTGGGAGCTTCGATAGTCGCCGCACACGGAGGTCATATCGACAACTCACGGATAGGCTTTATCCGCGAGATTTCCGGCAAGGGTATCGAAGCCGAGATAGACGGAGAAGTTTACACGGTGGGCAACGGCACGCTTATGGACGATTCCGGTGCGGAGTGGCATCAGTGCCATCTTACGGGAACGGTTATACATGTCGCACGCGGCAGCAGATATCTGGGTCACATAGTTATAAGCGATGCGGTTAAGCCGGATTCCGCACAAGCGGTCGCGGAGCTGCGTAAATTGGGGATTACCCGCACGGTAATGCTTACGGGTGACGGGGAAAAAGCGGCGCAGGCCGCCGCAGCCGAGACGGGTGTAGACGAATATCGGTCGCAGCTTTTACCCGCCGGAAAGGTTTCCGCGGTGGAAGAACTGATTTCCGAAGGCCGAAAAACGGCGTTTGTCGGCGACGGAATTAACGACGCTCCGGTGCTTGCCCGCGCAGATGTCGGTATTGCCATGGGAGCGTTGGGGAGCGACGCGGCGATCGAATCCGCCGATGTGGTGCTTATGGACGACAGTCCGTCCAAGCTCCCCGCCGCAATACGGATTGCACGCAGGACGATGAGCATTGTAAAACAGAATATTGTGTTTTCGCTTGTTGTTAAAGCCGCAATACTTCTGTTGGCGGCTCTCGGGAAAACAGATATGTGGGTCGCAGTGTTCGGAGACGTCGGCGTTATGATTATAACCGTGCTTAACTCCGCACGCGCAATGCTTAAAACACGTTAAAAATATACCGACGGAGCCGTCTTCCCCCGAAAAACAGGGGCAGAGCTCCGCCGGTTTTTATTATATAGCTGTCTGTGTTGCGGCGCAGCGTGCGGCGGTGCGCCGTTTTCAAAAGGGATATTAAGGTTATTTGCCGGCTACCGAAATCGAAGGTATGAATATATCCGGAGAACCGAACGCCGTTGCAGAGGTTACAACTCCGAAATCCACGGTATCGCTGAGCGCCGAAATGTCTTTAAGCAGAGTAAAGAAGTTACCGGCTATGGTGAACGACTTTACCGGACGGCCGATCTTTCCGTTTTCGATCATATGCCCCGCGCTTTCCACCGAGAAGTCGCCCGTGGTCGCATCGGCGCCCGCATGCAGACCCTTTACCTCGGTGACATATATACCGCCGTCTGCAGCCTTAAGCAGCTCTTCAAGCGTGTTTTTGCCGGGAAGTATATAGAAATTGTGGAAGCGTATACCGTTGGAATGGTTACCGTTTCCGGTGGAGGGAACCCCTGCCTTCTTTCCGGAGGAAAGATTGTGAAGCAGCGTAGTGAGCACGCCTTTTTCTATAACGTTCTTGGTGCGGGTCGCTACTCCTTCTCCGTCGAATGCCGTCTTTACGGATCCTTCCCTGAACGGATCGTCCGCAATCGTTATTATATCGGATGCGATCTTCTGCCCTTCTTTTCCCGCGAGCAGGGAAAGCCCCTTTTGCGCGTTCTGCGCCGAAAATACCGAGGAAAAGGTTGCAAGAATGCCCCGCATGGTGTTTGCACTAATAATCACAGGGTAGCTTCCGGTTTCGGCTGGCACAGCGCCGAGCCGCGAAAGCGCTTCTTCAACCGCTTTTTCGCTGTTGTATGAAAGCTCATCGTAGCTTCTGCCGTTGCCTCCTCGGAAGGAATATGCAGTGTCCTCGCCGTCTCTTACGACTGCCTCGGAATAGGCGTAATCGACCCCGTAGCGCTCGGAAAGATCGAGTCCGTAGGAATTGTACATGCGCGTTGCGATAATTCCGCTGCCGGCGGCGGACTGTGTGCCGTCCGAAACCTTGTCGGACAGTGAATATGTCTTCTCCTGAAGCTTAAGCGCAATCTCGCGAACCGACGCCGCATCGGGAAGAGAAGGCTCGGGCATATCTGCGGGCAGATATTCATCACTTCCGCGGAATATCTCCACTTCGTCCTCGCATTCGGTCACCGCCGCGTTATCCGCCGCTCTGGTTACAAGGCCGGCAAGCTCCTCCGGCTCCAAAAGCTCGGTGTATGCATAGCCCATCTTGCCGCCGACGGTGCAGCGGAAGTTCACCGAAGCCGTATGCTCCGAAGAGAAGCTGCTTATCTCGTTTTTAACGGTCTCTGCGCTGAGGCTCTCGTTTTCGGTGTAGAATATCTCATACTCCGCAACACCGTTTTTCTCTGCGGAGGAAACAATGACCGATTTTATTTCATCGAAATTCATTTGTTTTTGCTCCTTTACTGATTTCTGCCGCCGACGGTGATATTAGACACCCTTATAAGCGGCTGTCCGACGTTGGTGGGAATGCTGCCGGAAGACGAACCGCACATACCCTGTCCGAGCTCGAGGTCCTGCCCGACCATATCTATATCCATGAGTATCCGGCTTCCGGTTCCGATAAGCGACGCTCCGCGCACCGGCTCGCATATCTTTCCGTTGCGCACAATATAACCTTCGCTTACAGCGAAGTTGAACGCTCCGGTAACCGGGTTTACTGATCCGCCGCCCATGTGAGCCGCATACAGGCCGTATTCGATAGACGCGATAATGTCCTCGTTTTTGTCGGGACCGTTTGCAATATAAGTATTCGTCATACGTGAGGTCGGCTCGAAGGTGTAGCCCTGTCTGCGTCCCGACCCGGTGCAGGGAAGCCCCATGCGGCGGGAGCCGAGACGGTCGACCATATACGACTTAAGCACGCCGTTTTCAATAAGTATGTTTTTCTGTGCGGGATGTCCCTCGTCGTCCATGTTGATAGATCCCCATGCGCCGGGGATAGTACCGTCGTCTATCGCGGTTACCTTGTCGCCGGCGATCTTTTGCCCGAGCTTTCCGCACATCTGCGAAGCGCCGATACCGACCGAGGTGGCCTCGAGAGAATGACCGCAGGCTTCGTGGAAAATCACTCCTCCGAACCCGTTAGCTATCGCTACGGTCATCTGACCTGCGGGGCAGTATTCCGCCTCGAGATTGACTATCGCCTGGCGGGATGCTTCTATGCCGGTCTCTGCGGGGCTTATCGTTTCGAACATTTCCATTCCCATTGAACGTCCGGGACCGTTGTATCCCGATTGGTTTTCGTTTCCGTCGGATGCGATTGCGCTTATCGCAAGACGGGTGCGGACATTACGGTCGGCAGAATAAAGCCCTTCGCTGTTGGCAACGAGAATGTTATGATCGACCGAGATAAGGTTTCCTGCCACCTGTGAAATGCGGCTGTCGTAATTCTTTGCCGCGAAGCACGCCTCTTTAAGCACCGAGATGCGTTCTTTAACGTCGACGTCTCCCGGAAGCCGGCGCACCGGGTTTATGTTGGGGAAAATGCGCTCGGTAAGCCGTATGGATACATCGTTTTTGGACTGTGCGACAGTATCTGCAACACCGGAAGCACAGCGCAGAAGTCCCTCGCGCGAGAGATCGCAGGTATAAGCGTAAACGGTTTTTGTTCCGACGAACGCACGCACGCCGACACCTGACAGAACGTTGTCGCCGATCTTCTCGATTTTACCGCTTATCAGTTGTATCACGTTGTTGTGCGTAAGCTCCTGATAGAGCTCCGCGAAATCCGCTCCGGATGACATTGCACGCGCAAGTATCTCGGAGCATAATGCTTTCGAGAGCATTGTGATATCCTCCTGTTCGTAATATAGAAATATATTACATCATTCCGGAGTGAAAGTCAACAGAATACGGCAGATTATACAATAAACCAAGGCGCCGCGATAATCCGCGGCGCCTTTTTGAATATGCGGTTTGCTGTTATTTGCGGTTGAGGGTAAGCGTTTCTCCGTCCGAAGTAAGAGTAAGCGTATCGCCTTCTACCGAATAGGTAAAGGTTTCCGTCGTTTCCGTTCCGAGTATGGAGGCGACTAATGTAACGGTATTTCCCTCGACGGTATAAGTGAATGACGCGGTGATTCCGAGTACGGATTCGCTGCCTGTTCCGTCGGAATTGAACACATATGTCGTTTCGTATTCGGTGCCGAGCAGTTCTGTCGTCGCAGACCAGGTGCCTACGATTGACGGAGAGCCGCAGGAGCAGAGCAGGGCAAGAACGAGACCAAGTGCAAGAACAAGTGCGGTTTTTTTCATAATGTATTTCCTCCGTTGTTTATTTGCGGTCATGCCGCATTATATCTCCGCGCAGAAACATGGAGAGTAAGGAAAAAGAGGCAGAAAACATACTGCCTCTTTTAACTTTATTCAGGTAGGATGATATGCCTATCAGTCAGCTTTCTTCTTTTTGCTGATAAGGAAAGCCGCAACAGCCGCAGCAATAACTACGACAGCAATAACGATCCACAGCCAGGTGAGGCTTCCGCCGTTTTCAACGGGAGCGGAAGTATCGGACACTTCCTCAGAGGGATCGGCGGAAACGGTGGGCTCTTCGGAGGGTTCCTCGGAGATATCGGGCTCTTCGGAGGGTTCCTCGGAGATATCGGGTTCTTCGGAAGGATCGGGCTCCTCGGAAGGTACGTAGGAAGGATCGAATTCAAAGGTATTGATAGTGCAGGTGGCTCCGTCAACGCTGAATACGGTTACGTCGGTTATAGCGACAAGGCCGTCGTCGGTGGTGCCGAGCAGAGCGGCAAGATCCTCGTAGGTGATATAGCCGGTGTATTCGCCTGCAAGAAGGTTATCGGTTCCTGCCTCGATATTATCGGAGATCAGGGTGTTGATCTGAGTGCTGCCGTTGAGACGGAAGCTTACGGAACCGGTATCAACGTTCATATCGTAAACAAGATAGGTGCCTTCGGCGAGATATATAGTCTTGTCGAGAGTACCGGTGGTGCTCGGATATGTGCCGGCAACGCTGCCGCTGAAGGTGCTTACGCCCTTGGAGTAAGAGTATACCACGGAGGTGCCGTTGACATCGGCGTTCTTCCAGTTGGTGATAGCGGGGAAGAGGTCATATGTTGCGGTGATAGCGGACGGCTTCTCTTCCTTGCTGGTTTCGTTGTTATTGTCATTGTTCAGGTCGGAAGCGAGCTTGCAGTACGCCATACCCTGAATGTACTTGTCGCCGGTGAAGTAATCGGAGAGATAAACTTTATCGGTGAAGGTGGTGGGAGCATAGCCGGTTCCGAAGTCGGACAGACCGACGAGGAAGGCAAATCCGAACAGAGAACCAACCTCGGCGGGAACGCCGTTGGCAACCTTGCCGGTCTTAAGGCTCTCGAGCGGGATCTTCTGCTCGTAGTAATCGAATCCGCCGTCGGTGACAACCTTGTACTCAAATCCTTCGGTAGAGGACATTGAAAGGAAGTGGTCGGCTATGTCGGATTCGGAATCCTGAGAAGGATTGATGATGGTCCACTCGTATACGAGCTGAGCGTTATAAAGTCCGCCCCAGGACCAGGTTCCGTCTTCCTGATCGCCCTTGTATATATCCTTGTAGGGGTTGTCCGGGCAGAGAGCGGTCATAAGATAATGCGCATTGAAGATGAAGTGCTCGCTTGCGTTATCCATGTATGCGACATGCGGATCGTTGCAGGTGACCTTGAGCAGCAGGTAAAGCGAATCGCCGTTCCAGCAGGCATATACCTCCATGTAATCGTCCACGGTGCAGCCTTCGTTTCTAACGATGTTGCCTGTCGGGTCGTTGGAGGAGGTGGCTATCTGTCTGTAAGCGGCGTCTACGGAACCGTCTACAACGGGTGCGGTCTCGGATTCGTAGATGAGCACTATGGTGCCCTCGGCGGAGCTCTCGAGCGGGATGGATACGGTAAGTCCCACCAAAAGCGTGAGCATAAGGATGATGCTTAACAGTTTTTTCATGGTTGCCTCCATAGAATTGATTGGTATCTGCCAAGTATGATATCATATGGCATGTTTTTTGTCAAGAGTTGTTCAAAAAAAGATAAATGTCTACAACGTTTTCAGATATTGTGCATAAACCTTATTTCTTTTTCTTTATAATCACAACAACAACGACAGCGGCAGCGGCAACGGCTGCGATAACAATCGCCCAGACCCATGCGCCGATTCCGCCCTTGCCGGATTCGGAAGCGCCGGACGTATCGGATATATCGGAAGTCTGCTCGCTCTCGCTTGCGGGAACGGATACCGACGGCTCTTCGGATTCCTCGGGCTCCTCGGACGGGTCGGATTCGTCGGGAACGAAAATGTCGGACTCCTCGGGCGCAGTATAGTTCATGATAAGGTCAAACGCTTTTACGGTTACGGATGCGCCGTCTACAGAGAAGACGGTCATACTCTCGATACGTACGAAGCCGTTTTCGTCGGTTCCGAGAAGTTCGGAAAGACTGTCGAAGGTTATGGCGCCGGAATATGTACCGGGCATCATATCTCCCGAGCCCTCTTCAAGATTGTCTGTCATGAGCGGGCAGAGCGCAATATCGTTAAAGCGTATGCTGAACTTTCCGGAATCGAAAGAAAGATCGTATACCAGAGTGGTTCCCTCGCTTATGAGCAGAGCCTTCGGGAAGGTATAGGTTGCCCACGGCCAGGTTCCCGCCGAGCTTCCGCTTACGGTGGCGGTTCCTCCGACATAGGACACGTTGCAGCTTGTTCCGGAGTGGTCGGTCTTCTTCCATTCGCCGTCCGCAACCGCAAACAGGTAGCAATCGGAATCGATAGGTTTGTCGGCCTCCTCCACGGATTCGTCTGCGGAGGTAAGGTCGGAAGCGAGCTTCATAAAGGTAAGTCCCTTGAGATTCTTATTTCCGCCTTCGCTGAGGAAGTAGTCGGAGAAGTATACCTCGTCGTTGGTGTCAAGATCGCCGTATCCGACATCGGTAAGACCTATGCAGAAACCGAAGCCGAACATGGTACCGGGAGTTCCGGAAATACCGTTGGGCACTATGGAATTGCTGACCTTGGAAAGGGGGATCTTCTGCTCGTAGTAGTCGTATCCGCCGGCGCTCTTGCAGGCGAATTCGTATCCCTCGAGCGTGGTCATGTTCTTAAAATGATCCTCGCGGTCGCTGTCGGTTTCCTGGGAAGGATTTATTATCGTCCATTCATAGCAGTGTCCTGCCGAGTACAGTTCGCCCCAGCCCCAGGTGCCGTTCTCGCCGGATCCGACATAAACATCCTTGTAGGGGTTATCGGGGAGCAGGGCGCTCATCATATAATGAGCGTTGTAAATGTGATGATCGTCCTTAACGAACGCGCTGTGGGTGCCGTTGCAGACAGCCTTTACGAAGACGTAAAGGTAATCTCCGCGCCAGCATGCGTAAAAATCGCAGTGATCGTCAACGGAGCAACCATCAAACAGGACAAAATAACCCTGTCCGTCATAGGAATTCGCAACGAACCGGTAGCTGTCGTCGAGGGTTCCGTCGATCACCGGGGCCGTCTCGCATTCGTAGACGTTCACAACGTCCTGAAGAGCGACGGTTTCGACAGATATTGCCGCGGCAACAGAGATGATAAGTACAAGCGTCAGAATGATACCGATTGATTTTTTCATTTCGCGTCTCCTCCTTGTAATATATGCTCGATCATATTAACAAAATGTTTCACGTAAGTCAATAGATTGCGTTGACTTTTACGATACATTGTGGTAAAATTCCGGTACATCTTTAAAAAAGCGGTATTATTTACCGCGGAGTCAGAATATGCCGGATTTCAGGCCAATAGTCCCGTCCGATGCGGGGCTTCTTTCGCATTACTTCAACGATTCCCGCAGCCGGTGCTGCGATCTTACCGTCGGCGGCACCATGATGTGGCGATCTTATTTCGGTTCCGAATGCTGTGTTCACGGCGACTCGCTGATAATACGGGTGGATTTTTACGGCGATAAGGCTTATGTCGTGCCTATGGGCGGCGACCGTATGCGCGCTCTCCGCGCCGTCGCTGAGGACGATCCGAACCCGCTGTTCTGTGTCGTATCGCGTGAGGATCTCGGGCTGCTTGCGGGCTGCTTCGGCAGTATCGGCGTCACCGCTCACCGCGAGAGCTTCGATTATCTGTATCTCGCCTCCGATATGCGCGACCTTCCGGGAAAACGCTTTTCGGGTCAGCGCAACCATATAAACAAATTTCTTTCGGTCTGCGGGGATTGGAGCTTCCGGGTAATAGACCCGTCAGATATCGCCGATGCGGAGCGGTTTATAGACGCCTTTCATCAGAACATGAGCGGACTGGGCGCGGAGGAGGAACAGCGTTCACGCTGTCTTGTGCGCCATATGGCCGAATACGGCTGTGTCGGCGGAATGCTTACCGTCGGCGGAGCGGTTTGCGGCGTAACCGTGTGCGAAAAGATCGGCGATACCTGCTATATTCACGTTGAAAAAGCGGACCGGACCGTTCCGGGCGTGTATCCGATGCTGTTCCGTGAGGCTTCGCGTGCGTTTGCGGATTGTAAATACATTAACCGCGAGGAGGATGACGGAAACGAGGGGCTTCGCACCTCGAAGCTGTCATACCATCCGGTAAGACTAATAAGGAAGTATTTGGTGAGGCCGTTATGAGCAAGGCACTTGAAAAGCATTATGAATGGGGCGGAAAAATAGAGGTTATATCCCGTGTGAAAGTCGATTCCTCGGATGCGCTTTCGCTTGCGTATACGCCGGGCGTTGCCGACGCCTGCCGTGAGATCGTATCCGACCCAGATAAGGATTATCTGCTTACCCGTCGGGCGAATCTTGTCGCGGTTATAACCGACGGAACCGCCGTGTTAGGGCTCGGAGACATAGGCCCGCGTGCCGGAATGCCGGTAATGGAGGGTAAGTGCTGTATATTCAAGGAGCTCGGCGGGGTGGACGCATTCCCGATATGCGTAAACACCGGGGACAGCGACGAGTTCGTTTCCGTCGTATCCGCAATAAGCTGCTCCTTCGGCGGTATTAATCTCGAGGATATTGCCGCTCCCCGCTGCTTCGATATAGAAGCGCGGCTTAAAAAACTTTGCGATATACCCGTGTTCCACGACGATCAGCACGGCACCGCCGCAGTGGTGCTTGCCGCTGTTATAAATTCGCTCCGGCTTACCGGAAGACGCAGGGAAACCGTCCGGGTCGTTATCAACGGCGCGGGGAGCGCGGGAATAGCGATCGGAAAGATGCTTTTCGCCTACGGTATTACGGACATAGTAATGTGCGACCGCGAAGGGGTTCTCGTTCCCGGCAGGAATTGTATGAATCCCGTGCAGGAGGAACTGGCGAAAAAAGTGAATCCGCGCGGCGTAACCGGACTTCTGTCCGACGCCATGCGGGGAGCCGACATATTTATCGGCGTATCCGCAGGCAATACGGTAACTCAGGATATGGTGCGCTCAATGGCGGCCGATCCCGTTGTGTTCGCAATGGCGAACCCTGTTCCCGAGATAATGCCGGAGGACGCGAAGAAGGCCGGCGCGAGGGTGGTCGGTTCCGGAAGGAGCGATTGCGAGAATCAGATAAACAACGCTCTGATGTTCCCGGGACTTTTCCGGGGTGCGCTCGATGTCAGGGCAAGCGACATAAACGACGATATGCTTATAGCGGCAGCCGGGGCAGTTGCGTCCCTGGTGTCCGATTCCGAGCTTCGCGAGGATTACGTTATTCCGAAGGTGTTCGATCCGCGCGTCGGCAAGGCTGTTGCTTCCGCCGCGGCAGAGGCTGCACGCCGGTGCGGGATCGCCCGGGTATGAAATCCGCCTTTTGTTTTTCATTACAACGCAGTCGGGAGCTTTCCCGGCTGCGTTTTTTTTGCGATTACATTGTGCATTCTTCCCGCGGGAGACAAAAAGCTGTTTTCGTTCAGCCGGCGTCGCAGAATCTGCCGGTCACCGTAAGAACACCGCTTCCGGGTACCGATTCGAACCTTCCCGTAACCGGGTCCGCGGTGTATACGGCGGCTCCGACAGTCAGCACACCGGCGGAGGTTTCGAACACACCGGTTTCCTCGTCGTAGCTGTAGTCCGCGCTTCCGAGCAATACTCCGTTGTATTCTGCCGTGATATCGTGCAGCACCGGGTAGAAAACATCGGTAAGAACCGCGTCGTCTGATGCCGTGTTTCCCTCGTTTTCAAGGTAGAAGGTGTAGGTGAGTTCTTCACAGCCGGTGATTTCACGGGGACACAGGCATTTGCTCACCTTAAGCAGTGCTTCCTCCGCCGCGGGCACAGTTATCTCTGCGGACGCGCATCTTCCGGCGCCGGACAATGTCACCGTACTGCTCACAGCCGATCCGGGGCTGTGCGGGGTATATTCGTTCGTTACCGCCTGATATATCAGAATCGTGCTTCCGCCTGCCGGAACGGTTATTCCGGTAATAAGAAGCCCGTCACCGGCCGTTACCGCGGGACTGCTCTGAGCCGCTCCGTTGATATAATATGCGATCGTTCCGTCTGCATAATCCAGCGGATAAAGGATTACCGGCGTTTCGGAGCCCTCCGGCGTGAATTCGTATGCGCCGAGAGTGTCCCTTACCGAAACGTCCGTAAGCGTCACCGAGCCGGGGTTTTGTATACTTATAACATAAGTCACCCGGGATCCGGGAGTATACGCTCCTTCCACGGAACGGACGTTCAGCCCGGCGGCACAGGCAAGCGAACCGGTCACGGTGTTTGAATATATCGTTTTTCCCTCGTATTTTACCGAAGCCTGGTTGGTAAAGTCGTCCATACAGTCTTGTTCCCTCCGAATAGAATAATAGAGGATATGCATATGCATATCCTCTTGTATTATTGTATGCGAAGCCGTGCCCCGGGGTCAGCCGCAATCCGGTATCAGGCCTTGGAATCGCAGTAGATACAGCGATATACCCGGTTTTCCGGGTCCGCGAGTCTGAAAACCTGCGGGAGCTCCTGCTCGGTTGAGGTTATACAGCGCGGATTCCGGCAGCTTATTACGCCCTCAAACCTTTCGGGCAGTGAGATCTTCCGTTTTTCCGTAGTTTTTCCGTCGCGTATAATGTTTACGGTCACTCCCGGATCGACGTATCCGAGCAGGTCGGTATTCAGATCGATAAGCTCGTCTATCTTTATTATATCTTTCCTGCCGGTTTTGGTGCTCGCCGCATTCGTTATGAGCGCGACCGAGCAGTCTGCGCTTTCCAGCCCGAGCAGCCGGTACAGCTCTATACCCTTGCCGGCGGTTATGTGGTCGATAACAATTCCGTTGCGTATCGGATCGATATTCATATCCGTGCCTCCTCGAGCAGCATTTTTATAAGCGCCATCCGCATGTACTTTCCGTTCAGCACCTGCCTGAAATAGCAGGCGCGAGGGTCGGAATCGACCGCGGTGCTTATCTCGTTCACCCTCGGCAGCGGGTGCATTATGCAAAGGCTGTCTTTTGCGCTGCGAAGTTTGTCGGGTGTGAGTATATAGCTGTCCTTAAGCCTCAGATAGTCCTCCTCGTTGAAGAACCTTTCCTTCTGCACCCGGGTCATATACAATATGTCCAGCTCCGGAAGCGCCTCATCAAGATCGGAGGTCTGCATATACGGTATTCCGTTTTTCTTTAAAAAATCGTTTTTTACATAACTCGGCAGTTTAAGCTCTTCCGGCGAAATAAGCACGAAACGGTTACCGGGGTAACGCGACATTGCTTCGATAAGCGAATGTACCGTCCGTCCGAATTTAAGGTCGCCGCACAGGCCGACGGTCAGCCCCGAAAAGGTTTTCTTTTCGCGTCGTATTGTAAGCAGGTCTGCGAGCGTTTGGGTGGGGTGGTTGTGACCGCCGTCGCCGGCGTTT
Source organism: Clostridiales bacterium (assembly GCA_004553575.1). Taxonomy (GTDB): domain Bacteria; phylum Bacillota; class Clostridia; order Oscillospirales; family CAG-382; genus SFLA01. Next base: position 16,794 of record SFLA01000022.1, read on the forward strand.
ATTACCGGGACGGAGGCATTCATTGCCGCCACCAGAGGAGCACCCTCTTTGGGATGGCGCATTGCGATAATGTCGGCATAGCAGGAAATAACCTTTGCGGTGTCCGCAACGCTTTCGCCTTTTGCGGATGACGAGCTCTGCGCCTCCGAAAAACCGATAACCTGCCCGCCCAGCTCGTACATCGCCGCCTCGAAGCTGAGACGTGTTCTGGTGGACGGCTCGAAAAACAGGGAAGCAAGCTTTTTTCCGTTGCAGATATGCGAATATTTTTCCGGCGACGCTATAATGTCCTCCGCCGTGTCCGCAAGACGGTCAATGTCGTTGCATGAAAGGTCGCTTATGCGGATAAGACTGCGCATATCAGCGTTTTCCTCCGATCCATGATTCGTCGGACGGATTGTCGCGGAAGGCAAGAAGCCGTTCCACATCCTCCTCGCGGACATAGCCGAGCCGGGCGGCGGATTCGGCTACGGTGTCGAAATCGGTAAGGCTTACGTTTCTAATTCCGGCTGCCGCAAGTCTTTCGGTGCCGGCCTTCATTCCGTAGGTAAAGATGGAAACAATTCCGATCACCTCGGCGCCTGCTTCTCGGAGTATTTCGGCAACCTTCACCGCCGATCCCGCCGTGGAAATAAGGTCTTCGACAATTACAGTCTTCTGCCCTTTTTCAAGCTTTCCTTCTATTTGGTTAAGCCTTCCGTGATCCTTTGCGTCGGACCTGACGTATCCCATGGGAAGTCCGAGTATATACCCGGTGATCGCCGCATGGGCAATACCGGCGGTCGAGGTGCCCATAAGCACCTCCGCTTCGGGGTATTCGGCTTTAATAAGAGCGGCAAGTCCGTTTTCCACATCTCCGCGGACTTCCGGGTCGGACAGTGTTAACCGGTTGTCGCAGTATACAGGGCTCTTTATTCCGGACGCCCAGGTGAACGGCTGCTCCGGTCTGAAGAACACCGCCTTTATCTTAAGCAGATCCTCTGCGATTTTTGTTTTCAGCGCTTCCATTTTAATTCCCTCTCATCCTATGAAATCTCTTATGCACCGCCCGTATGCCTCGGCGGGGTCGGCAGCTGCGGTTATCGGACGTCCGACTACTATGTAATCGCTCCCGAGCGCTTTTGCGCCCGCCGGATCTGTCACCCTTGCCTGATCTCCCGCATCTGCGGATGAAAACCGTACTCCCGGGGTAACGGTAAGGAAGCTCTTGCCGCAGCGGCTGTGTACCGCGCCGGATTCCAGCGGTGAGCATACCACGCCGTCGAGTCCGGCGCGCTGTGCGTTCAATGCGTATTTCATTACCGTTTCGTCCACCGTTCCGTGGATAAGCAACTCGTCGTTCATAACGTCTTCGGATATCGAAGTGAGCATGGTAACCGCTATGAGCAGCGGACGGGTTCCGTCGGGGCGCGTAAGGCCCTCCAGCGCCGCCTTCATCATCTGAGTGCCGCCGCCTGCGTGCAGATTGCATATATCGACGTTAAGCTCCGACAGCGCTCTCATTGCTTTTTTTACGGTGTTGGGTATATCGTGAAGCTTAAACGGTGACCGCGCGATTTTATATCGCGTAAGATCCGGGGACCCTCGGAATAAAACAGCTCCATTCCTATTTTCACGAACGGCTTTTTATCCTCGAACAGATCCAAGAATTCGAGCGTCTCCCTGCCCGACGGAAAATCGCAGGCGATTATTACATCCTTGCCCATTATTTCGTCTCCTTTTCATATACTTGCGCCGATAATACCGGACAGCGTTCCTATTCCGTATTTTTTCATTTCTTCCGGCAGTGCTTCAACGATGTTTTTGCATGCGAACGGGTCGGTGAGATTCGCGGCGCCGACTCCGACCGCGGTCGCGCCTGCCAGCATCATCTCTATAACGTCGCGCGCCGAAGATACTCCGCCCATTCCGACTATCGGTATCTTAACCGCCTTCGCCGCCTGCCACACGGCGCGGAGCGCAACCGGAAATACGCAGGGGCCGGACACTCCTCCGGTGATGTTTGCCAACACCGGACGGCGGGTGCGCGGGTCAATACGCATACCGAGCAGCGTGTTTATAAGGCTTATACCGTCCGCACCGGCGGATTCGCAGGCACGTGCAACCGAAGCAATGTCCGTTACATTCGGGGTAAGCTTAATGATTATCGGTTTATCCGTAACGCGGCGCACCGCCTTCGTAACCTGCTCGGCCGATCCGGGGTCTGTCCCGAAGCTCATTCCGCCTCCGTGCAGATTGGGGCAGGATATGTTTACTTCTATCCAGCCGATCTGAGGCTCGCGTCCGAAAGCTTCGCAGACCTCTGCGTATTCATCCGTTGAAAAACCGCCTACGTTTGCCATTACCGGTTTGCGAAAGTATTCCTTCATTTCCGGGAGTATTTTTTCTATTACGGTTTTATATCCGGGATTCTGAAGTCCCACCGAATTCAGCATTCCCGATGCGCACTCCGCAATACGCGGTGTGGGGTTGCCGAATCTCGGCTGTGCGGTCGTCCCCTTGAACGAAAAGCTGCCGAGTATGTTGATGTCGTACAGCTCGGCGAATTCCTTTCCGTATCCGAAGGTGCCGCTCGCGGCGATAACCGGATTGTCCATTTTAATCCCGCACAGGGATACTTCGGTGTTTACCATATTATCTCTTCCCTCATCAGTATGGGCCCGTCGCGGCAGATGCGCTTATCGCCGTACTTTGTCTTACAGGTGCAGCCCATGCAGGCGCCGAAGCCGCAGCCCATACGTTCTTCGAAGCTGAACTGCCCTCCGGTGACCGCCACCCGTTCGATTGCGCGGAACATCGGCATCGGTCCGCAGGTGTAGAAGTAGGTGTAGTCGGCGCAGGCCATCGCATCGGCGGCGGTTCCCTTTATACCGTAGGAGCCGTCAGCGGTCGTTACGGTTACCGGTACTCCGAGTGCACGGAATTCCGATTCGAGGAATATCCCGCTTTCGGTGTTGAAGCCGAGTATGACCGACGGCGATTTTCCTTCTCTGATAAGCTTTTTGCAGAGCATGTACAGAGGCGGCACCCCGACTCCGCCGCCTACCAGCAGAGGTCTTTCGCCGCTTACCGAGGTGTCGTAGCCGTTTCCGAGCCCGGTCAGCAGGTTCAGCGTATCGAACGGGCGGGTACGGCTTAGCCTTCCGGTGCCGTCCCCGACGACCCGGTACACCAGCGTAAGGACATTTTCCTCGGCGTCGCAGACGGATATCGGCCGGCGAAGGAAGGCTCCGTCAACCTTCACGTTTACGAACTGACCCGGCTTGATTATATCCGAAGTGTCGCCCGAAAGCTTCATTACGAATATACCCGGCGAAACGGTTCCGTTGGAAATCACCGTAAAAATCGTTTCCGTCATCTGTTCCTCCGTTATGCGTCTATTGTTGATATTGTGAATGTCGTCTCTTCAAGCACATCGAGCAGCACGCGCACCGTGTCAAGCGAAGTGAAGGTCGTCACGTTGTTTTCCGCCGCGCACTGACGTATTTCGTATCCGTCGGACATTACGTTCGACGAGCTGAGGTCGCGGGTGTTTATAACATAGGTCACATAGCCGCCGCGTATCGCGTCAGGTATCTCGCTGCTTCCGTCGCTTATCTTTTGCAGAGTGTGGGTGCGTATACCGTGCTGTTTAAGATATTTTGCGGTGCCTTCTGTCGCCTGTATGCTGAATCCCATGTTGTAAAACCGCCGTATAAGCGGCAGAGCCTCCGCCTTGTCGCGGTCGGCAATGGTAACCAGAACGGTGCCGTAATTCATTATCTTCATTCCCGAAGCCTGAAGCGCCTTATAAAGCGCTCGTGTGAGGCTGCGGTCGTATCCGATTGCCTCGCCCGTCGATTTCATTTCGGGCGAAAGATAAGCATCCAGCCCGCGTAGCTTGGAGAAGGAGAACGCAGGCACCTTTACGCATCTGCGGTCGGTTCTTCCCGACGCTCCGGAGGCGAGTCCCTGCTCCTTAAGCGACACACCGAGCATTGCCAGTGTCGCTATATCCGCAAGGCTGTATCCCGTGGATTTTGACAGGAACGGCACCGTCCGAGACGAGCGCGGGTTCACTTCAATTATATAGACCCGATCTTCGGGATCAACTATGAACTGAATGTTGTACAGACCGACTATCCCGATACCGAGCCCGAGACGGCGCGTGTAATCGGCAATAACGCTTTTTACCTTTTCGGACAGGCTGAACGGGGGATATACGCTTATCGAATCTCCGCTGTGTATTCCCGTACGTTCGACCAGCTCCATTATTCCCGGAAGAAATACGTCGGTGCCGTCGCAAACCGCATCGGCTTCGACTTCCTTGCCTTCTATGTATTTGTCCACCAGCACCGGCTTGTCTTCGTCGATTTCGACGGCAGTTTTAAGATATCCGCGCAGCTGTTGCTCGTCGGCGACTATCTGCATTGCCCGTCCGCCCAGCACGAACGACGGTCTTACCAGCACCGGATAACCGATTTCCGCAGCGGCGCGTACACCGTCTTCGATTTTTGTAACCGCTCTGCCCTTCGGTTGAGGGATTCCGAGAGCGTCGAGTATCTTCTCGAATTTATCCCGGTCCTCCGCCCGCTCTATCGCTTCGCAGTCGGTACCGATAAGCTTTACTCCGCGCGCAGCGAGCGGAGCGGCGAGATTTATCGCCGTCTGACCGCCGAGGGTTGCTATAACGCCTACCGGATTTTCGAGATGAAGCACGTTCATCACATCCTCCGCGGTGAGCGGCTCGAAATACAGCTTGTCGGAGCAGGTGTAGTCTGTCGAAACGGTTTCGGGATTGTTGTTGATGATTATCGCTTCGTATCCTGCGGAATGAATTGTCTTTACGGCGTGTACGGTCGAATAATCAAATTCAACGCCCTGGCCGATACGTATCGGTCCGGATCCGAGCACGACTATTTTCTTTGCGTCAGAAACCAGGGATTCGTTTTCGCTCTCGTAGGAAGAGTAGAAATAAGGTATATAACTTTCGAATTCCGATGCGCAGGTGTCGATCATCTTGTATACCGGGAACAGACCGCATTCCTCGCGCAGGGCGAATATCTTATGCTCGTCAGTGTTCCAGAACTCCGCAATGCTCCGGTCGGTAAAGCCCATACGCTTTGCTTTGCGCAGGACTTCCCGGTCAAAAGGCTTTGCCGCTATCTCTTTTTCGGCGGCGGTAAGCGAGCGGATTTTCTCGAGGAACAGCAGATCGATTTTGGTTATCTCGTTTATCATGCCTATATCGGTGCCCCTGCGAAGCAGCTCCGCTATCGCAAACAGACGGTCGTCGCGCCCTTCTTTTATATAATCGAGCAGACAGTCGTCTGTTACGGAATCGAACTTGGCGGAATACAGGCGGTCGGCTCCTATCTCGAGCGACCTTACAGCTTTCATAAGGCTTTCTTCCATGGTTCTGCCGATACTCATAACCTCGCCGGTGGCCTTCATCTGGGTGGAAAGGGTGTTGTTTGCGGACGAGAATTTATCGAACGGGAACCGGGGCATTTTTGTGACCACATAGTCGAGCGAGGGCTCGAATGCGGCGGGGGTAGAGGCAATGCGTATCTCGTCAAGCGTCATTCCTACAGCTATCTTTGCGCTCACCCTGGCTATCGGGTATCCGCTTGCCTTGGAAGCGAGAGCAGAGGAGCGCGATACACGCGGATTGACCTCTATAACGTAATAATTGAACGAAAGCGGATCGAGCGCGAACTGTACATTGCAGCCTCCCTCGATTTTAAGCGCGCGGATTATACGCAGCGCGCTGTCGCGCAGCATGTGATATTCGCGGTTCGTAAGCGTCTGCGAAGGGCAGACGACTACAGAATCTCCGGTATGTATCCCGACGGGATCGACGTTTTCCATGTTGCATACGGTTATGGCGGTGTCGTTGCCGTCGCGTACTACCTCGTATTCGATTTCTTTATAGCCCTTTATGCTCTTTTCCACAAGTACCTGAGATACCGGAGAAAGCGAGAGGGCGTTTTTAAGCTTCTCGCGGCACTCTTCGGGGGTATCTGCAAATCCGCCGCCCGTTCCGCCGAGCGTGAACGCGGGACGCAGTACCACCGGATAGCCGATTCTTTCGGCTGCCGCAAGACCTTCTTCGATCGTGTTTGCCGTTTCGGACGGAAGCACCGGCTCGCCCAGCGAATCGCAGAGCTGTTTGAACTTTTCGCGGTCCTCTGCCTGCTCTATGCTTGCGCTGCAGGTGCCGAGCAGCTCGGTGCGGCATTCGCGCAGTATTCCTTTTTTGTCAAGCTGCATGGCGAGGTTAAGGCCTATCTGTCCTCCGATTCCCGGAACGATGGCGTCCGGCCGCTCGTAACGGATAACCTTTGCAACGTATTCGAGCGTGAGCGGCTCCATGTAAACCTTGTCGGCAATGGTGGTGTCGGTCATTATCGTCGCAGGGTTGGAGTTGCACAGAACAACCTCATAGCCCTCCTCCTTCAGTGCGAGACAGGCCTGGGTTCCGGCATAGTCGAATTCCGCAGCCTGACCGATAACTATCGGACCGGACCCGATAACGAGTATCTTTTTTATGTCGGTGCGCTTAGGCATTCTCCTTTGCCTCCTTCATTTTCCGAACGAATCTGTCGAACAGGTACGCGCTGTCCTGCGGTCCCGGAGCACTTTCCGGGTGGTACTGTACGCTGAATATGCTTCCGTCTCCGTATTCGGCGCCCTCCACGGTTCCGTCAAGAAGATTGACATGAGTTGCACGGAGTCCCGTACCCTCAAGGCTGCCCGCATCCACCGCATAGCTGTGGTTTTGCGAGGTTATTTCCGTTTTGCCGGTAAGCAGATTCCGTACCGGGTGATTTCCGCCCCTGTGCCCGAATTTAAGCTTATATGTCCTTGCTCCGCAGGCGAGCGATATGAGCTGATGTCCGAGGCATATTCCGAACATGGGATATTTGCCGCGCAGCGCCTTTACCAGTTCTATAACTTCACCGACGTCGGCAGGGTCTCCGGGTCCGTTGGATATGAGTATGCCGTCGGGCTTCATTTTTATTATTTCTTCTGCGGGCATATCGTACGGCACCGCCGTGACGTTGCAGCCGCGGGCGTTAAGCGACCGTACTATTCCGTGCTTTATACCGCAGTCCACCGCCACGACGGAATATCTTGCAAAAGCCGTGCGTGAATACCAGCGCTTGCGGCAGCTCACACGCTTAACCGCATCGTGCGGCACCGGTGTCTGCCCGATTATACGGATTCCTTCTTCCTTCGGGGTGTCCGCTCCGGTAATAAGCACTCTGCGGCTGCCGAAATCCCGAATGCTCCTTGTAAGTGCGCGTGTATCGATACCGGTAATTCCCGGTATACGGCAGTCCTCCATAACCTCGGAAAGGGTTTTGACCGACCTGAAATTGGACGGAAGATCGTTGTAATCCCGTACAGCCATCGCGCCGATGCTCGGCAGCTTGGTCTCGAAGTCATCGTCGGCAATGCCGTAGTTGCCTATAAGCGGGTAGGTCATCACCACCAGCTGATCGGTATACGAAGGATCGGACAGTATTTCCTGATATCCTACCATTGAGGTGTTGAACACTATCTCGCACACCCTGTCGCACGAATCGCCGAATCCGGTTCCGTAATATTCCGTACCGTCTTCCAGAATGAGTTTTCTGTTTATTACGCCTTCCATACCGTTTTTCCTCCGCACACGGTCAATATACATTTACCCCTCACCGTCATCCCGGCAAACGGGGTCGATTTTCCTTTTGAAAGGAATTCTGCGGGATTAACAGTGTATTCGCTGTTCAGATCCCACACGCTGAAGTCGTCCTCCGGCTGAGGCAGCGAGAACCGCTTTCTCGGAGCCGAGGTGAGACACCGCACAAGCGTTTCGAGCGGTATGAGTCCTGTGAGCACAAGCCGCGTATACATTACCGGAAACGCAGTCTCGAGCCCGGTTATTCCCATAAGACTGCCGGCAAGCCCGCCGGATTTCTCTTCTTCCGAATGCGGTGCATGGTCCGTTGCGATAATATCCACCGTGCCGTCGTTTATACCGCGTATCAGCGCGTCGCGGTCGCGCGCGGTACGCAGCGGAGGATTCATTTTGAATCTTCCCTCATCGCGCAGGTCGTCCTCGGTAAGCACCAGATAATGCGGCGCGGTTTCGCAGGTGACGTCGACACCCTCCGCTTTCGCCTGCCGTATAAGGTTTACGCTCTCCTCACAGGAAACGTGGCAAACGTGATACCGGCAACCCGTTTCCTTTGCCAGCCGCAGATCACGCTTGACCTGACTCCACTCGCTTTCGGAAGGAATGCCGGCGAGTGAATGTGCGCGAGCGTATTTTCCGTCGTGAATACATCCGTTTCCGCGTATACGGTCGTCCTCGCAGTGGGCGGCAAGAACCGACCCGGCCGCCGCAACTTCTGTCATTGCCCGTCGCATAAGCTCTTCGCTCTGCACTCCCTTGCCGTCGTCCGAAAAGCCTGCCGCATGCGGAGCCAGCCCGGAAATGGGTGACAGTTCCTTTCCCTTTTCACCTACCGTAACCGATGCGAACGGCTTGACCCGTACCAGCGCGGTTTCTTTGATAATCCTTTTTTGCAGTTCGAGGTTTTGAAGGCTATCGGGCACGGGGTTTAGATTGGGCATGGTCAGCAAATCCGTATAACCGCCTCGTGCCGCCGCCGCGGTACCGTCCGCCACCGTTTCTTTATACGAAAAACCCGGCTCCCGCAGATGCACATGCACATCGCAGAAACCGGGAAATACGGCACAGCCGTCGCCGGGAACGACGGAAAAACCGGAAATATGTTTAGGCTCGGCATCGAATCCGCAATAAAAAATCATCCTGCACTCCCGAAGCGATACGGAAACGCAAGACGCACCCGTGCGGAAAATGCCGCACAAACATTTTATGGCGAATCTTGACGGTCTCTCTGTACCGCACTTAAAGATCTTTTGTACGCTCAAAGTGTATCATAACGCATCGTGTTTGTCAATACCGAAATCCCAGAAATTAAAGCGTCGCGCAGTCGTCAGCCCGCGTTTCTGACGGCAGGTATAGCCGCGTATACAAATATGCGTAATTGTTGACATTAATTGCTTTCGATGATATATTAATATCAATAAAAATGTTGAGGTGTTCAAATGGCGGAAGGCAAAAACGCTTTTATACGCGGAGCGGCGGCGGTGCTGATGCTTGTGCTGTTGTTGACTTCGCTGTCCTGCTGTGTGCCCGGCGAGGGCGGAAAGGAGCGGAAGACAGTGGATCTTTCTGAAAACAGAGAGTATACGTTCAGCGGTTCAAAATCGTTGCTGATCGGTGAAAACGACGGCGTGCGTCTTACGGCTAAGGGCAACACCGACCCTGTTGTCTGTACGCTCACCGACGTCCCTCTTACATTCGGCGATTGGTACGGCAATACTCACGAAACATCGCTTTTTGAAGAAAAGGAGGGCTGCTGGTACGTTTGCAGCGACTTCGGATTTCCGGCGGAGGCGGAAAGCTTTTCGGTTACCTTTTCTGCCGAATATGCGGTACCGGAGAGAGTAGAGGTATATCTTTCGGACGACGGCTACAATTTTAACCGTTACGCCGGCGACGCGGTAATGAGCCGGGACGAAGGCTTCGTGCGATTTACGCTGGAATACGACGGGACTTCCGCGGTTAAAGCGGTAAGATTCTATGTGTTCACCCCGGTTGGCACACGCTGCGGGATTACCGGCATAAACTGCACCGGCGTGCGTCTGTACGATACGGAGCTTATTTCGGCGGGTGCGGATTTCAGCATCGACACCCCGTATATTTCCGGAGAGGCTTCGCTTCTTACCGACGGGGCGGTATACGGTAAATCATCGTCCGACGGAAGCTGCGCCGTTATGTCTCCGTCCGCTTCGGATGAGCTCACCGGTAAAAGGGTGATAAACGCCGTGTTGGATCTCGGAAAAGAAAAGAACATTTCGGAGGTAATACTCACCGCGTGCGAAGACTCCGGCGCGTCGCGCCCGGACTTTGTTTCGGTCAAATATTCGTCCGATGGCGAAAACTGGGAGGATTTCTGCATGAGCTTTGCCGAGAGCGGGGCGGTTAACGCCTCTGCCGGCGAGCTTCACCATTGGCTGACATATGCGATGCGCCGAAACCACACCGTCACGGCGAGGTACATAAAGGTGCAGGTATTCACGGAAAAAAAGGTTGCAATCAGCGAAATAGCGGTTTACGGATGCACAAAGCCGGTAGCAGAGCCGGAATATTCGTTCCCGACGCTTAAGAACGCCGGGACAGCGTTGGATGCGAGTTATACCTTCGGAGGGCAGACTTCAAAGGATCTTTCCGGAATCAGGCTTTCCGCGGGCGTTACCGAGATATCCGCCGATACGGGCGGCGTCACGGTTACCTCGGCTGCCATGTGTATAAGCGGCGGAATCGATAATATATCCTTCTGCGGCGAGGCTCCCGTGTATTCCTCGGAGGTTGCGGGTATGACCTTCCTGTGGTTCCGGTCGGACGGATCTTCAAACCCGGTTATATCGGTAAACTGCGGCGGCGATGCGGAGATACGGCTTTGCACACTGTATTCCGGTGGCGGCTGTCTGCCGATAATCCGCGGAGGCTTTTATTCGTTCTTTATCGATGCGATCGACGGCTACAATCCACATCATTATTTTGACAGCTACCGTATTTATATTCAGCTTAAGGGCTTCCGCGAGCTCGGAATGGATACGGTTATACTCAGCGGGCAGAACCTTATGTACGAGGAAAAAACCACTCTCATCGACCCGCCCGAGGAGCTTGCGGCAAAGGGGTATAAGAAGGGCAAGGGTCACGGCGTGTACGACCTTAACGAGGCGGTTCTGGCTGCCTGCGACAGTCTCGGAATAAACGCGTATCTTTCGACCGTTCTGTCTCTGCCGTATTCGTCTTTGCCTGCCGGTAAATCGGAGAGGGCGGAATATCTTGCCGACGTGCTCGCCGATGCGGAGATAATAATTCGCAGTGTATACGATCGTTATTCGCACCATCAATCCTTTACGGGATTCTATCTGGTGGACGAGACCTGCGACGCATGGCTCGCGCAGGAAAAGGCGGAAGGCACGACTTATACTCGCGATCTTTACGCGGGTCAGTCCGAGGTTATACGGGAGCTTGACGAAAAACTTCTTATAGCCATTGCTCCGGCGGCATGGAGAAGCGATACTCCCGAAGGATTCGGCAAAAACCTGTACGAGCTTATTAAGAGCGATACCGAGGGCGGCAGACCCATAGTCGACGTAGTGGCCGTGCAGGACTGCCTCGGCAGGGAGGCGGATATAACCGTTTCGGATTCGGTTTATACCGCGTATACGGATTATCTCCGTTACTGCGCCTCCGGAGTGCGCACCGCAGGAGCCGAATTCATGAACGATACCGAAATATTCGATATCGGATACCGTATAAAGCGCTCCGACGAGATACTTCGTTCGGTCACGCTTGAGAGTACGGTAACCTCCTGCACTCTCGTGTTCGATCTTACCCATTATTTTTCGGCGCAGGGCAGGGGAGATTACGACAGATATCCGTATTTCGATAACGATTACATTGTTTCACGTTATGCGAAGTATCTGTCCGGATTCCGCGGCCGTCTGACCGACTGAAATCAAAAAAACAAACGCCCCGTGATCCTTCACGGGGCGTTTGCGCCGTAAATGTAAGCAATCAGTTTCTTAGGCTGTGTATGGGAGCGGGAATACGTCCGCCGCGTGCAATAAACTCGTCACTGGAAAACGGGCTCAGCTTCATAATCGGAGCCGAACCGAGCAGACCTCCGAACTCCACGGTATCGCCGCAGCCTTTGCCGTATGCGGGAATAATCCTGACTGCGGTTGTTTTGCCGTTTATCACGCCTATCGAGGCTTCGTCCGCAATAATCGCGCTTATCGTAGCTTCGCTCGTGTCGCCCGGGACGGCTATCATGTCAAGACCTACCGAGCATACCGAGGTCATAGCCTCGAGCTTCTCTATGCTCAGCGCTCCGCATTCCACCGCATCGATCATTCCGCGGTCCTCCGAAACCGGAATGAAAGCGCCGGAGAGGCCTCCGACATGGGACGATGCCATCGATCCGCCCTTTTTAACGGCGTCGTTCAGCATTGCAAGAGCCGCAGTCGTACCGTGCGTACCGCATCTCTCCAGACCCATCGATTCGAGTATATCCGCAACCGAATCGCCTACCGCCGGAGTGGGGGCGAGCGACAGATCGACTATTCCGAATTCGACCCCGAGCCGTCTTGACGCCTCCGCCGCGACAAGCTGCCCCATCCGGGTTATTTTAAAGGCCGTCTTTTTTATCGTCTCGGCGAGATAGGTAAAATCCCTGCCGCGGCAGTTCTTTACCGCCTGAGCTACAACTCCGGGGCCCGAAACTCCGACGTTTATACAGCATTCCGCTTCGCCCGTGCCGTGAAACGCGCCCGCCATGAAGGGATTATCCTCCGGTACGTTTGCGAATACGACCAGCTTTGCGCAGCCGATAGAGCCGCCGTCCCGGGTTAAATACGCGGTCTCCTTAATCTTTTTGCCCATTATAAGCACCGCGTCCATATTGATGCCGCTTTTTGTCGATCCGACATTAACGCTTGAGCAGACCACTTCGGTTGATGCCAGCGCCTCCGGGATCGAATCCAGCATAACCTTTTCGGTCGCGGTCATGCCCTTCTGCACCAGCGCCGAAAATCCTCCGATAAAGTTTATCCCCACGTCGCGCGCTGCGCGGTCGAGCGTCTGCGCGAGCCGGACATAGCCGTCGCGGTCAAGACATCCGCCTATCAGAGAAGCCGGCGTTACCGATACGCGCTTGTGAATTATCGGGATTCCGTACTCCTTTTCGATACTCTCGGCGGTGGACACCAAATCCTTTGCGCGGGTTGTGATCTTGTCGTATACCTTCCGGTACAGAGTTTCCGGGCTGTCCGAGGCGCAGTCGAGCAGCGAAATGCCCATTGTAACCGTACGGACGTCAAGATGCTCGCGGTCGATCATTTCGACCGTTTCCATTATATCCGAAAAATTTATCATAGTTTTACGCCTCAGATCCGGTGCATCGAGTTAAATATGTCCTCGTGCATGGTGTGTATGGTGAGTCCGTTTTCGTCCCCGAGTTTTTTAAGAATATCAACGAATTCGCCGAATTCCACGGTCAGGCTTCCCAGCTCGACCAGCATCATCATTGCAAAGTATTCGCGCATTACGCTTTGTGATACATCGACGATATTCGCTCCGTATTCATAGCATTTGCCGCTTACTTTTGCGACTATTCCCATGCAGTCTCTTCCGGTAACGGTTATAACAGCGTTCATTTTTCTACCGCCTTTCGATTTTACTCTCCGTTTTGTACCGTATGCTTAACGAAAAACCGCTTTGGCGGGATAACCCCTCCGAAGCGGCCGCAGGTTCCTGCGGCGAACCGCGGGAATTGAATGGATGGAGCTGGTGATGTGACTCGAACACACGACCTGCTGATTACGAATCAGCTGCTCTACCGGCTGAGCTACACCAGCACACTCACGAATTATATCAAAAGCTTCGCAGGATGTCAACAGCTTTTTTGGTAAGTTCGGACTTTTTGTTTTCGGTTTCGCCGTTCATCGCCGATTTCAGCAGCGCGTCAAGCAGTCTGCCGACATTCTTTCCGGTTAATCCCAACGCTTTGGCATCGTTTCCGTCGAACTCCAGCATCGAAACGGAGTAGGGAATTCCGCTTCCGATAATCTCCGAAAGTTCTTTTTCGCGTCCTCGCAGCCGGCACAGAAATTCCGCGTCGCTTCTGCCGTACGAGTACAGAAGCTCCGCCGCACAAAAGTCGGGAGCGGTGAAATATATCTCTGCCAGATGCTTTGATCTCGAATCCGCCTTAAGACGGTCCAGTGCGTCGAGCGCGTCGTTTCTGCAGGCGAATATGCTCCGCTCTCGTATCGCGTGGGGTATACAGGCGGCAAAAATATCGAAGTGCGCAAGATATACGTCTCCGAAATGCTTTCCGGAGTAAGCCTTGCGGAATTCCGACCATATGCGCTCGGGGGATACGTATTCAAGGTCGTTTCTGCATGCGTGCATTGCATCGGCTGTCGCCGGGTCGATGCAGAATCCGAGCACCGAAGCGAATCTGAGCCCGCGGAGTATCCGCAGTGCGTCCTCCGCAAACCGTTTGCCCGGGTCGCCCACCGCCCGGATTACCCCGTCGTCAATGTCTTTTCTTCCGCCCAGCGGATCGATAAAGCGCTCTCCGTCGAAGCATACGGCGTTCATGGTGAAATCGCGTCTGAGCAGGTCTTCGTAAAGGCTGCAGCCGAATTCCACCTTCCCCGGGTGGCGGTGGTCGGCATATCCGCTCTCGCCGCGGAAGGTGGTTATCTCGAACGGAGTACCGTCTCGGATGACCGTGACGGTGCCGTGTTTTATACCGGTATCTATAATCCTGCAGTCCTTGAATACCGCTTTAATCTGATCGGGAAGCGCCGAGGTGCAGATATCATAGTCCCCTGCCGGCAGTCCCATGAGCATATTTCGAACGCTTCCGCCGACAAGGTAAGCCTCGTATCCTGCTGCTTTCAGCGCGCCGAGCATCATCTCAAACATGGTGCCTCCCGCCTTTCCGGAATTATTTTAACAGATAATCGCGCGAAAATCAATATTTCTGTTGTATGTGCGTTTTTTATGTGCTACAATCGTTTGCGGGTGATATGTGAATGAGAAGAATTTCCGCCGTGCTGCTTCTGCCGCTGCTGCTTTGCTCCTGCGTGTCCGCTGCGGGCAGGGAATACGAGATTTCGGCGGTAACGGAGGAGAGCGGATATACCTGCATGGTAACGGAGGACGTAACCTTGAACGGAATATGGATATCCCAGTTCGATATAACAGACATCTGGTGCGACGAAGCCGGACAGCGCCCACGCGACGAATTTGCTTCTGCCGTGAAGGAACTTTGCGCCGGAATCGCCGCCGGGGGCTACAACGCGGTTTTTGTGCAGGTTCGCCCCTACGGCGACAGCTTTTATCCTTCCGCGTTTTATCCGCCGTCCGCCTATGCGGTCGGCGCTTACGGCAATGCCTTCACATATGATCCGCTCGAGATATTTCTTTCCTGCGCCCATTCCGCCGGGCTGGAATTCCATGCGTGGATAAACCCGTACCGCCTTATGAAGACCGATGAAGTATGCCTGCTGCCGGAGGACAGCCTTATACGCCGCTGCGCCGATGCGGGTATGTTTGCCGAATACGACGGAAGGCTTTATATACTCCCGTCCGATATTGCACGGTGCCGTATGATTCTTGACGGCGTACGCGAGCTGGTTACCGGCTATGCGGTAGACGGTGTGCATATCGACGATTATTTTTATCCTACTTCCGATCCGTCCTTCGACGGCGAGGCGTTTTCCCTGAGCGGAGAATCCGATATGCTTGTATGGCGCAGAAACAACGTGTCCCGTCTCGTCAAAGAGATATATTCGGTCGTAAAGGAGTGCGACCGGGACTGTGTTTTCGGCGTGTCTCCCGCCGGGAATATCGATTATTCCTACAACTACTGCTGTGCCGACATATATCTGTGGTGCTCGTCAGAGGGGTACCTGGATTACATATTGCCGCAGGTTTATTTCGGATATTCGAATCCGATTTGCCCGTTTTCGGCAACTCTTGATAATTGGATTTCCGTTGTAACGAATCCGGATATACGGCTGTATACCGGTCTTGCGGCTTATAAAGTCGGCGCGACCGACGCTTTTGCCGGGGCGATGTCCAACGAATGGATAGATACGCCGGGAATGCTTTCCCGGCAGATCGCCGAGTCGAAGGAAAAAACGGACGGATGTGTGCTTTTTTCTTACCGGTACGTGTTCGGAAAGGATGTGCCGCGCCGCCCCGAATCGAAAAAGACGTTGCCGTTACCCTTTGCTGACAAATCCGCGTACTGAAAAACCCGTGAAATGTTGCAGGGATCTTTAATTCACGGCTGACGCGATTCCGATATCCGACGGTGAAGGCATTATGTCCCGTTCTCCGACCGGCATCGGAGGCCGAAGCGTTTATCGACCGGTTCGGCGGTTATCATGCGTGTATAATAACGGGCAGTACCCGCGTGGTTTACGCGGTATTATAAACCGGGTACGGGACAGCAATCAGCCCGAGCCGGGTGAAAAACGCCGACGAAAGCCCTCGGGTACACATTGCTTTGCCCCGAAGACACGCAAAATCGCGATTTTCGTTGTGTGGACCTATATCTTCCCATTGAATAAAGATCAATTCCTGCCGCTTTGCTTATATATCAAAAATACAGCCGTATGAAGCAGTCTGCTTTGCCGGTTACCGACGGCGGGAATAAGCCGATTTGCCGGACGTTCGGGCTTCTTCGCCTGTCAGCATTATATCGGTATATAAACGAATTCTCCGAATTGCACGGCAATGCGGAGAATTCTTGTTTTTACCTGCCGTGCGCCTTTATGGCTCACAGCAGTACGGGCTGTATCTGAACGCCGTCCGCCGCACATTCGAGGGTCTGACGTAGCATGCCAAATTCGCATATCAGAGAATCCGGTTTCTTTTTCGGCGAATCCTGCCTCAGCGGAACAAAATACACGCCCTTGCGGACCGCGGTCTCCGCGATGTTCCGCAGTGTCATTCCAAGCGCATCGTTGGTCGCCAGCGCTATCACCACCGGCACCCTGTTGCGGAAGGCGATTTTTGCCGACATTGTAACAACCGAATCGGTTATCCCGCAGGAGATCTTGGCGAGCGTGTTCCCGGTGCAGGGACAGATAACGAGCGCATCGAACTTCTGCGGCGTAAGTATTTGTTCGGCGTCGCGTATCGTGTAGATCGGCTCTCTGCCGCATAAAGCTTCGACCCGAAGCTTAAGGGATTCGCAGGTTCCGAATCGGGTGTTGGTCGATGCGGAGATTTCGGATATTACCGGGTAAATGTCGTGCCCTTCTCTTACCAGAGCTTCAAGCGCTTTGATAGACTGCGCGTGGTTACAGAAGGAGCCGCAGACCGCGAATACTGCTTTCATATCCGCACCCCCTCCGCCGCGAGCAGATCGCACAGAGTTTCGTATATAATCTCTCCGGAGGTCACCGGCGCCACTCTTCCGGGCAGCGAAAGCGCCCATATAACCTTGACTCCGAGAGCTCTTGCGGCGTCGAAATCCGTCCCTCCCGGGCGCGACGCGAGATCGATTACTGCGGCTCTCGGCTTTATCTCTGCCAGCTCATCTCTTCCGAGAACCCTCGCCGGGACCGTATTGAATATGAGGTCGCTTCCGGCAAGGTGCTTTTTCAGATCGTCAAAACCGGCGGATCTTATTCCGAGCACCTGCCAGAGCGCGCGGTCTTCGCTCTTGCGGGCAATCACCGTAACCTCCGCGCCGAGCGATCTCAGCCTCGGTGCGAGCGCTTTGGCAATCCGTCCGCTGCCCAGCACCGCAGCCTTTGCGCCCGACACGGTGAACGGAGTCTCTTCCATTGCCAGCATAATGGCGCCCTCGGCGGTAGGTATCGCATTACGCAGTTGAAGCGCCTCGTCACGGTAATAATCGATACATTTCGCGTGTCTTCCGGAAATTTCGGACGGTATCATGCCGCCGCAGATTATTGCGCCGTCCGGGACGCAGGCGAGCAGTTCTTCTGCGTATATAGCGCAGGGGTGGAAAGGAGCGTTGATTTTTATCCTGTCTGTAGAGCACGGAAGCCCGAGCAGAACTATGTCGGCGCCGTTTACCGCATCCGCGAGCGTTTCACAGCGCATTTCGCCTTCCTCAGATTCACCGCAAAGCTCACTTCCGAAATACCTGACTTCCGCGCGGCGTGAAAACAGTGCCGCCGCCGCAGCAAGGCGCATGTCACCTCCCACTGCGGCTACAATTGTTTTTTTATTCCTCTGCAGCTCCTCGCTGCGCGTTTTGTTTTTATCGGACATAAATACCCTCCGTCGTCTTTTTACCAGTATATGACGGCGGAGGGTATGCTGTTTAACGTTTTACCGGTTATTTCTTAACCAGTACGGGTCTGTCGGTCGATGCGGTACCGTCGTCGGCAAACGATGAGGGGTTGTCGGTTCGAAGCACGTCGGGGCTTACACAGTATTTCTTGGCTATACTCCAGAGTGTGTCGCCTGCGGCAGGATAACAGTATATCAGCGTGAGCGCCGTCTCCTGAGAAGTCGCAGGCTTTTCACCGGTAAGCCTGGTTACCGCTTCGAATTTTTTCTCCGAATACAGGGTGACCGCCGCCGCGAACATTATCCTAACGGCCGTACTGCCGTCCGGAAGTACCGTTGCGCTGCATTCAAAGGCGCAAATATCAATGTTTCTCGTGTCGTAAGCGGGCGTCTCGGACGTAAGCTTTTCCCTGAACGATCCGTTGTAATCGGCGCTGTCCCAGCCCTGCTCGGTTCTGCCGAGAACGGTCGCCACATAGCTTCCCGTGAGATACAGACCGTCCTCGCCCGTTTCCAGGTCGGATTCGGTTACGCGTGCGGAGCAATCGATGATTTCTTTGAATTCCGGCTCTGCGGCGGGAAAGGTACGCTCCTCCGGGAATACCCGTGCGTACTTTTCTCCGGCAGCCAGGGTTGTCATGGTCTGCTTTTCAAGCGTGTTTTCGCATCCGCTTATAAAAGCGTCGGTGGCACAGTCGCAGATAACCCGGTCGTGGCGCACGCCGTGAAGCATAACGGTAAACGCCGCGTTCAGTACTCTGTATTCTCCGTAAGGATCTATATCGGTCGAGGTTTCGGCTTCGGTCACCGTTGCCGTTATATCAAGCGTCGCTCCGTCCGGAAGCACCATGTCCTCCACGAGCATTGTTATCGGAAAATCGTGGCTGAACATGCGGTATTCGCCTTCGGGGTTGGCGTACAGCAGACGGTAGTGCGCAGTGGTTTTTACCGTAACCCCGTCGTCGGACTGTGAATATTCGGGGCGGTGCAGGTTTACGCAGGTCATTACCGCTTCTTCAACAGGAGGCGTGTTTTCGTTCATCGTAACAGCTTCGTTAAACCTGTATTCTCTGACGAACGGGTCAGCCAGCCTGTCGTATTCGCATTTTGCCGGCAGAGCGAATACGTTTTCGGGAAGCGCGGAGGCGTCGATAATGCTTACAGGGGTTTCGCTTTTCACGGAGACCGAAAGCACGGACCGCGCTCGGACGAGCAGCTTCCGCGGCGAAAGCATGCGGCAGCCTATTCTTTTTACCGCGGCGGACGCCGATGCGCGGCATTCGCCGCGTGTTTGGTCCGGAATATCCGTTTTCTCGCTGATGTCGGCGCTGAAAGTTGCGAAAGACAGACGGTTTTTAAGGTCGCTTTCGTACAGCACCGAAAAAATCATTTTCCCTTCGACGGTGCATCGGCCGCCGGCACAGGAGGCGGATTCTATATACGGATTTGCGTCCACACGGATAATCCGTTCTACATCCGGGCAGTAATCGGGAAGGGCGAATTCCTTTTCGGTCTCTTTATCGATGTCTGCCGCAAACAGGCTTTTGCCAAGCAGCACCTCGCTGGTATTTATCTCCATAACAACCTGTTCCTTTCGTGTTTTTTGTTAAAATATATGCTTTCGCTCGGGTGTTTAGTACCCGTTCGCACGGAATGCGCATAAAATACTCATGAGAGGAGAGATGAGCTATGAGGAGACACCGCTGTCCGCTCGGAGTTTGCATAATTGCGTTCGGGGCGGGGGTGATACTGTCCTGTCTGCTGCCCTGGGCAGCGGTCTGTTTCGCGGTCGCGTTGGTTGCGGTCGCCGCCGGGATAATGATTCTGTGTTAGGGGAGAACGGAAACATGAAGATAATCGTTATTAAGCCTCCGAGGTTTTTAAGGCCGTTTTTAAGACGGATTTTCGGTCAAAGACACCCGAAAGCGGGAACATAGCGCCGCAGAGCAGGTTTGGCGCATAAAAAACGCGCATATGCGTGTGAAAAAGTACTTGACAAACAAAAAAGACTATGATAGAATAATCAAGCTGTCCGGCAGGGCGCCGGAAAATACATTATTTTATCGACGTGGGCCATTAGCTCAGTTGGTTAGAGCAACCGGCTCATAACCGGTCGGTCCGGGGTTCGAGTCCCTGATGGCCCACCACGGTCTTTTTGCTGATGTAGCACAGATGGTAGCGCACATCCTTGGTAAGGATGAGGTCGCCGGTTCGATTCCGGCCATCAGCTCCAAACCGGAATCCGTACTCTTCAGAGTACGGATTCCGGTTTTTATACTCATATAACGCCGCAGACAGGTTTTATATCCTGCCTTAGGCGAAACGGAAGAATTTATGCCTGCTGCCGTGACCGTGCGGCATTGTAAGGTATTAACAAGGACTGCGTCGGCGGGAAAGCCCGTCTGCCGCAGTCCTTGTTGTTTGTATATATCAGAAGATTCAACCGCGCGGCGCTGCTCGGAACGCGCCGATTAATCCGCCCTATGCGGTCATGCTTCCGCTTTGGTTTCGACCGTTGTTTCAAGCCCTCCGCAGGAGTTTGCGAGAATAACCGAATCAATAACTATCCGCTTTCCGGATTTCGGCGGCACGGTAACTGTATATACGGTGCACTTTTCTTTAAGTGTCTCGGGGTAGGGTACTCCACCGACAACCGGCCAGAATCTCCCGCCGTATTCGGTAAGGCTTTCGCGGTCTATCCCCGGGAATGCCTCGTCCGGTGTTCCGAAGGAATAAGGGTGAACGCACATATATGCCTTAAGCGGCGTGCCGTCGGTGCTTCTCACTATCGTCGCGAGGACGCCCGATACCGATCCTTTTTTAATAACCGTGAATCTCCGCGGAATGCTTCCGGTGTTCACGAAGGTAAGCAGATCCGTGTACTGCACCATCCAGTTTCCGGTGTTTGCCGGGCGGCCGCTGCCGTCTGCATGGTCGTTGTCTATACTGACATATCTGCCGTCCTCGGTCACGCAGCCAAAATTCATCATGTCGCTTCCGATATATCCGTGCCCGCAGTTGGGGTTTATAGCCTGGAGAAGTGCCGTTCCGGTATAGTGCTCCGTCTTGCGGCTGTATTCGCAGTAGGGAACGGTCTTCGCGGCGCAATCGGGGTCGGACAGATAATCGTATGCGACGGTAAGCGCTCCGTCGGGTGTGCCGTCGCCGGCATGATACACAGTTTCGGTTTCGATAAGCCCGGCAGTGCGGTCGATACCCTTGTACTGCGCCGAATAATCTCTCCCGCCACGCTCTGTGATATATCCCTGCTGGGGCTTTCCGGGCACCACCTGGTCCGGCGTAATATAGCATACAAAGCTGCCGGTCATAACGCCGTCGATATTGAATTTTACGCATCCGTTGCCGCATTTGCCGCGTTTAAGATATTTATCGGCTGTGTCGGAAACGCCGAATCCGCAATAAGAATCCCCGGTCGTCCCGCCGATAACGTAAATGTATTTGCCGCTCGGCACGGTTACGGTCTGGGCGGAGTATGTCTTCGGCGCGTATTTAACGAAATCGCACCCGATATACATAGGATTGACTTCGCCTTCCGGAAGGAAGTAATCGTCCGGCAGATCGAATTCAAGAGAATAATAGTCGCTCCATTCCTTCTGACCCAGCCATTCGCCCTCCCATTGCGCACCTACGTTGGTGACGGTTACCGTCGCGTCGCGCCCTGAGCCGTTGTAGAGCCGGTAGCCGATTCGGATGTCCGCCGACGAATGGTTGCTGTGCTCATAGGTGAACACCACATCGCCCGAAAGCCCTTCGTTTTCGAGCAGCACCTGCCCGATATCATCGTCCGCAAGCATTTCCGGGTTATTACAGTATATCCAGCAGCCGCCTTCGCGCTTGCGGCAGACCGGAGACGCCGGAGCGTCCGTGCAAAGCGGAACTTTCACCGTATCGGACGAATATCTTATATCAAAAGGCTGTCCGCAGGGGTTATACTCTTCCTTCGGGAACCGTACCTCCGCGTATCCGTTGGATTCATTGTATATCATTTATTTCACCTCTCCGTCGTAATACCAGCGAAGTCCGACCTTCACTGTCGCACAGCTTCTCGTAAGCACCTTCTTGCCGTCGGCGTATATGTTAAGCACCACCGTTCCGGTTTTCCCGTCGTCGTGGGCTTCGGATACCGTGAATGTAATCTTCATACCCGCATAACTGCTGGTAACCTTTGAATAGCTCTCGTTGAGCCATCTTATAAGCTCGCGGTCGGAAGGAAGCTCGCCGGTGCGGTACAGCTCGGTCTTCTGAGCGTCGGAAGCGACCTTTACCATGCCGCGGGCGTCATACAGCATGGAAGCTTCGATATATTCGCGCGCCGCGGATACCGAAGAGCCTGCCCCCGACGATCCGATTATCATCATGGCCATGAACAGGACGATTACTGCCGCGCCGGCACAAATGCCGATAATGACTGCTTTTTTTCTTTTCATAAAGGCTCACCTCTGCCGACGATTATAGCATTACGGCGGGCAGTTTGTCAACGAACACGAAAAATTATATTTTTTTTGAAAAAAGGTATTGCAAAAACAAAACTGATATGGTATTATATTCAAGCGCGTTGGGCGCATACGGTCCGGTAGTTCAGTCGGTTAGAACGCCAGCCTGTCACGCTGGAGGTCATGGGTTCGAGCCCCATTCGGATCGCCACTTTGCGGATTTAGCTCATTTGGCAGAGCGCGACCTTGCCAAGGTCGAGGTAGCGGGTTCGAATCCCGTAATCCGCTCCATATGCCTCTGTAGCTCAGTTGGTAGAGCAGAGGACTGAAAATCCTCGTGTCGTTGGTTCAATTCCGACCGGAGGCACCATCTTTTCCGCCCGAAAGGGCGCATGCGGATTTAGCTCATTTGGCAGAGCGCGACCTTGCCAAGGTCGAGGTAGCGGGTTCGAATCCCGTAATCCGCTCCACCACTCCCCGCGAATATTCGCGGGGAAAAATATAGGGCGCCATAGCCAAGCGGTAAGGCAGAGGTCTGCAAAACCTTTATTCCCCGGTCCGATTCCGGGTGGCGCCTCCAGAAAAAAGTCCTGTTCGAAAGAACAGGACTTTTTTCAACTAAATCCACCCTAACGGGTGGGTGAAATATTGCTTCGCAATGTGAAATTCTCGCTTCGCTCGAGTGAAATCGCTGCGGCGGTGGGTGGATTAATTTCTCTTTTCGACCTACTGCACGGAATCGGACCGGTGGAACGCTGTTTAAGGGCGGTTTTCAGAGAGTTTTTCTCTTAAGAAAACCACCCTTTTTTCGTTTTTTCACAAAAAACATTATTAAATTTCTGTGTCTGAAAAACTTACCAGTTCCAAATTATTCAAAATTATTGGGAATCCAGTCGACAAAGATCAAAAAAAGACATGCTAAAAGGTAAATAAAATACTGCGTATAAAAAAGCAGAAACGGCCTTCAGAATATATCTAACGGCTTTTTTATATAAACGGTTTTACGCCAAAAATCAAAAGCACGTCAGATTCGTCACAAAAAATTCACAAATTTTGTTTGCTTTCATACTTATTATTATTATTATTGCAAAAAAAAGAGGTATGTGATATAATATAAACGAACATTCAGCTTTTGAACGAGGTGATCAGTAATGAGAACAGTCAACGAAGAATTGCATAAA
>SFLA01000073.1 GCA_004553575.1 Clostridiales bacterium
TATGATAATAGAGAGGAAACAGGGACAAGACCAGCGCCCGGAAAGCGCGTCCATGCTCTCGGTCGGGGCAGACACTGTTTCCTCTTTTATATGTTGAAATTCGACCGGTGAGGAGGTGGTTTAAATGAATGTGACCATTATTTGCGGAATTGTTCTCGCGTTCATAATCGGCGACCTCATCACGGGGCTGCTTGCCTCGCTAAAAAACAAGCAGTTTAAAAGCTCGGTCATGCGTGAGGGGCTCTTCCACAAAGCCGGAGAAATAGCCACGCTCGGTCTGGCGATCATGTGCGACAAGTTCGCGCCTTTCGTTCATATCGAGCTGCCTGTCGATCTGGTTATCGTTGTTGCGTCTTATCTGTCGCTTATGGAAATCGGCAGCATTATTGAAAATATTAGGAAGCTGTCCCCCGCTGCCGCGGACATTCTCGGAAAGTTCTTTGAAAAACAATCACAGTGATAACAATGAGGGTGAATAAAATGAATCTGGAAGATGTCAACAAGCTGCTCGACGCGGGTTTTTCCGCGGCATTTATCGAGCGCATTCTGACGCCGGAAACTCCGGCCGCTCCGGCTGCTCCGGCCGCTCCGGCAGCTCCGGCAGCTCCGGAAGCTCCGGAAGCTCCGGCAGCTCCGGCAGCTCCGGCAGCTCCGGCAGCTCCGGAAGTTCCGGCAGGTCCTGCCGCTCCGACGCCGACAAATCAGGAGCTCGCGGCGCTTAATCAGAAAATTGCGGAGCTTCTTGGAGCAGTTCAGCAGCACAACATTCTGACCATCTCGCGCGAAACGCCGCCGCAGTCTCCGGGCGAGATTGCGGAGGCATATCTTACAAATCTTATTAACGGAGGGGAGAAAAAATAATGCCTAATGTAAACAACCTTGAATTCGTGCAGCTCTCGGCGACGCTCGCCGAAATGCTGCATCAGGCGACTGGACAGAGCGTCCAAGCGCCTATCAATACCGGCGAGTTTGTCAGCGTCGGGCAGACGCTGCTCAAAACCGGATACGAGCCTGCCATGAATGCGATCTCGCAGGTTCTCGCGCGCACGATCTTTTCCGTGCGTCCGTATACCCGCAAGTTCGGCGGTCTGTTCGTCGATTCCCGTAAATGGGGAAATCACGTCCGCAAGATCAGCTATCTGGACAGCGACCCCGTTGATGACGCCGGTCTTGCTCCCGCTGACGCTTCGAGCGTCGACCCGTTCATCGTCAGCAAGCCGAAAATCATACAGACCAATTTCTACGGCCGCACCGACTACGAGCGCAAGACGACCGTTTTCCGCGATCAGCTCGACGCGGCGTTTACGTCCCCGGACGAGTTCGCGTCGTTCGTCGCCGGACAGATGCAGAACGTGTCCGACCAGATCGAACAGGATCACGAGACCACGGCGCGAGCGACGATGGCAAACCTCATCGCCGGTATTGCGAAGCAGGCCAACGCGCAGCAGAACATCCACCTGCTTACCGAGTACAACACGGCGACCGGCGGCGAGTATACAGCTACGACCATTCAGGCGCCGAACGTGTTCCCCGCGTTCATGAAGTGGGTCTACGCGCGGATCGCGTCCATTTCGTCCCTTATGACCGAACGCAGCATCAATTTCCACACGAACGTCACCGCTGGGAATTTTATCCGCCATACTCCTATGGCAAAGCAGAAAGTTTTCATGTACGCCCCGGCCAAATTCGAGACGGAGGCGCGGGTTCTCGCTGATACCTACCACGAAAACTATCTCCGGGACGCCTCGAATGAGATCGTCAATTTCTGGCAGTCTATCAAGACCCCGGACAAAGTTTCCGCGAAACCGTCCTATATTGCCGCCGACGGCTCGATCACGACGGAAACGACACAGGTTGACGTTGCGAACGTGTTCGCCGTGCTCATGGACGAGGAGGCCGCCGGTATTTCCGTATGCAATTACGATGTCGGCAGCATCTACAATCCCCGCGGCCGCTACGCTAACACGTTCTGGAATTTCCAAGATCGTTATTGGAACGATTTCACCGAAAACGCGGTCGTGTTCACGCTCGACTAACACGCAGCAGCCGCGCAGCATATCATCCGCTGCGCGGCATTTCTCATTGGAGGGCAGCCATGGCCTACACGGTTAAATTTTACACGTTCTCAAAAAGAACAAATTCGACTAAAATTCCCGGCGATCTTGCGGATATAGAATTTTCGTGCGAGCTGCTCGACGGTTCGGGGCTTCTCAAACCTACAATCATTCTGAAACCGCCGATAAATCCGCAGAATCTTAGCTATGCAAAGATCGCCGAGTTCGACCGCTTTTATTTCGTGGAAAACTGGCGATTCCTGCGCGGTCTTTGGGAGGCAGATTTGACCGTTGACGTGCTCGGAACATATCGCTCGGAGATCGGCGAAATGACGTGCATGATTAACCGGTCGAGCGCCGCGCAGAATGGCCGCATCCCCGACCCGGCGGCGGTGTCGGAGGTAGGTGTTTCGTATGCCGTCGAGACAAACACAAATAACCCGTTTGCGTCGAGCGTTGCAAACGGTTATTATGTCGTCGGCGTCATCAACAGCGACGCGAACAGTGTCGGCGCGGTCTCTTACTACGTAATGACCAACGCAGAGTTTCGGGCGTTCTCTGCTAAACTGCTTTCTTCTACGGACTATCTCGGCAGCATTTCCGACATTTCCGAGCAGCTTACAAAAGTACTGTTTAATCCGTTCAGCTACATTTCATCGTGCATATGGATTCCTGTGCAGCCGCCTACAAGCGGAAATGTTACGACGATTCCGGTCGGGTGGTGGGAGGTTTCAGCAACCGCTAAAAAACTGTCGGCGACTATCCGCTCTGGCGGTTCTCTCACAATTTCTGTTCCGAAGCACCCGGACGCGCTGACACGCGGATATTGGCTGCTTGCAGAACCGTACTCACAGTACTATCTCGACTTCCAGCCATTCGGCGCGGTCACTATTCCTGCCTCGGCTCTGGTTGACTGCGATCTGCTCGATTTTCAGTGGACGGTTGACTGTATTACCGGCGAGGGAACGCTTCGAATTGGAGCGAACGCGCTATCGGGGGGAACGGTTGGTTACTGTAACGTGCTGCGCTCTCAGGTCGGTGTCCCTGTGCAGATCGCTAATTCCTCGATGGGCCTTGTTGCTGCGGGCGCTGAAGCTCTCGAAAGCGGCGTCGAGTCCTTGTTCGGTGTGAAATTCGATAACCCGCAGGGTAATGTTGTAGATCGGCTCGAAAATACATTTATGTCGTTTGCTAAGGGCGTTGGCGCTTATATGCTATCGAAAGTGTCGCCTCTACAGTCTCTCGGCTCGAATGGTACTTATACAGCCGGATATTTCCCAGTGAGGCTGACCGGCACATTCTCGCGAATCGCAGCGCAGAACAACGACGAAGTAGGGCGGCCTCTTTGCGAGGTTCGGAAAATCTCCACCATTCCCGGCTATATCGAGATCGCCTCGCCGCAGTTCTCCGGAGGCCGTACCGACACGGAACGCGACACGATAAACCGCCTGTTGATGAACGGAGCGTATTATGAGTGAGTGGATCGCCGGAAACCGATATCTCACAACCGCCGAGATGCGGAACAACGCTCGAATATTTCGCGGACGCGGATTCTCGATAGGGTGGAGCAGCAACGCTATTTTTGCTATGCTCGGAAACATACAAGCGGAATCGGGAATTAACCCCGGAATATGGGAGAATTTGACGCCGTATGCAGGAGGTTATGGGCTGACACAGTGGACGCCGTACACAAAATACTCCGAGTGGTGGGGAGACGGATGGGAAAACAACGGCAACGCGCAAATGCAGCGAATTTCATTCGAGGCCGTCAACGATCTGCAATGGTTCAGAAATGCAGAGCTCGGAATCGACCCTCCGATCACCCTTTCCGAGTTCCTTGTTTCCAGTCTGCCGGTTGACGTTCTGACAAGATACTGGTTATGGTTTTACGAGCATCCGGCAGACCCCGGAACAACGACGCAAAACACGCGAATTTCCTACGCGAGAGCGTGGGAGGACTTTTTCAAAATTCCCGCATGGTTACTATTTAAATTTGGAGGTGGCAAACTTTGACAAATCCGCCTTATTCCTACCGTCAAATTAACGTTGCATCGAGCACGACGTCACCGTCGACTGTCCACGTCAGAAACACCGCGCTGCACAGCTTTTTCGAGCGGTATCTCTTGCAAAAAGCAATGTCGGTTTTCCGCTGGAAAATGCCGCTCAACTGGGCAAAGAATTATTTCCTGTACGGCCTCTTCTATTGGGGCTATGTCGGGATAGTTCCG
>SFLA01000074.1 GCA_004553575.1 Clostridiales bacterium
TTCTATAATCTGTCCTTCTTCAATGTCCGGCGAATAACTTGCAAAGTCCTTTTTTAGAAACTTGTAAGTCAGATCGTAGGCGCGGCGGGAAAAAGAATTGTACGAGTGTGACATTGTATAGTATGAACCGGGCCCGCCGCCCTGATAATACATGGTTATACCGTCTTCCATAACGCCGAGACGCCAGGCGTCGTACAGATACCGGTAATACACATTGAACTCATCAAGGGTGGTACAGTTGCTCCCAAGCTCGAATTCGAGACCGAGTCCGTATTTGCGTGCGTATTCAATGGTATCCTCCACGCAGGCAGGATCTCTCTTTCCGGTAACGGAATTCGAAGAATCAAAAGCATAACCGGGCTGAAGAGTAACCGCATCAAATCCGAGCTCCTCCCAGTGGTCAACGCCCGGAGAACCGTAATAAGGAATCCAGATTGATGAATACCCGAGTGAATGGACATAATCGTTTGAAGCGGTGACAAAGGCGGCTTCGTGGTCGCTGTCGGCGTAGCCTATCCCCTCGCAATACCAATAAAAGCCCTCAAGCGACACGTTTTTGATTCCGGAAGCGTCAAGGCGGGAAATAAACTCATCCACAAACCATTTAACAATTGATAACCGACTGTCAAGACCGTCCGGACGGGTCGCTCCGCGGACTCCGGTCGCATCGAAAACATCCGTTGCGCTGAACTCAACATAAGGAATGGCGACATATATCGGATATGTATAATCGTCAGACAGACCGAGTACCGTGCGGTATTCATCTACCAGTTTATCCAGAGCCGATATATTGGTACCGCTCTCTGTACCGAGCAGATTGTCGATATACGCTTCCCAACCGTCGGCTTTCTGAAAGCTGTAATCGAAATCATCACCCGGAAACAGAGGAAGGAACAGTATAGAATCGAACATGGTATCCGAAACATTTCCCGTGGCATCGGTGTATGCAAAATAAGGTTTTATCTGTTCTGCCGATAACGAACCGATACCGGTTTTTGATCCGCCGTAGTACTCGCCCGTATATAGCAGCACGATATTTGTATTACCGTCAACTTCGGAGCAAAAGCTGTTCTTGTATTCTGTCGGATTGTCAGGAACGGCCACAGTCTCGCTGCCGTCAGATTCTTTGCCGTATACTGCAATCTCATCAACATATGTATTTACCATGCTGTTGAAGACGAGGCGCACATAGCGCGCCGAATACAGCGTATCGCTGTTGGCGGAATAATCGATAACAGCGTTCTTCTGCGACCATACACTGTCAGAATCCTCGCAGGTGAGTACAGTTGAAAAGGAAACGCCGTCGGTACTTACAAGCATATTCACATACATTGAGGGATGTACGCCTGCAGAATTATAATTCAGCATCGACATCTCGAAGCCGCCGACAGCCATTGTCTCACCGAGATCGATGGTAACCGAAACCTCCATACCGCGGTACAGATGCAGCCAGTTGGAATCTCCGAGAGATGCCGAAGCGGTCAGCCCGTCGGTCAGCTTGCCTTCGGGCTTATATGCCTTAGCGGGAAAGGCATTATCTATAGGCTGAGCGAATTCGACCGTATAGCTTTTTCCGGCGGCAATATTGGTAAGTGTATCAGCAGAGCAGACAGAGCCGAATACCGCCGTAAAAAGTACGCACAGCAACACTGCAAAAGAACAAAAACGGGATACTCTGTTCATCGGTTCCTCCGGTGTTTAATCTGTTTGTCTAATAATAACATATCGGTTGATTCAATTCAATAGGTTATTGATAAAAACAACAAACAACATTCAATCAATCAAACTGCTCTGCTTTTCGGCACATGCCAGTTTTATGCAGCAGCACAAAAGCGGAAGTGCTCGCTCCAGCTCGTCAAGCGGCGGATAGGTGGGCGCAATACGTATTACGTCGTCGTCCGGGTTAACACCGTACGGATGTGTTGCTCCGGCGGGAGTCAGCTTAAGACCGGCATCCGCGGCAAGCGCAACAATACGCTTTGCTGTATGCTTGGGCGTATAAAGAGTTATAAAATAACCGCCGTTGGGACGGGTCCAGCTCACTCCGGGAATCCCGGAAAGCTCGGTACGGAAGTAACGGCGCACGAGCTTGAATTTCGGGCGGATTAAATTAAGATGTACCGCCATCTGCTCCTTTATGTCGTCAAAAGTGCGAAATACGCGTGCGTGGCGCAGTTGATTAATCTTATCGTGACCTATTGTCTGGACGCTGAGCTCGCGCAGTATACGTTTTACGTTCGCACTGCTTGAAGCAATGCACGAAATACCGGCTCCGGGGAAGGTTATTTTTGATGTCGAGGCGAAGATAAAGAATCTGTCCTCGGTTCCGTATTTCTTCGCTTCATTAAGTACCTCGAGCAGATAATCCGGGTGTTCTGTAAGATCGTGCCAGACATATGCGTTATCCCAGAAAACCCTGAAATCGGCTGCCGCGGTCTTCATGGATGCAAACCTTCGTACGGTATCGTCGGAATAAGTAATACCGGTCGGGTTGGAATACTTCGGCGTACACCATATTCCTTTTATCGTCTCGTCTTCGGCGACAAGACGCTCTACGATGTCCATATCGGGGCCTTCTGATGTCATCGGTACATTGATCATATTGATATTGAAGTATTCGCATATGGCAAAATGACGGTCATATCCCGGTACCGGACAGAGAAAAGACACTTTGTCATACTTTGCCCAGGGCTTCATGCCGTCGACCACTCCGTGGCTCATTGCGCGGGCGACCGTATCGTACATCAGGTTAAGCGATGAATTTCCGCCGACTATGATCTCAGGCATGGTAAGTCCGAGCATCGAGGCAAACAGACGTTTTGCCTCGTCAATGCCGTCGAGCCCGCCGTAATTGCGGCAGTCAACGCCGTTCTCTGAAATGCAGTCGGCATTGCAGGTCACGGCCGTCAGTAGACGCTCCATGGTATCCAACTGTTCCTTTGAAGGCTTTCCGCGGGACATATCAAGCTTCATACCCCGTGAGGCAAACTCCTCGTATTCGGTGCGAAGCGCGTTTATATCAAGCTCCATATCCATTCTCCGATCTGTCAGAATTCCGCGCTGCCGAAGGTACGGGGAAACGCCTCGACGTCCCTTATGTTCGACATTCCGGTAATATACATAATAAGTCTTTCGAACCCTATTCCGAAGCCGGCGTGTTTAACTCCGCCGTATTTGCGAAGATCAAGGTACCAATCGTATGAGCTGATGTCCAAACCGAGTTCATTGATACGGTTTAACAGAACCTCGTATCTCTCCTCACGCTGAGAACCTCCGATCAGTTCACCTACGCCGGGAACGAGCATATCTGCTGCGGCAACAGTCTTTCCGTCATCGTTAAGGCGCATATAGAAGGACTTAATCTCCTTCGGATAATCATATACGAATACGGGTGCGTGGAAAATACGCTCGGTCAGGCAGCGTTCGTGCTCCGTCTGTAGGTCGCAGCCCCAATACGGAGTGAATTCAAAGCGTTCGTTTGAGTTCGACAGAAGCTCTATCGCTTCAGTATATGATATGCGCTTGAATTCCGAAGATATTAGCGACGTAAGGCGTTCTTTAAGACCGGTATCTATGAACTTATTGAAGAAATCAATTTCCGCCGGGCAGTTATCGAGTACATACGACACTACATATTTGGTCATACGCTCAGCCAGATCCATATCGTCCTCCAGGTCTGCAAAAGCTATCTCCGGCTCGATCATCCAGAACTCTGCGGCGTGACGCTGTGTATTTGACTTCTCCGCACGGAAGGTAGGGCCAAAGGTATATACATTTGAATACGCCATTGCAAAGCATTCTACGTTAAGCTGACCGGAAACCGTTAGAGAAGTAGGACGCGAAAAGAAGTCCTGTGTAAAATCCACCTCGCCGTCTTCCGTGCGCGGAGGATTGCCGGCGTCGAGCGTTGTTACGCGGAACATCTCCCCTGCTCCCTCGCAGTCGCTGGTAGTTATCAGCGGAGTATGCACGTAAACGAATCCGTTTTCAGAAAAGAATTTATGCAGGCCCTGTGCCGCAACCGAACGCACTCTGAAAACCGCATTGAAAGTATTTGAACGGGGGCGCAGATGTGCTATCGAACGCAGAAATTCGGGAGAATGACGTTTGGGCTGAAGAGGATAATCAGGAGTTGAACCGCCGGATATTTCTATGCTTTCCGCCTTTATCTCGAAAGGCTGCTTTGCGTCCGGGGTGAGTGCAACAGTTCCGCATACAGTCAGAGCCGCACCTATATTCTG
>SFLA01000075.1 GCA_004553575.1 Clostridiales bacterium
GCAGTCTTTTCTCAGCCCACCGGGTACAGCTTCGTATTCGTGTCGGAGCTTGCGGTCTGCGCCGATCCCGTAACCGATATCGATTTCTTCGGCGGACGTGACATAGTTTCGATCGGCTGCAGCTATACCGCGTCACTTCCGTTTACGGATACCGCGATGGGCGGAGACCTGGATTACAAGCATATTTCCGGCACCGAGCTTACCGACGGGGTGCTCGGCAGCAGTGTTATCGGCACCGAATGGCACGATATGTACGCTCCGTATCTGGAGGAAGGCGAACGGTTTTTTGCCATAATAGATCTCGGAAAGCAGTACGGTAATCTCGGCTATTTTGCGCTGCAGTTCGGTCGCGAGCACTCATACGGTATTTCAAATCCCTCGAGTGTAACCTTTTCGGTATCGGAAGACGGCGCAGAATATACGGAGGTGTGTACTGTCCCCGTGCGTATCTGCACCGGCGACGGTTACGGTTATGCCTTCGCCGCCCCCGGGTATAAGGTTTCGGGCAGATTCGTAAAAGCCGAGTTCGATTCCGGCGCATATGTGCATAATTTTGTTTCGGAATTTGCCGTCGGCGTTACGAACGAAGTGTCTTACGGCGCGGGCGATGTGAACATGTCCGGAATGGTGGACGCAGCGGATTATCTTATGATAAAACGCATATTCCTCGGCACCTATCCGGCGAGCGATTTGCAGTACATTCTTGCCGATGTAAACGGCGACGGAGCCGTTACCGCGATCGACTATATTATGGTCAAGCGTCATTGCCTCGGCACTTTTACAATAGGGTAGATATGCGGCTCTGCCGCGCGATGTGTTTTTTGTTTGGACGGTTAAATTATGAATGTATTTGATTTTATAACCCTCTTCGGAGGCCTCGCGATGTTCCTCTACGGTATGGAGATCATGGGCGGAGGTCTTAAAAAAAGTTCCGGCGTAGCAATTAAAAAGGTGCTGGGCAAGCTGACTCACAACGTCGTGTTCGGCGTACTTACCGGTATGCTGGTCACCGCCGTAATACAAAGCTCCACCGCTACGATAGTCCTCACCGTCGGACTTATCGGCGCCGGACTGCTCAACCTTAAACAGGCGGCGAGTATCGTTATGGGAGCAAACATAGGAACAACCGTAACCGCCCAGATGATACGTCTCATGGATATCGATTCGTCCGGCAACGCCGTGCTCGAGGTGTTCAAGCCGTCCACCCTCGCGCCGGTTTCGCTCATTGTGGGAATCATGCTTCTGATGTTCTTCAAGCGCAGCCGCGTAAAGAACGCCGGCGAGATATTTGTCGGATTCGGAGTGTTGTTCAGCGGACTTATGAGCATGACGAATTCGGTAAGCGGGCTCGAGAATTCTCAGGTGTTCACCGATATGATGAGAGAGTTTGCGGATATCCCGGTTCTCGGTATAATAATCGGTCTCGTAATAACAGTAATCATTCAAAGTTCCTCCGCAACTGTAGGTATACTTCAGGCTCTGTCTTCAACCGGTGCAATATCCTTTTCACTCGTATATCCCGTAATTATGGGTATTAACCTC
Source organism: Clostridiales bacterium (assembly GCA_004553575.1). GTDB lineage: Bacteria > Bacillota > Clostridia > Oscillospirales > CAG-382 > SFLA01. The sequence goes on from SFLA01000075.1 coordinate 1,543, forward strand.
GGAACCTGCGTCACCACCGCCATGGTGTGCTCTATCGGCACCGGAAAGGACGCCAAGCGCACGGGAGTTGTACATATTCTTTTCAACGTATTCGGTACCGTGGTATTTATGATAGGCATGACCGTCTTCCGTTACAGCGGTCTGTTTCCCGATCTATGGACAAAAATCGTTAACAGCGGCGACATTGCAAATTTCCAGACACTGTTCAATCTCGTAACCGCAGTGCTGCTTGTGCCGGGCGTCAATCTGCTTGTTAAAATGAGCAAAAGAATAGTTAAGGACGATCCCGTAAAGCCAAAGTATGCGGCGCTTAAGGTGCTCGACGACAATCTTTTTGTTTCACCCGATATAGCCGTGTCCGAGGCTGAAAAGGGTATAGCGGCAATGGGAAAAATGGCTGTCGCAAGCCTTTGCGAAAGCTTTGTTCTGCTTCATTCGTATTCGGATAAAACCGCCGCCGAAATACTCGAGACCGAAGATCAGATCGATGCGTTTACCGATATGTGCGACAACTTCCTCGTGCGGCTTTCAAAGCATACCAAATCGAACGCGCAGAACCGGTCGGTCAACCGTCTTATGCAGATAAACACCGATTTCGAGCGTATCGGGGATTACGCAACGAATATACTCGAGCATGCACGTGATATAAAGGAACAGGGAATTGCCTTCTCGGGTCAGGCGCTCAGCGAGCTCGACCTTATCTGCGGCGCGGTTAAAGAGATACTTGATTTAACCGTCGGCGCGGTCGAAACCGGAGATATTTCCTCTGCACAGCGAGTCGAGCCTCTCGAGGAGGTCATCGACGATATGACTGCACTGCTGAAGGACAGACATATAGAGCGTCTTAAAGCGGGCAAATGCACCGTCGGAGCCGGTATTATCTTTGTTGAGACGCTTACTTATCTCGAACGCGCGTCCGATCAGTGCTCGTCGGTTGCGTTGCTTATGCTTGCCCGTGACAATGAAGAAATCATGGCCAACCATCACCAGTACCTGCGCGAGCTTCACAAGGGCTCCAAGCAGGAGTATTCCGATGAGCTTTCGCGCCGCCGCGAACAGTATATGGAGCCTCTTATCAAGCTGGAGGATTCTGCCGGATAACTCTTGACTTTTCGGTTAAAGCGGTATACAATCTGTGCTTGGAAGGGCGTGATATCTTATGATATATTATGCCGCCCAGGCAGTGGGTTTCCTGGGCATGGCAGTAGTCATTTATACATTTCAGCAGAACAGGCAGAAGCGTATTTCGGCGTTTCAGGGCCTGACATGCCTTATCTTTGCGATACATTTCACAATGCTCGGCGCGGTCAGCGGAATGGCAATGAACGCCGTAGGCGTTTTCCGTTCGTGCGTGTTCACCTTCAAATCGGAAAAAAGATGGGCGTCTCACAAATGGTGGCCGTTTGTTTTCTGCGGCATCTCCGTCGTGCTCGCCGCAGTCTTCTGGAACGATTGGTGGAGTCTGCTCACGCTTGCAGCGATGTTTTTTACTTCATTTTCGCTGTGGGCGGACAATCCCGTTGTCGTGCGCGCGCTCACTCTCCCCGCATCGTGGCTCTGGCTCGCGTATAATATACACTCCGGCTCCTGGGCAGGTATAGCAACCGAGCTGTTTTCGACTTCTTCCATACTTATAGCGTTTCTGCGCTACGATATTTTACCGCGCTACGAAAATAAAACCAAAAAAATAAATATAACGAGGTAAATCAGATGAAAAAAGCATTATCAATCGCTCTCACCGTTCTGCTTTCTCTCTCGGTTCTCTGCATAACGGCTTTTGCCGAAGGCGAAACCAATTACGCTCTCGAAGAAGGAGTTGAAGTATCCGGCGTACCTGCATATCTCGAACAGTATAACGGCAACGTTATCGACGGTGTTATCGGCACCAACAGCTACGACAACAAATGGGCGGGATTCTATTGGAATAACGACAGCGAGAACAATAACTTTGACGGAATTACCGGAACCATAGTGCTTGACCTCGGCGCCGTTCGTACGGATATCACTTCAATACAGGCGCATATCTGGAACGCCCAGGGTGCTTCCGGAATCGCTTCTCCCGAGTCTATAGTCGTTCTGTGCTCCTCCGACGGATCCTCCTACACCGAGCTCGGAAGCCTTACCTACGGCCCCGAGATGATCGATTGGGCGGTTCTTGATCTCGACAACGCGGTCGAGGCACGCTACATAAAGTACGTGTTCAACCACACCGCCGGCAGCGGGGTGTTCATGTTCGTTTCCGAGCTTGCGGTTTACGGCGACGGCACCGGTTCCGTTGCAGATCCTTCCGAGGCGGTCTCCGAGGGAGAAGCCTCTACGGATACGGAGTCCACTGAGGATAATGTCTCGGCTCCCGCCGAATCCGAAAACGCGGAGTCCTCTGCGGCTGTGTCAGAAGTCTCCGGAGCCGAGCCCGCTTCCGACAACACCGTGATATATGTAATTGCCGCAGTCGTTGCAGCAGCCATAGTTGTTGCAGTGGTATTACTTATAGCCAAAAAAAAGAAATAAGAAAACGTAGGTAATACAGAAAAGCCCTCTCGGCAAAGGGCGGTGTTCATAGAACAGTTAACAGCCACAGCGGTATGTACTGCTGTGGCTGTTCTTGTATTCTATACCGTTATGTGATAAAATGAAACCGGCCAAACCAACAAATCAGAATTTGTAGGTGCAAA